>NZ_JBEXNQ010000002.1:0-398995 GCF_040611155.1 Streptomyces sp. NPDC002994
CTTTCAGGACCTGCTGAAGTGCTGGACCGGCATCTGCACCACCTGCGGCCGCCCCCTCGCCAAGAGCAGACCCAAAACCTAACGAAGCACTACTAGTCCGTGTCTTTCGGATCATCGCGAAAGACACGGACTGAGGCTCGGCGCCGTCGGGGCTAGCGGGGTCGCAGGGCGTGGGTGGCCTACTTGGCGGCCCAGCAGCCCAAATTGTTCCGGTTCCCCTCCGCCGCCCGGCGCGGCGCGTCCGGCGATCCCAGCAGACCGTACGGCAGATACCCGGACCGGACACCGAGTTCCCACCCATGGACCTGGACGGCGAGGCAGGCCAGGGCGAGGGTGCCGAGGGGGAGGAGGGACCGAGGCGCGGGATCACCGGCATCGGCCTCGACGCTCTCCCGGTACGCGACCAGCCGGGCGACGAGGGCGTCCTCGAAGGCGTGCTGGTCGTCGTCGAGGAGTACGCGGAGCAGCTGCTGGTCCGCGCTCAGCGCGTCGCCGACCTCGTCGAGCCGCCGGGCGGCCTCCGTGCGCTCCCCGGCGTCCGGCTTGCGCAGCGGAACCGTAGGCCAGTCGCGGGGCAGATCCCCGGCCGCCTCGGTGAGATAGGGGCACAGGGCGTCCATGGCGGCGAGGTCGGCGGGGTCGGAGACGGAGGTGTACCGGTTGTAGGGCACGCCGTCACGGATGGCGGGCGCGTAGTCGTCGCGCAGCAGCAGCCCGGTGACCCGCTCCCAGTCCCACACATGCCCGCTGACGACACACATCTCGAACATGTCGAGCCAGGTCCGCGCGGTGGGCGCCTCCTTGACGACGTCCCGGAAGGTGATGGGCCCGTCCCCGAACTCGTCGTCGTCCGGGTCCGTGCTGATCCGCTCCCCGACGAGGGGGAACCGGAGTTCCTGGTCCCCGCTCGGGAAGCACATGATGCTCAGCACTCCCTGCACACACTCCGCGGCGGTGACGGCGACCGTGCCGGCCGCAGCGTCGAGCCCCGGCTCCGTCACCGTTCGCGCGGCGACATGGTCGAGCAGTTCGTCCGCCATGGCCCGGATCAGCGTCGGCGAGATGCTGCCGTACCGCAGCGAGTGCCACCGCGTGTAGGCCCGCCCGTCGATGTCGTCGAGCGCCTCGGCCAACCGCTGCTCGCCGACCTGATGGCATGTCACATTCCGCACGTACCCCGTCCCTTCATGAACTCCACGACTGGACGAAGCACGTTATCAACGGGCACTGACAGCACTAGGCCGTCCGGCGCAGCAGGGCCAGGTACATCGCGTCCGTGCCGTGCATGTGCGGCCACAGCTGTACGTCGGGACCGTCGCCCAGCGCCGGGACGCCGGGCATCAGCGGCCTGGCGTCGATCCACTCGGCCTCGACCGGTGCGTGCCCACCGCGCCCCTTGAGTACGTCGTCGACGACGATCCGGGTCTCGGCGAGGTGCGGCGAGCAGGTCGCATACCCCACGACGCCGCCCACCCGCACAGCGTTCAGCGCCTCCCTCAGCAGACCGCGCTGGAGCGGAGCGAAGCCCTCCAGATCCTCGGCCCGGCGTCGCCAGCGCGCCTCCGGACGGCGGCGCAGCGCGCCGAGCCCCGAGCACGGGACGTCCATCAGCACGCGGTCGAAAGAGCCCGGGAGCCACGGCGGGTTGAGGCCGTCGGCGGCGATGACCTGGTACGGGCCGGGATTACCCACCAGCGCCCGCTCGACAAGACGCGCCCGGTGCGGCTGCTTTTCGGCGGCCAGCAGCGCGGCGCCGCGCTGAGCGGCGAGCCCGGCCAGCATGGCGGCCTTGCCGCCGGGCCCGGCGCACCCGTCCAGCCAGCGCTCGTCGCGCCCGTCGACGGGCGCGTCGGCCAGAGCGATGGCGACCAGCTGGCTGCCCTCGTCCTGGACGCCGGCGCGGCCCTCGGAAACGGCGGCGATGGCCCCCGGCTCGCCACCCTCGGTCAGCCGTACGGCGTAGGGAGACCAGCGGCCCGGCAGCCCGGAGTCCTCGCCCAGGACATCCAGGAGTTCATCGGCGGTGGAGCGGCCGGGGCGGGCGACGAGCGTCACCTCGGGCCGCTCGTTGTCGGCCTCCAGCAGGTCCTCGAGGCCGGCCCGGCCTCCGCCCAGAGCGTCCCAGAGCGCGGAGACGATCCAGCGGGGATGCGAGTGGACGACCGACAGGTGCTCCTCGGCATCGTCGTCGTACGGCGGAGCGACCTGCTCCACCCAGGCGTCCAGATCCTGCTTGGAGATCTTCCGCAGCACAGCGTTGACGAACTTCGCACGCCCCTCACCGAGCACCACGCGCGCCAGCTCCACGCTCGCGGAGACGGCGGCGTGGGTGGGGATGCGGGTGCCGAGCAACTGGTGCGCGCCGAGCGCCAGCACGTCAAGCACCGGCGGGTCCACCTCGCGCAGCGGCCGGTCGATGCAGGCCCTGATGACCGCGTCGTACGTGCCCTGGCGGCGCAGCGTCCCGTACACCAGCTCGGTCGCGAGCGCCGCGTCGCGCTCGTCGAAGTTGCCCTTGGCGCGGGCCTTCTTCAGCAGCGGTGGCAGGACGAGGTTCGCGTACGCGTCGCGCTCGTCGACGGCGCGCAGCGCCTCGAACGCGAGGAAGCGGACCGGGTCCTTCTGGGGACGCCGGTGCGGCTTGGCCGGACGCTTGGCGGGTCGCTTGGCTGCACTGCTGCTTGGCTGGTCACTCACGAAAAAGGTGCTCCGCTGGAGAGGGGGACGAACCCTCTCAGCCTACGTCCGCCGAGCCCAGGTGTTCGCCCGGGGCGATGCGCACGCCGCGCGCCCAGTCGGCCGCGAGCATCGGCTTCTTGCCCTGCGGCTGCACCCAGAGGAGCTCGACGGGATGCGACCCGGTCCCGACGTACACATTCTTCTTCCCCACGGCGAGCTCACCCGGAGCCAGCCCGAGGTCCGTCCGCTCCGGCAGCGGCTTCACCGCGACCAGCTTGAGCCGCTCGCCGCGGAACAGCGTCCACGCGCCCGGGGCGGGCGTGCAGCCGCGCACGACACGGTCGACGCGCAGTGCGGGAGCCTTCCAGTCGACCTGCGCGTCCTCGACGGTGATCTTGGGTGCGAGCGTGATGCCCTCGGTGGGCTGCGGTACGGCGTGCAGCGTGCCGTCCTCGATGCCGTCCATGGTGGCGGCGAGCAGCCCGGAGCCGGCGAAGGCGAGCCGGGTGAGGAGGTCACCACTGGTGTCGGTGGGCCGTACCTGCTCAGTCACCACTCCGTACACCGGCCCGGAGTCGAGCCCCTCCTCGATCAGGAAGGTCGAGGCGCCCGTGACCTCGTCGCCCGCGAGGATCGCGTGCTGGACGGGGGCGGCGCCGCGCCAGGCCGGCAGCAGGGAGAAGTGCAGGTTGACCCATCCCTTGGCCGGGATGTCGAGGGCGGTCTTGGGCAGCAGCGCGCCGTACGCGACGACGGGGCAGCAGTCCGGCGCGATCTCGCGCAGCCGCGCGAGGAAGTCCTCGTCGCGCGGCCTGACCGGCTTGAGCACCTCGATCCCGGCCTCTTCCGCCCGCGCGGCGACGGGGCTGGCGACGAGCCTGCGGCCACGTCCGGCCGGGGCGTCGGGCCGGGTCACGACGGCGGCAACTTCATGCCGGCCGGAGGCGATCAGGGCGTCCAGGGCGGGTACGGCGACCTCGGGGGTGCCTGCGAAGACGAGCTTCATCGGTGGCGCGGGCCTCTCGGGCAGGAAGGGCGGAACGGGTGCGGCGGGCAAGAGGCGCACCAGTCTATGGGCCTCTGAAGGCCATGACTCCTGGGGGCGTACGCACATCCGCGCGCCCCGCGCATGTGCGCATACGCCCCCAGCAGCGTGACCCCGCGGGCGGGTGACGCGTTGGTCAAGAGAGATTGACCAAAACGGCCCGCACACGCGGCTCCCTTCCCTTCTTCCGCCCCTTATTTCACGCCGGTTCGAGAGGCTTGTTCATGGCCGACCACGCAACCCACGACGCCCAAGCACGGGCCAGCCTGCATCTGTTGGTACGGGACATCGAGCGGGTCCGCCGGCAGGTGGACGCCCTGCGGACCCTCACCGCCCAGCTCGGCAACGTCTACCGCCCGCGTCGCTCCGGCCCTTCCACGGGCTTCGTCGTCTACGGCCGGGCCCCGGCGCCGACCGTCCGCCTCGCCCAGGAGCTGCGGGACAGCGTCGAGACGCTGGTGACCGCCGCCGTGGACTTCGACCGTTCGCTCGGCTTCTCCTGGGACGCGGTCGGTTCGGCGCTCGGGGTGACCAAGCAGGCGGTGCACCGCCGTTACGGCGCGCGGCGGGCGGCACAGCAGACCGGTACGCCCGCCGAAGCCGAACTCCCGGCGGTCGAGACGGCGACCGCTACCCGCATTCTTCCCGCCCCGTCGCCGGTGCCGTCGGTGCCCGCTGCCCGGTCCATGCCGCCGCAGCCGACGGCCGCGACCCACTCCCTGCGCGAGGAGATCCGCCCGAACGCCTTCCCGGGCCCCCGCAACGGCTGACCCCCGCCCGGCCGTCCCGCCACCACGCCGATTGCGCGCCGCACAACGGGACGGCCGAACTGGGAACGCCCCCCCCCAGAACGCCCTACGGGCCTTGTCCTCAATCGCCGGACGGGCTCAATTCCCGCCCTCCCCCACTCAGCCGATGTCCGGCGGATCGATCCTGATCCGCACCGGATCGCCCCCGCCACGAGCCATCCGCGCCGCCTGCGCAGCCTTCAGCGACGCAGCAAGCGCCGCCCCGCTCCCCGGCGGAACCCTCAGCAGCGCCCGCTCCCAGACCTCACCCACCGGGGGGTCGCCCGGTCGGCGAGGCCGCCCGGGCTCCGCGACCGGCAGCGGCACAGGGCCCAGCACCTCCACCTCGCCCGGCAGCTCCGCGGTCGCCAGGAACGCGGCGATCGCCTCCGCCCGCCCGCTCACCGCCGCCATTCGCGACACCGGCGGAAAGCCGAGCTCGGCCCGCTCCGCCAGCTCCCGCTGCGCATGCCCCACGGGATCCCACCGCACCAGCGCCTGCACGGGCCGCAGCGTCGGCTCGGCGACCACAACGACCGTGCCGCCGCCCTCGCCCTGCCCCCTGACCAGCGCCGAGGCGCTTATCCAGCGCCGCAGGGCCTCCTCCCCGGCGCGCAGGTCCTGCCGCCCGAGCATGGCCCAGCCGTCCAGCAGCAGCGCGGCCGCGTAACCGCCCTCGGCCACCGGCTCGGCCCCCGGCGTACTGACGACGAGCGCCGGCACCCCCGGCACGCTCTCCAGCACGTGGTCGCGCCCGGACGTACGCACCGGGACAGCCGGAAACGCCCGCCCCAGCTCCTCCGCCGTACGCCGCGCCCCGACCACCTGGGCCCGCAGCCGCACACTCCCGCACTCGCCGCACCGCCACCCCGCCGCGTCCCGGCCGCACCACCCGCAGTGCAGTTCCTGCTGGTCGGCCGCTTCGAGCGGCCCCGCGCAGTGCCGGCACCTGGCGGGCGTACGACACCGCTCGCACGCCAGGCTCGGTACGTACCCACGCCGGGGCACCTGCACCAGCACCGGCCCGGACTTGAGCCCGTCCCGCACGGTCTGCCACGCCAGACTCGGCAGCCGCGCGGCCCGCGCCGCTCCGTCCCGGGCCACCTCCTCATCGCCCACCGTACGAATCAGCGGCGCCGCGGCCCGCACCTGCTCACGCCCCGCACGCAACGGCACGGCCCACTTGCTCTCCACGAGTTGAGCCGCCTCAACCGTGCAACTGACAGCCCCCAGCAGAAACCCGCACTTACTGTGCTGCGCCCGCAGCTCCAGCACCTCCCGCACATGCGGAAACGGCGCGTGATCGTCGGCGTGACTCGAATCCCCGTCGTCCCACACCACCACCAGTCCCAGATCCGCCACCGGCGCGAACATCGCGGCCCGCGTCCCGACCACCGCCCGCACCGACCCCCGCCGCGCGGCCAGCCACTGCCGGTAGCGCTTCTGCGGCCCGGCGTCGGCGGTCAGCAGCGTGTGGTGCCCCTTGCCCACCAGCGCGGTGAGTGCTGCGTCCACCCGGGCCGCGCTCCGCCCGTCCGGCACCACAACCAGCGCGCCCCGCCCGGAGGCGAGCGTCGCGGCCACCGCACGCGCCAGCTCGTCCGGCCAGTGCGGCCCCGGCAACGCGTTCCACACGGCCCGCGGCGCCCCGCCCGCCGCCAGCTCCCGCAGAAACGCGGGCCCGTACGCATACCGCTCCCACGTCCCGGCCCCCGGCGCCTCCGGCGGCGGCAGCGGCTCCGGCGAAGGCTTCGCCTCGGCCGGCCCGTTCCTCGGCGGAACGGCCAGTTGCAGTACGTCGGCGAGGCTCCCCGCGTACCGGTCGGCGATCGCCCGCGAGAGCGCCAGCAGCTCCGGACCGAGCACCGGCTCCGGGGACACCACATAGGCGAGCGCGGCCAGCGGCCCGGCGTAGTCCGACTCGGCCCGGCGCTCGACGATGAACCCGTCGATCATCCCGCCGCCCTCACGGCGTCCGCCCCGCACGTTGTGCGCCCCGGCCCCGAACCGCACCCGCACCCGCACCCCCGGCTGCGCGACGGCGTCCAGCTCCTCCGTCACGGCATAGTCGAAGTACTGGTCGAGGTGCAGCACCCCCTTGTTGACCATCACCCGGGCAACGGGCAGCTCCTTGGCGAGCGGCGCCCCCCGCCACGTCCGCGGCTTGGCCTTCGGAACCTTCGCCTTCCGCACACTCTCCCGAATGAGCGCAAGCTGCTCCGGCACCCCGGCCCCGCCCCCGGGCTGCTCGTCGGACCGCTCATCGTTCCTGCTCACAGCCAAATTCCTATCAGACCCCACTGACAGCGCGACAAGCACGAAGGCCCCGGACCGATACGGTCCGGGGCCTTCGCGGCCGAGCAGTGCGCCAGTCCTGGTTAGAGGCCGGCCGCCGCGCGCAGCGCGTCCACGCGGTCCGTGCGCTCCCACGTGAAGTCGGGAAGCTCACGGCCGAAGTGGCCGTACGCCGCGGTCTGGGCGTAGATCGGCCGGAGCAGGTCGAGGTCACGGATGATCGCGGCCGGGCGGAGGTCGAAGACCTCGGCGATGGCGTTCTCGATCTTCTCGCTGTCCAGCGTGGCCGTGCCGAACGTCTCCACGAAGAGACCCACCGGCTCGGCCTTGCCGATCGCGTACGCGACCTGGACCTCGCAGCGCGCGGCGAGACCCGCGGCCACGACGTTCTTGGCGACCCAGCGCATCGCGTACGCGGCCGAGCGGTCGACCTTGGACGGGTCCTTGCCGGAGAAGGCGCCGCCGCCGTGGCGGGCCATGCCGCCGTACGTGTCGATGATGATCTTGCGGCCGGTGAGGCCGGCGTCGCCCATCGGGCCGCCGATCTCGAAGCGCCCGGTCGGGTTGACCAGCAGGCGGTAGCCCTCGGTGTCCAGCTTGATGCCGTCTTCGAGGAGGCCGCTCAGGACGTGCTCGACGACGAACTCGCGGATGTCGGGGGCGAGCAGCGAGTCCAGGTCGATGTCGGAGGCGTGCTGCGAGGAGACGACGACCGTGTCGAGGCGGACGGCCTTGTCGCCGTCGTACTCGATGGTGACCTGGGTCTTGCCGTCGGGACGCAGGTACGGGATCGTCCCGTTCTTGCGGACCTCGGAGAGCCGGCGCGAGAGCCGGTGCGCCAGGTGGATCGGCAGCGGCATCAGCTCGGGCGTCTCGTCGCACGCGTACCCGAACATCAGGCCCTGGTCGCCCGCGCCCTGCTTGTCGAGCTCGTCCTCGTCGCCCTCGACCCGCGTCTCGTACGCCGTGTCGACACCCTGGGCGATGTCGGGAGACTGCGCGCCGATGGACACCGACACGCCGCAGGAGGCGCCGTCGAAGCCCTTCTTCGAGGAGTCGTACCCGATGTCGAGGATCTTGTTGCGTACGAGCGTGGGAATGTCTGCGTAGGCCTTGGTGGTCACCTCGCCGGCGACGTGCACCAGGCCGGTGGTGATCAGGGTCTCCACGGCGACCCGGGAAGCCGGGTCCTCCCGCAGGAGCGCGTCGAGGATCGTGTCGCTGATCTGGTCAGCGATCTTGTCGGGGTGGCCCTCGGTCACGGACTCCGAGGTGAACAGGCGGCGGGACACATCGCTCCCTGGGGTTGCAGCGGCTGCTGGCTGAGCATTGATGGAACGGACCGGGAGCTGCGCCCGGCGTCGGTCCGGGACCAGTTTATCGGTCGCTTCCGGTCGGCGGACCATGTGTCTCGCTTCTTGGAGGCCCTGTGACCAGCGGCACTGCATTGTGCGGGACGGCCCTCACCCTTCGCCAGAGCACAATACGCCGGATTCGCACGCGTTTGTGGCTTCCGGCACAGCGAACCACGAATTAACCGAGCCGACGTGTCACGAGGTCCCAGACCGTGTCGGCCAGGGCCTCCTTGGGCCCGTACGGCACCGGAGTCTCGCCCCCGTCGGCGTCGAGCACGACGGCTTCGTTCTCCTCGGAGCCGAACGTCTTGCGCTCCCCCACCTCATTGACGACCAGCAGGTCACAGCCCTTGCGGCGCAGCTTCTCGCGGCCGTTGGCGAGCACGTTGTCGGTCTCGGCGGCGAAGCCGACGACCACCTGCCCGGGCCGCCCGCGCCGCTCGGCCGAGAGCTCCGCGAGGATGTCGGGATTACGGACCAGCTCGACCGCGGCGGGCTCCTGGCCGTCCTTCTTCTTGATCTTTCCCTCGGCGTACGCCGCCGGGCGGAAATCAGCCACGGCGGCCGCCATCACGACCACATCCGCGTCCGCCGCGGCCTTGAGCACGGCCTCGCGCAGCTGCACCGCCGTCCCGGCGCGCACCACATCGGCGCCCGCCGGGTCCGGCAGGCCGGTGTTGGCCTCGACGAGCGTGACCCTGGCGCCACGGGCGACGGCGGTGCGGGCCAGGGCGTATCCCTGCTTGCCGGAGGAACGGTTCCCCAGGTAGCGGACCGGGTCCAGCGGCTCACGCGTACCGCCCGCACTGATCACGACATGCCGGCCTGCGAGATCCGGCTCACTCACGCCCCGCGCGAGAACCCGCCGGCAGACCTCGAAGATCTCGTCCGGGTCGGGCAGCCGGCCCTTGCCGGTGTCCACACCGGTCAGCCGGCCCACCGCGGGCTCGACGACGACCGCGCCGCGGCGGCGCAGCGTCGCGACGTTCTCCTGGGTGGCCGGGTGCTCCCACATCTCGGTGTGCATGGCGGGAGCGAAGATCACCGGACACCGGGCGGTGAGCAGCGTGTTCGTGAGGAGGTCGTCGGCCAGCCCGTGCGCCGCCTTGGCCAGCATGTCGGCGGTGGCGGGGGCCACCACGACCAGATCGGCGGCCTGCCCGATCCGTACGTGCGGGACCTCGTGGACGGCGTCCCAGACCTCCGCCGAGACGGGGTTGCCGGAGAGCGCCGACCAGGTGGCGGCGCCGACGAAGTGGAGCGACGCCTCGGTCGGCACGACGCGTACATCGTGGCCGGATTCGGTCAGCCGTCGCAGCAGCTCGCACGCCTTGTAGGCGGCGATGCCCCCGCTGACTCCCAGCACGACCTTGGGCTTGTCCACTGCGTCTCCCCGCTTCGTACGACGGTTACGTCCCCTATGACACACCACAGGCCCGGCAGTGAGACTGCCGGGCCTGTGGTGAAAAAGATTTCCTGCGCCTGCTGACTACTGCGCCGGACCCTCAATGGCCTCGGAGGTCAGCAGACCCGCGTTGATCTCGCGCAGGGCGATCGAGAGCGGCTTCTCGTGGACGTGGGTGTCCACCAGCGGACCGACGTACTCGAGCAGACCCTCACCGAGCTGCGAGTAGTACGCGTTGATCTGACGCGCGCGCTTCGCCGCGTAGATCACGAGGCTGTACTTCGAGTCCGTAGCCTCGAGCAGCTCGTCGATCGGCGGGTTGATGATGCCCTCGGGCGTGGAAATGGAAGAGGACACGCTCTACCTTCCGATAAGTGAACAGAGATCAAGCAACTTCCATCAAGGCTAGCAGCTCACGCGCTACGTCCTCGACGGAGGTGTTGACCAGGGTGGTGTCGAACTCCGCCTCCGCGGCGAGTTCGATCTTTGCGGCCTCGAGACGGCGCTCGATGACATCGGGCGCCTCCGTGCCGCGGCCGGTCAGCCTGCGGACCAGCTCGTCCCAGCTGGGCGGGGCCAGGAAGACCAGTTGAGCCTCGGGCATCGATTCACGGACCAGCCGTGCACCCTGGAGATCGATCTCCAGGAGCACGGGCTCGCCCGCTTCGAGCCGCTCGCTCACGGCACGCCGGGGCGTGCCATAACGATTGCCGGCGAACTCGGCCCATTCCAGCAGCTCACCATTGGCGACGAGCTTGTCGAATTCGTCGTCGCTGACGAAAAAGTACTGGATGCCGTGGCGCTCGCCGGGTCGCGGCTTGCGTGTGGTGGCCGACACCGAGAGCCATACCTCGGGGTGGACCTTGCGCATATGGGCGACGACCGTGCTCTTGCCGACACCCGAAGGGCCGGAGAGCACGGTCAGCCGCGGACGTACGTCCGGGGGTACGGGGGTCGTCCCCCGGGATGTTGCAGCCATGGATGCGATTATCCAGGTTCTCGGGGGTGCCCGAGAACGTCAGGCAGCTCCGCCGCCGAACTCGCGCTCCAAAGAGGCGATCTGGTTGGAGCCGAGACCGCGCACACGACGGCTCTCGGAAATCCCGAGCCGCTCCATGATCTGCTTGGCGCGGACCTTGCCCACGCCCGGCAGAGACTCGAGAAGGGCGGAGACCTTCATCTTGCCGACGACGTCATTCTCCTGTCCCTGCTTGATGACCTCATGGAGCGAGGCGCCGGAGTGCTTGAGTCGATTCTTGACCTCGGCCCGCTCCCGGCGAGCCGCGGCGGCCTTTTCGAGCGCGGCTGCGCGCTGTTCAGGGGTAAGGGGCGGAAGAGCCACGCCTACGTCACCTCGGATGTCGAACTGTCGGATACGGACCGGTGAGGAACCTAGTCGCCCCACACCAGGGCGAGCAACGAACAGCGAGCTGCAAAACAACGAGCTGCACGTTTGCTCTCGACGGAGACTAGCGGCCATGACCGCTCCAGTCAGCGAGAAGCAGCGAAAAGTCCTGGTCAGCCTCTGTCGACTAAGGCATATCAGACATAACACCCCGGTTTTCGGTCAGGATTCCGTCAACATGAATCGCTGACACCCCGTTACGCGCCCGAGACGGCCGCCCTGACCTCGTCTGCGAAGCGAGAAGCGGACTCTCGCAGTCCGGCAATATCGGGCCCGAAGCGCAGTACACCGCGGCTCACGCTCGGTACGACATTGCCGACGGCCGACCCGAACACACCCGGAAGGTCCGCCGGCGTCGCGCCCTGCGCCCCGATGCCCGGAGCCAGCAGCGGACCGTTGATCGCGAGATTTACACCCGCGTCGCCGAGCGTCGCGCCGACCACCGCGCCGACCGACCCGAGCGGCTCGGCGCCCTCGTTCTCGGCCGCCATGTGGTCGAGCATGAGCTGCGCGAGCGACCGGCCGTCGGCGGCGGTGGCCCGCTGGACCTCGGCGCCCTCGGGATTGGACGTGAGCGCGAGTACGAAGACGCCGCAGCCGTTGATCACGGCGGCGTCCAGCGCCGGGCGCAGCGAGCCGAAGCCGAGGTACGGCGAGACCGTCACCGCGTCCGAGAAGAGCGGCGAGCCCTTGTGGAGGTACGTCTCGGCGTACGCGCCCATCGTGGAGCCGATGTCACCGCGCTTGGCGTCCATCAGCACCAGCGCGCCCGCCGCCCTGGCCTCCTCGACCGCCTTCTCCAGTACGGCGATGCCTCGCGAGCCGAAGCGCTCGAAGAACGCCGACTGCGGCTTCAGTACGGCGACCCGGTCGGCCAGCGCCTCGACGACCGTGCGGGTGAAGGTCTCCAGGCCCTTGACGTCGTCGTTCAGGCCCCACGAGCTGAGCAGCGAAGCGTGCGGGTCGATGCCGACGCAGAGCGGTCCGCGGGTGTCCATGGACCGGCGCAGGCGGGCGCCGAAGGTTTCGACGGTCGCTTCAGTCACTTGGCAGTCTCCCGGGTCCCGGCGCCGACAGCCTCGGCGAGCGTGGCGTACGGGCTGTTCGCGAGACGCTCGGCGAGGCCCTGGTGGATCGCGCGGGCCCAGAACGGGCCCTCGTAGATGAAGGCGCTGTAGCCCTGTACGAGCGTGGCGCCCGCCAGGATGCGCTGCCAGGCGTCGTCGGCGTTCTCGACGCCCCCGACCCCGACCAGGGTGATCCGGTCCCCCACACGGGCGTACAGGCGGCGCAGGACCTCAAGGGAGCGCGCCTTGACGGGCGCTCCGGACAGTCCGCCGGTCTCCTTGACGAGAGCGGGGTCCGACTTCAGGCCGAGGCCCTCGCGGGCGATGGTCGTGTTGGTGGCGATGATGCCGTCCAGGCCGAGCTCCAGGGCCAGGTCGGCGACGGCGTCGACGTCCTCGTCGGCCAGGTCGGGCGCGATCTTGACGAGGAGCGGCACGCGGCGGCCGGTGACCGTACGGTCGGCCGCCTCACGCACCGCCGTCAGCAGCGGGCGCAGCGACTCGGTGGCCTGGAGGTTGCGCAGTCCGGGGGTGTTCGGGGAGGAGACGTTGACGACCAGGTAGTCGGCGTGGCCGGCGAGGCGCTCGGTCGAGGTGACGTAGTCGGCGACGGCCTCCTCTTCCGGGACGACCTTGGTCTTGCCGATGTTGACGCCGACGACGGTCCTGAAGACCGGGTTACGGGCCGCCAGGCGGGCCGCCACGGCCTCGGAGCCCTCGTTGTTGAAGCCCATGCGGTTGATGAGCGCGCGGTCCTTCACGAGGCGGAAGAGGCGCTTCTTGGGGTTGCCGGGCTGCGGCTGGGCGGTGACCGTACCGATTTCGATGTGGTCGAAGCCGAGCATCGACATGCCGTCGATGGCGACCGCGTTCTTGTCGAAGCCGGCGGCGAGGCCGAACGGGCCGTGCATGCGCAAGCCGAGCGCCTCGGTGCGCAGCGAGGCGTACCGGGGCGCGAGGACGGCGGCGACGAAGGTGCGCAGGACCGGGACGCGGGCGGCGAGGCGGATCCAGCGGAAGGCCATGTAGTGGGCCTGCTCGGGGTCCATGCGCTTGAAGATGAGGTTGAAGAAGAGTTTGTACACGGTGCGTTCCTCGGGGGCTCGGGTTGCGGGCTGGGCTCATGAAGAGGGGGACACCGCATCCGGTGTCCCCCTCCTGGGCCGCTAGACCTCGCGGGCCGCTGTCAGGCGTTGTGCGTGTTCCTGAAGGGAACGGACCCCGACATCGCCGTGGGCGAGCGCGTCGATGCCCTGGACGGCGGCCGCGAGGGCCTGGACCGTCGTGAGGCAGGGGACGCTGCGCGCCACAGCTGCCGTACGGATCTCGTAGCCGTCGAGGCGGCCGCCGGTGCCGTACGGCGTGTTGACGATGAGGTCGACCTCGCCGTCGTGGATGAGCTGGACGATCGTCCGCTCGCCGTTCGGGCCCTCGCCCTCGCTCAGCTTGCGTACGACGGTGGCGTTGATGCCGTTGCGCTTGAGCACCTCGGCCGTACCGGAGGTGGCCATCAGCTCGAAGCCGTGGGCGACCAGTTCGCGCGCCGGGAAGATCATCGTGCGCTTGTCGCGGTTGGCGACCGAGATGAACGCGCGGCCCTTCGTCGGCAGCGGACCGTACGCCCCGGCCTGCGACTTGGCGTACGCCGTGCCGAAGACCGAGTCGATGCCCATGACTTCACCGGTGGAGCGCATCTCCGGGCCGAGGACGGTGTCCACGCCGCGGCCCTGGATGTCGCGGAAGCGGCTCCACGGCATCACGGCCTCCTTGACGGAGATCGGCGCGTCGAGCGGCAGCGTGCCGCCGTCGCCGGTCTTCGGCAGCATGCCCTCGGCGCGCAGCTCGGCGACGGTCGCGCCCAGCGAGATGCGGGCGGCGGCCTTCGCGAGCGGCACCGCGGTCGCCTTCGAGGTGAAGGGGACGGTGCGCGAGGCGCGCGGGTTGGCTTCGAGGACGTACAGGATGTCCCCGGCCATCGCGAACTGGATGTTGATCAGTCCGCGTACGCCGACGCCCTTGGCGATGGCCTCGGTCGAGATCCGCAGCCGCTTGATGTCGAAGCCGCCGAGGGTGATCGGGGGCAGCGCGCAGGCGGAGTCGCCGGAGTGGATGCCGGCTTCCTCGATGTGCTCCATGACGCCGCCGAGGTAGAGCTCGGTGCCGTCGTAGAGGGCGTCGACGTCGATCTCGATGGCGTCGTCGAGGAAGCGGTCGACCAGGACCGGCCGGGTGGGGCTGATCTCGGTGGACTCGGCGATGTACGAGGAGAGGCGCGTCTCGTCGTACACGATCTCCATGCCGCGTCCGCCGAGCACGTACGACGGGCGTACGAGGACCGGGTAGCCGATCTCGTCGGCGATGGCCTTGGCCTCGTCGAAGGTCGTCGCGGTGCCGTGCTTGGGGGCCGGCAGTCCGGCCTCGGCGAGGACGCGGCCGAAGGCGCCGCGGTCCTCGGCGGCGTGGATGGCCTCCGGCGGGGTGCCGACGACCGGGACGCCGTTGTCCTTGAGCGCCTGGGCGAGGCCCAGCGGGGTCTGGCCGCCGAGCTGGACGATGACGCCGGCGATCGGGCCCGCGAGGGTCTCCGCGTGGACGATCTCCAGCACGTCTTCGAGCGTCAGAGGCTCGAAGTACAGGCGGTCGGAGGTGTCGTAGTCGGTGGAGACGGTCTCCGGGTTGCAGTTGACCATCACGGTCTCGTAGCCGGCATCGCTGAGTGCGAAGGAGGCGTGGACACAGGAGTAGTCGAACTCGATGCCCTGGCCGATACGGTTCGGGCCCGAGCCGAGGATGATCACCGCGGGCTTCTCGCGCGGCGCGACCTCGCTCTCCTCGTCGTACGAGGAGTAGAAGTACGGGGTCTTCGCGGCGAACTCGGCGGCGCAGGTGTCGACCGTCTTGTAGACCGGGCGGACGCCGAGGGCGTGCCGGACCTCGCGTACGACGTCCTCGCGCAGCCCGCGGATCTCGGCGATCTGGATGTCGGAGAAGCCGTGGCGCTTTGCTTCCGCGAGCAGGTCCGGGTCGAGCTTGTCGGCGGCGGCGAGCTCGTCCGCGTGCTCCTTGATGAGGAACATCTGGTCGACGAACCACGGGTCGATCTTCGTGGCGTCGAAGACCTCCTCGGGGGTGGCGCCGGCCCGGATGGCCTGCATGACGGTGTTGATGCGGCCGTCGGTGGGAACCTTGGCGGTCTGCAGCAGCGCCGCCTTGTCGCCCGGGTCGCCGGTGAAGGCGAACTGGCTGCCGGTCTTCTCCAGTGAGCGCAGGGCCTTCTGGAGCGCCTCGGTGAAGTTGCGGCCGATCGCCATGGCCTCGCCCACCGACTTCATGGTGGTGGTGAGGGTGGCGTCGGCGAGCGGGAACTTCTCGAAGGCGAAGCGCGGCACCTTGACGACGACGTAGTCGAGCGTGGGCTCGAAGGACGCCGGGGTCTTCTCGGTGATGTCGTTCGGGATCTCGTCCAGCGTGTAGCCGACGGCGAGACGGGCCGCGATCTTCGCGATCGGGAAGCCGGTGGCCTTGGAAGCCAGCGCGGACGAACGCGACACCCGCGGGTTCATCTCGATGACGATGATGCGGCCGTCGTCGGGGTTGATCGCGAACTGGATGTTGCAGCCGCCGGTGTCGACGCCGACCTCGCGGATGATCGCGATACCGACGTCACGCAGCCGCTGGTACTCGCGGTCGGTCAGCGTCATCGCCGGGGCGACGGTGATCGAGTCGCCGGTGTGCACGCCCATCGGGTCGAAGTTCTCGATGGAGCAGACGACCACGACGTTGTCGTTCTTGTCGCGCATCAGCTCCAGCTCGTACTCCTTCCAGCCGAGGATGGACTCCTCCAGGAGCACCTCGGTGGTCGGCGAGAGCGTGAGGCCCTGTCCGGCGATGCGGCGCAGCTCGTCCTCGTTGTGCGCGAAGCCGGAGCCGGCGCCGCCCATGGTGAAGGAGGGGCGTACGACGACGGGGTAGCCGCCGAGCGTGTCGACGCCCGCGATGATGTCGTCCATGGAGTGGCAGATGACCGAGCGGGCGGACTCGCCGTAACCGATCTTGGCCTTGACGGCCTCGACGACGCCCTTGAAGAGCTCGCGGTCCTCGCCCTTGTTGATGGCCTCGACGTTGGCGCCGATGAGCTCGACGCCGTACTTCTCCAGCACACCCTGCTCGTGCATGGAGATGGCCGTGTTGAGGGCCGTCTGGCCACCCAGCGTCGGCAGCAGCGCGTCGGGGCGCTCCTTGGCGATGATCTTCTCGACGAACTCCGGCGTGATCGGCTCGACGTACGTGGCGTCGGCGATCTCCGGGTCGGTCATGATCGTCGCCGGGTTGGAGTTGACCAGGATGACGCGCAGGCCCTCGGCCTTGAGGACCCGGCAGGCCTGCGTGCCGGAGTAGTCGAACTCCGCGGCCTGGCCGATGACGATCGGACCGGAGCCGATGACCAGGACGGACTGGATATCGGTGCGCTTAGGCACGCTGGCCCTCCATGAGCTGTACGAAGCGGTCGAACAGGTACGCGGCGTCGTGCGGGCCCGCTGCTGCTTCGGGGTGGTACTGGACGCTGAAGGCCGGCTGGTCGAGCAGCTGGAGGCCCTCCACCACGTCGTCGTTCAGGCAGACGTGGGAAACCTCGGCGCGCCCGTACGGGGTCTCGGAGACCTTGTCGAGCGGGGCGTCGACGGCGAAGCCGTGGTTGTGCGCGGTGACCTCGACCTTGCCGGTCGTACGGTCCTGCACGGGCTGGTTGATGCCGCGGTGGCCGTACTTCAGCTTGTACGTGCCGAAGCCGAGCGCGCGGCCCAGGATCTGGTTGCCGAAGCAGATGCCGAAGAGCGGCGTCTTGCGGGCGAGGACGTCCTTGATGACGGTGAGGTCGACCGTGGACGGGTCGCCGGGGCCGTTGGAGAGGAACACGCCGTCGGGGGCGACGGCGTACACGTCCTCGGCCGTGGCGGTGGCGGGCAGGACGTGGACCTCTATGCCGCGCTCGGCCATCAGGTGCGGGGTCATGCCCTTGATGCCGAGGTCGATCGCGGCGACGGTGAACTTCTTCTCACCGATCGCGGGGACGACGTACGGCTCGTCGGTGGAGACCTCGGCGGCCAGCGAGGCGCCCACCATCTGGGGGGCCTCCTTGACGCGGGCGAGCAGCGCCTCCTCATCGGCCAGTGCCTCGCCGGAGAAGATGCCGACGCGCATCGCGCCGCGCTCGCGCAGATGGCGGGTGAGCGCGCGGGTGTCGATGCCGCTGATGCCCACGATGCCCTGCGCGACGAGCTGGTCGTCGAGGGAGCGGCGGGAGCGCCAGTTGGAGGGGATGCGGGCGGGGTCGCGTACGACGTAGCCGGCGACCCAGATCTTGGCCGACTCGTCGTCCTCGTCGTTCACGCCGGTGTTGCCGACGTGCGGGGCCGTCATGACGACGACCTGACGGTGGTACGACGGGTCGGTGAGGGTCTCCTGGTAGCCGGTCATGCCGGTGTTGAACACCGCCTCGCCGAAGGTCTCCCCCACGGCCCCGTAGGCACGGCCGCGGAAGCTGCGGCCGTCCTCCAGGACGAGTACGGCGGGAGCCTTGGCGGCTCCCCGGGTGGAGATCGTCATCGTGCGGTGCCTTCCGTAGAAATTCGTGTCATGGAGTTGATGGCCTCGACCCAGGCCGTGTGCTCGGCCGCGCGGTCGGAGCGGAAGCCGGAGTCGATCTGCTGGTCGCCGTGCTGCCAGGTGACGACCAGCAGGCCGCCTTCGGCGAGGACCTTGCCCGCGATGCCCTTGTCGAGCCTGGCCTCGCGCAGCGCCGCCGCCGGGACGAAGAAGTCGGCCGCCCCGGGGCGTACGACCTCAAGGCCCGCGTCGGTCAACCTCAGCTCTGCCCTGCTGCGCGTCCCGAGACCGTGGGCCACGATCCGGTCGAGCCACTGCCCGGCGGTCGTCGAGCCGTGGTAGCGGCCGCTCATGCTCAGCTTCGCCTCACCGGGCGCTTCGGGCGCGGTGGGCAGGGCCGGGAGGTCCGACTGGAGGGTGGCGCGCCACTTCCAGCCCTGGCGCATCAGCCAGTACACGAGCGCGATGAAGAGCAGCAGCCCGACGACCCAGCCGATGCGGGCGGCCCAGTCGGTCACTTCGGCCGACTTCCGCTCCGCGGCGGCGGCCTCGGCGGCCAGATGGATGAAAGGTGTCACGCCAGATTCCCGTCGACGACCGTTGCGCGGCCCCGCAGCCAGGTGTGGGTGACGCGACCCGGCAGCTCACGGCCCTCGTAGGGGGTGTTACGGCTGCGGGAGGCGAAGCCCGAGGGGTCCACTGCTCCAAGGTAAGCCGGATCGACCAGCGTGAGGTTGGCAGGCTCGCCTGCCGAGACGGGACGGCCGTGGCCCTCCAGGCGGCCGATGGCGGCCGGGCGGAAGGACATGCGGTCGGCGACGCCGGACCAGTCGAGCAGGCCGGTGTCGACCATCGTCTGCTGGACGACGGACAGGGCGGTCTCCAGACCGACCATGCCCATGGCCGCCGCCGCCCACTCGCAGTCCTTGTCCTCGTGCGGGTGCGGGGCGTGGTCGGTGGCGACGCAGTCGATCGTGCCGTCGGCGAGAGCCTCGCGCAGGGCCATGACGTCGGCCTCGGTCCTCAGCGGCGGGTTCACCTTGTAGACCGGGTTGTACGTACGGACCAGCTCGTCCGTCAGCAGGAGGTGGTGCGGGGTGACCTCGGCCGTGACGTTCCAGCCCTTGGACTTCGCCCAGCGGACGATCTCCACCGAGCCGGCGGTCGACAGGTGGCAGATGTGCACGCGCGAGCCGACGTGGGCGGCGAGCAGCACATCGCGGGCGATGATCGACTCCTCGGCGACGGCCGGCCAGCCGCCGAGACCCAGCTCGGCGGAGACGATGCCCTCGTTCATCTGGGCGCCCTCGGTCAGGCGGGGCTCCTGGGCGTGCTGCGCCACGACGCCGTCGAAGGCCTTCACGTACTCCAGCGCGCGGCGCATGATCACGGCGTCGTCGACACACTTGCCGTCGTCGGAGAAGACCTTCACGCCGGCGGCGGAGTCGTGCATGGCGCCGAGCTCGGCGAGCTTCTTGCCCTCCAGGCCGACGGTGACGGCTCCGACGGGCTGCACGTCGCAGTATCCGGACTCCTTGCCGAGGCGCCAGACCTGCTCGACGACACCGGCCGTGTCCGCGACCGGGAAGGTGTTGGCCATGGCGTGGACGGCCGTGAAGCCGCCGACAGCAGCGGCCTTCGTACCGGTCAGGACGGTCTCGGAGTCCTCGCGGCCGGGCTCGCGCAGGTGCGTGTGCAGGTCGACGAGGCCGGGCAGCAGGACCTTGCCCTCGGCCTCGACAACGGTCGCGCCTTCAGCGCTCAGTCCCGTACCGACCTCGGCGATCGTCTCGCCGTCGATCAGGACGTCCTGCGGCTCGCCGCCCAGTACTTTCGCACCGCGGATCAGGATCTTGCTCATGATTACTTGTTCTCCTCGGTGCGTGCCTGGGGCGAGCTGGGGCTGATGGCGGACTCGTTGCCGCCGAGAAGCAGGTACAGGACGGCCATCCGGGTCGAGACGCCGTTGGCGACCTGCTCGACGGCCGTGCAGCGGTCGGAGTCCGCGACCTGGGCCGTGATCTCCATGCCGCGGTTCATCGGGCCGGGGTGCATGACGATGGCGTGCTCGGGCATCCGCGCCATCCGGTCGCCGTCCAGCCCGTAGCGCCGCGAGTACTCGCGCTCGGTCGGGAAGAAGGCGGCGTTCATCCGCTCGCGCTGCACACGCAGCATCATGACCGCGTCCGACTTCGGCAGCACGCTGTCGAGGTCGTACGAGACCTCGCACGGCCAGTGCTCGACGCCGATCGGCACCAGCGTCGGCGGCGCGACGAGCGTCACCTCGGCGCCGAGGGTGTGCAGCAGGAGGACGTTGGAGCGGGCGACGCGGCTGTGCAGTACGTCGCCGACGATCGTGATCCGGCGTCCTTCGAGGTCACGCCCAATCCCCGCGTCGGCGCCGACGAGCCGGCGGCGCATCGTGAACGCGTCGAGCAGCGCCTGGGTGGGGTGCTCGTGCGTACCGTCGCCCGCGTTGACGACGGCGCCGTCGATCCAGCCTGAGGTGGCGAGGCGGTAGGGGGCTCCGGAAGCGCCGTGCCGGATGACGACGGCGTCGGCGCCCATCGCCTCCAGGGTGAGCGCGGTGTCCTTGAGCGACTCGCCCTTGGAGACGGACGAGCCCTTCGCGGAGAAGTTGATGACGTCGGCGGAGAGGCGCTTGGCGGCGGCCTCGAAGGAGATGCGGGTGCGGGTCGAGTCCTCGAAGAAGAGGTTGACGACCGTACGTCCGCGCAGGGTCGGCAGCTTCTTGATCGGCCGGTCCGCGACGCGGGCCATCTCCTCGGCGGTGTCGAGGATCAGTACGGCGTCGTCGCGGGTGAGGTCGGCGGCCGAGATGAGGTGACGCTTCATCTGGTGCTCCGTGGTTCGTGAGGGGCGCGTGTGTGGAGGCGGGCAGGAGGGCAGGCCGGTGCACGGCCCCGGCGGTCCGGGTCCGTACAAAAGGCCCCGCTACTGCTCGCCGGCCGGAGCGGTCTGCTGGAGACCGAGCAGCACGGCGTCGCGGCCGTCCTCCTCGGAGAGCTGGACCTTGACCGTCTCCCGCAACGACGTGGGGAGGTTCTTGCCGACGTAGTCGGCGCGGATCGGCAGTTCCCGGTGGCCGCGGTCGACGAGGACCGCCAGCTGTACGGCGCGGGGGCGGCCGATGTCGCCCAGCGCGTCCAGCGCGGCCCGGATCGTACGGCCGGAGAAGAGCACGTCGTCGACGAGCACGACGAGCCGGTCCTCGATGCCGTCACCGGGGATCTCGGTACGGGCGAGGGCCCGCGCGGGGCGCATACGCAGGTCGTCGCGGTACATGGTGATGTCGAGGGAGCCGACCGGCATGGTGCGGCCGGTGATCTGTTCGAGTCTGGCGGCCAGCCGGCGGGCCAGGAAGACGCCGCGGGTGGGGATGCCGAGGAGCACCACGTCGTCGGCACCCTTGGCGCGCTCGACGATCTCGTGGGCGATGCGGGTCAGTACCCGCTCGATGTCCGGGCCCTCGAGAACAGGGCGCGGGGCATCGGAATTAACCGTGTCCATTGGAAACGGACCTCCTTCTCCGCCTCACGGGACGGACCTTAAAGGACGTCGGAATTGCGCCACCCACCGTACCAGCACTATTCGGCCGCCCTTGCGAGACCCCCCGCGTAGGCGGTCTGGACCCATTCGGCTTGACGCACCCAAGTAACGCTGCGTAACCTCACAGTGAGTTACCAAGTGAGACCAGCCGCGCGGCCGAGCCGCACGTCGTCACAGCGTCCGGGGAGCCATATGTCCAGCGAATACGCAAAACAGCTCGGGGCCAAGCTCCGCGCCATCCGCACCCAGCAGGGCCTTTCCCTTCATGGTGTCGAGGAGAAGTCCCAGGGCCGCTGGAAGGCCGTCGTGGTCGGCTCGTACGAGCGCGGCGACCGTGCCGTGACCGTACAGCGCCTCGCCGAGCTGGCGGACTTCTACGGCGTCCCGGTCCAGGAGCTCCTGCCGGGCACGACGCCGGGGGGCGCCGCCGAGCCGCCGCCGAAGCTGCGCCTGGACCTGGAGCGCCTCGCTCACGTCCCGGCCGAGAAGGCGGGCCCGCTCCAGCGTTACGCCGCGACGATCCAGTCGCAGCGCGGCGACTACAACGGCAAGGTCCTGTCGATCCGTCAGGACGACCTGCGCACGCTGGCCGTCATCTACGACCAGTCGCCCTCGGTCCTGACCGAGCAGCTGATCAGCTGGGGTGTGCTCGACGCGGACGCGCGCCGTGCGGTCGCTCACGAGGACGCCTGAGTCCGAGCGGCGCCAGCAGAAACGTAACGCCGGGGCCGGCGGAAGCTTTCGGGCTTCCGCCGGCCCCGGAGTTCTTCGTATATCGCCCCGCGGCCGAACGCAACGAAAGGGCCCGCAGCACGCTCAAAAGCGCGCTGCGGGCCCTTTCAGCCGTTAATAACCCCGGCAGGGCTTTTCACTGGCTACTACTGGCGACGCAGACTCGGCTTGAGGTCCTTGAAACGGCCCAGGAGGCCGTTCACGAAGGACGGGGAGTCGTCGGTGGAGAACTCCTTGGCGATTTGCACCGCCTCGTCGATCACCACCGCGTCGGGCGTCTCGTCCATCCACACCAGCTCGTACGTGCCGAGCCGCAGGATGTTCCGGTCGACGACCGGCATCCGGTCGATCGTCCAGTCGACGGCGTACGTGGCGATGAGCTCCTCGATGCGGTCCGCGTATTCCGCGTACCCCTCGACGAGCTGCATCGTGTACTCGCTGACCGGCGGCTGACGCGTGTCGGTCCGGGCATGCCGCATCCAGTCCGCGAGGACCGTCTGCACGGACTCACCGCGCTGGTCGGCCTCGAAGAGGATCTGGAAGGCGCGCTTGCGCGCCGTATTCCGGGCAGCCACGGTTAGCTGTTCACCCGGCCGAGGTAGTCGCTCGTGCGCGTGTCGACCTTGATCTTCTCACCGGTGGTGATGAAGAGCGGAACCTGGATCTCGTGGCCGGTCTCCAGCGTGGCGGGCTTGGTGCCGCCGGTGGAGCGGTCGCCCTGGACGCCCGGGTCGGTGTGCTGGATGGTGAGCTCGACGGCGGCCGGGAGCTCGACGTAGAGCACCTCGCCCTCGTGCTGGGCGACGGAGGCGGTGAAGCCCTCGATCAGGAAGTTGGCGGCGTCGCCGACGGACTTCCGGTCGACCATCAGCTGGTCGTAGGTGTCCATGTCCATGAAGACGAAGTACTCGCCGTCCATGTACGAGAACTGCATGTCGCGCCGGTCGATGGTGGCCGTCTCGACCTTCACACCGGCGTTGAAGGTCTTGTCGACGACCTTGCCCGACAGCACGTTCTTGAGCTTGGTGCGCACGAAGGCAGGGCCCTTGCCGGGCTTGACGTGCTGGAACTCGACGACGGACCAGAGCTGGCCCCCGTCGAGCTTGAGCACCATGCCGTTCTTGAGGTCGTTCGTGGAAGCCACGGTTGCGGAATCTCCTGGACTGAAGGCTGGTGGGACCGAGGAAGCGCGCTGCGGCACTGCACTACAGCGCGAGCAGCTCCTTGGTCGTAATGGTGAGTAGCTCGGGTCCGCCGTCCGCCTCGGGGCGCACGACGAGCGTGTCATCGATCCGGACACCGCCCCGGCCCGGGAGGTGGACCCCCGGTTCGACGGTGACCGGCACACAAGCGTCCAGTTTACCCATGGCCGCAGGTGCCAGCTGCGGGTCCTCCTCGATTTCGAGCCCCACACCGTGCCCGGTCTGCGGCGGGAGGGCCTCGCCGTGGCCCGCCGAGGCCAGTACATTGCGGGCCGCGCGGTCGACTTCGCGGTACTCGGCGCCCGGCACGAGCGCCTCCCGGCCCGCCCGCTGAGCGGCGAATACGACGTCGTACAGCTCCACCTGCCAGTCGGCGGGCGTCGTACCGATGACGAAGGTACGGCCGATCTCGCAGCGGTAGCCGCGGTAGTTCGCGCCGAGGCAGACGGAGAGAAAATCACCCTCTTCGACCCGCCGGTCCGACGGCCGGTGCCTGCCCAGGCCGGCGTGCGGCCCGGTGGCGACCGAGGTGGGGAAGGCGGTCCCGTCCGCCCCGTGGTCCACCAGGCGGCGCTCGAGTTCCAGGGCGAGATGCCGCTCGGTGCGGCCGACGAGGATCGATTCGAGCATTTCGCCGAGGGCCTGGTCGGTGATCTCGGCAGCGATCCGCAGGGACGCGATCTCTTCCTCGTCCTTGACGATCCGCAGCTGCTCGACGGCGCCGGCGAGGTCGCCCAGGCGCAGCCGTGGGGCGACCGAGGCGAGCGCCCGGTGCCGGGCGACCGTCAGGTGATGCTCCTCGACGGCGAGCGAGTCCGCGCCGGCCGCCGCCGCCGTCCTGGCCGCCGCGACGACGGCGTCGCCGCCCGGCGCGGGCAGGACCGTGATCCGCAGCTGTTCGTCGGGGCGCCCGTCCGCCGGGTCGACGACCGACGTACCGGGGCAGACCAGCACGTCGGCCTCTCCGGCGGACGGCCCCAGCAGGAGGACTGCGCCGGGCGGGGCTCCGCCCGCCAGGTAGCGGACGTTGGCGGGACGGGAGACCAGTGCGGCGGCGCTGCCGGCAGCGGCGCACCGGTCGCGCAGCCGTCCCCGGCGGACCGCATACAGCTCTGACATGTTTCGAGCGTACGAGCGCGGGCGCCGTCCGGCCGCTTCAGCGCGTCCGACCGGGCGCCCCGGCGCTGTGTGAGACCGGCCGACCGGCCCTACCAGGCCGGCGGGCTGGCTATCGAGCGGGCCAGCACCTCGTCCAGTACGCGGGCCGTAGTCGGCACGTCGTACTGCGAGTTGTCGATGATCGGCAGCCCCGAGCCGTACCAGCCCGCCATCCGGCCGTGGATACGGGCGACTTCCTCGTCCGACAGGCGCCGGTTGCCGCTGCGCTGGGCGTTGCGCTCCAGCACGATCTCCAGACCGGGGAGTATGACCACGGGCAGCAGCCCGGGCCCGACGTGGCGCTTCCAGCCGCCGAGTCCGACGACGGGACGGTCCGGGAAGACCGCGTCGTCGACGATGCACGAGATGCCGTTGGCCAGGAAGTTACGGGCGGCGAAGCCGCACGTGCGGCGGGCGAGGCGGTACTGGGCCTCGGACTGGTCGTTCCAGCCGGACTGCGGGTCGGCGAACCCCGAGCACACCCATTCGCGTACGTCGTCGAGGCTGATGTGCGCGGTCGGCACCCTGCGGTGCTGGGCCCAGTGCTTGGCTACGGTCGTCTTGCCCGCGCCCGCGGGGCCGATGAGGAGCACCGCCAGCGTCGTCCCACCGGTGTCCGTGGGCGCGGCGGCGGGCGGCGGCGCCGGGACGGGGACCGGGCCGCCGGGCGGCAGCTGGATGTGTCCGGTGCTCTCCCGGGACGGCGGCCGCTGCGCGTTCTGCGGGGCGTGTGGGGGTGGTGGGGCCTGCGGGGTCCAGCCAGAAGCCGGTGCGTGCCCAGGGGCCGTTCCGGGGGCGTGAGGGCCCTGAGGCGCCTGAGGGGCCTGTGAGGCGTGCGGAGGCCCTTGAGGGGCCGGCGGGCCCCCGGGAGGCCCTGCGTGCGGTCCGGCGGGGTGCGGGGCGCCCTGCGTCCACCCTGCGGCGGGCCTGTGGGGTGGTGGCAGCGGAGCCCCCACTGCGTGCTGCATCCGGTGCCACTCCGTCTCGTACAGGCGACTCTTGCTCGGCCAGGACGGCCCGGGCCTACCGAAAGGTACCTGCCCCCGCCGTTCTACTGTGAACGGCGGGGGCAGGTCCAGAGTGCCCGCTCAGCCGTCGAGTTCCTCGGCGAGGGCGCGCAGCGCGAGCCGGTACGAGCCGATGCCGAAGCCCGCGACCGTACCGCTGGCGACGGCGGCGATCACCGAGGTGTGCCGGAACTCCTCACGCGTGTACGGGTTCGAGATGTGCACCTCGATGAGCGGCGCGGTGCGCTGGGCCGCCGCGTCCCTCATTCCGTACGAGTAATGCGTGAAGGCACCCGGGTTGATAACGACCGGAATTGACCCGTCCGCGGCCTCGTGGAGCCAGCGGATCATCTCGCCCTCGTCGTTGGTCTCGCGTACGTCGACGTCGAAGCCCAGCTCCTTGCCGAGCCGTCCGCACTCCTCCACCAGCCCCGCGTACGAAGTCGCGCCGTACACGTCGGGCTCGCGCGAGCCGAGCCGGCCGAGGTTGGGCCCGTTCAGTACCAGGACGCGCCGCGTCACTTGGACACCTCGCCGTACGCCGCCAGCAGCACCGCCGGGTCGGGGCCCTCCAGCACGGTCGGCTTGGCCAGACCGTCGAGCACGATGAAGCGCAGCACGTTCCCGCGCGACTTCTTGTCCACCTTCATGGTCTCCAGCAGCTTGGGCCACTGGTCGCCGCGGTAGGTGAGCGGCAGCCCGACCGACTCCAGCACCGTGCGGTGCCGGTCGGCGGTCGCGTCGTCGAGACGGCCCGCGAGACGCCCGAGCTCGGCGGCGAAGACCATGCCGATCGACACAGCCGCGCCGTGACGCCAGTTGTAGCGCTCGTTCTTCTCGATGGCGTGCGCGAGCGTGTGACCGTAATTGAGGATTTCGCGCAGACCCGATTCCTTCAGGTCACTCGACACCACGTCGGCCTTGACCCGGATCGCGCGCTCGATCAGCTCGGCGGTGCGCGGCCCCTCGGGCGTACGGGCCGCCGCCGGGTCCTCCTCGATCAGGTCGAGGATCACCGGGTCGGCGATGAAGCCCGCCTTGATGACCTCGGCGAGGCCGCTGATGTAGTCGTTGACCGGCAGCGAGTCCAGCGCCGCCAGGTCGCACAGCACACCGGCCGGCGGGTGGAAGGCGCCGACGAGGTTCTTGCCCTCGGCGGTGTTGATGCCGGTCTTGCCGCCGACGGCCGCGTCGACCATGCCGAGCACGGTCGTCGGTACGGCGATCCAGCGCACCCCGCGCAGCCAGGTCGCCGCGACGAAACCGGCCACATCGGTGGTGGCTCCGCCGCCGACGCCGACGATCACGTCCGTACGCGTGAAGTTCGTCTGACCGAGGGCCTTCCAGCAGTACGCCGCGACCTCGACGGTCTTGGACTCCTCGGCGTTCGGCAGCTGGATCGCGATGACCTCGTAGCCCTGGGCGGCGAGGTCCTCGCGGATCGTCTCGCCGGTGCCGGCGAGCGCCTCGGGGTGCAGGACGGCGACGCGCTGGGCCCGGTCGCCGATCAGGCCGGGGAGCTCACCGAGCAGCTGCCGGCCGACCAGCACCTCGTAGGGCTCCGAGCCCTCGCTGCCGCCGATCTGGATACGGGTGACTGCCTGCTCCGTCATGCTTCCTTCAATTCGAGTGCGTCGAGGACCGCCTGCGCGACCTCTTCGGGGGTGCGGTCGTCCGTCTCGACGACCGCGTCGGCCACCTCGGCGTACAGATGCCGGCGCGCTTCCATCAGCTGCTTCCACTGCTGGCGCGGGTTGACGGCCAGCAGCGGGCGGGCGGTGTTGAGCCCGACGCGCTTGATCGCCTCGGTCACGTTCATGGAGAGGTAGACGACGGGCAGCCCGGCCAGGGCCGCCCGGGTGCCGTCGTCGAGGACCGCGCCGCCGCCGAGCGCGAGTACGCCCGTGTGCTCGGCGAGGGCGGCCCGCACTGCCTGCCGCTCCAGCTCACGGAAGTGCGCCTCGCCCTCGTCGACGAAGATCTCGGCGATCTGCCGTCCCTCGGCCGCGACGATGTCGGCGTCCGTGTCCCGGTACGCCACGCCCAGCCGGTCGGCGAGGAGTGCGCCCACGGTCGACTTGCCGACCCCCATGGGCCCGACGAGTACGACGACCGGCCGGCCTGTCGCGCTCACCGGACGACCAGGTTGTCGAGGTAACTCCGCACGTTGCGCCGGGTCTCGCCGACGCTGTCGCCGCCGAACTTCTCCGCGACGGCGTCCGCGAGGACCAGCGCGACCATGGCCTCGGCCACGATCCCGGCGGCCGGAACGGCGCACACGTCGGACCGCTGGTGGTGCGCGGCGGCGACCTCACCGGTGGCGGTGTCGATGGTGGCGAGCGCGCGCGGCACGGTGGCGATGGGCTTCATCGCGGCCCGTACGCGCAGCAGCTCACCGGTGGACATACCGCCCTCGGTGCCGCCGGCGCGCCCGGTGGTACGACGTACGCCCTCGGCGGTCGGCACGATCTCGTCGTGCGCCTTGCTGCCCGGCACCCGGGCCAGGTCGAAGCCGTCGCCGACCTCGACGCCCTTGATGGCCTGAATGCCCATCAGCGCGGCGGCGAGCCGGGCGTCGAGCCGGCGGTCCCAGTGCACGAACGACCCGAGCCCGACGGGCACGCCGTAAGCCAGCACCTCAACAACACCACCGAGCGTGTCGCCGTCCTTGTGGGCCTGGTCGATCTCGGCCACCATCGCCTTCGACGCGTCCGCGTCCAGGCAGCGCACCGGGTCCTCGTCGAGCTTCGCCTCGTCGGCGGGGACGGGCAGCACGCCGTACGGCGCCTTGGCGGCAGCCAGCTCCACCACGTGCGACACGATCTCGATGCCGGTGGTCTGCTTCAGGTACGAGCGGGCGACGGTACCCAGCGCCACGCGGGCCGCGGTCTCGCGCGCACTCGCGCGCTCAAGGACGGGCCGTGCCTCATCGAGCGCGTACTTCTGCATCCCGGCGAGGTCGGCGTGCCCGGGACGCGGGCGGGTCAGCGGCGCGTTGCGCGCCAGCTTGGCCAGCTCCTCGGGGTCCACGGGGTCGGCCGACATGACCTGCTCCCACTTGGGCCACTCGGTGTTGCCCACCATGATCGCGACGGGGCCGCCCATGGTGAGCCCGTGCCGCACGCCACCGAGGAAGGTGACCTCGTCCTTCTCGAACTTCATCCGCGCGCCGCGCCCATAGCCGAGGCGCCGCCGGGCGAGCGCGTCCGCCACCATCTCCGTGGTGACGGGGACGCCGGAGGGAAGGCCCTCCAACGTCGCGACGAGTGCGGGGCCGTGGGATTCTCCCGCGGTCAGCCAGCGCAACCTGCTCAACGGTGCTCCTCATGCTCGCGCCTGGAACTGCGACGGCGCGACCGGGTGCGCGGCCCTGGCCCGCCACCCTGATCCTCCCACGACCGGGCGGAGATCCGGCCGCCGGTCCAGCAAACGGACGGCCTGCTCAGTCGGCGGGACGGTCCTTCGCGGTCCCAGGCCCCGCCGCGGTGCGCCACCGCTTGCGCGTCCAGCCCCCCAGCACCAGGAGCAGAACAGCCGCGCCCAGGCTGAGAACCAGCCATTCCGGCAGGAAGTGGACTGTCAGCTTCAGCAGCTCGGGCGCGGCCTGCGGCTGCTCCGCCGCCTCGCTCACGACTCGGTTCCGAGCGCCCGCTCGCCGGCGGCCCGCATGACGGCGAGCGGCGCGGAGGCGCAGCCCGTCATCTGCTCCACCTGGAGCACGGCCTGGTGTACGAGCAGGTCGAGGCCGCCGACGACCGCGCCGCCGCGCGCGGACCAGGCGGCGGCGAGTGCGGTCGGCCAGGGCTCGTACAGGACGTCGAAGAGCGTGCCGGGGCGGTCCGGCACGGCCTGCGCGAGGGCGTCCGTGGTCCCGGCCGGGGTGGTGGCGATGACGAGCGGTGCGTCGAACGCCTGCTCCGCCTCCGCCCAGTCGGCGATGCGTACGTCGACTCCGAGCCGCTCGCCCCACTGCCGCATCTCGTCGGCGCGGGCGGAACTGCGGACGTACGCGGTGACCGGCCCCGTACACAGGCGGGAGAGCGCGGCGAGCGCGGACGAGGCGGTGGCTCCGGCGCCGAGGATCGCCGCGGAGTCGATCTTCGCAATACCGCGTTCGTGCAGGGCGGCGATCATCCCGGGGATGTCGGTGTTGTCGCCGAGCCGGTGGCCGTCCTCGGTGAGGACGACCGTGTTCACCGCCTCGACCGACGCCGCCGTGTCGCTGATCTCGTCGAGCAGCGGGATGACGGCGCGCTTGAGCGGCATGGTGAGGGACAGGCCCGCCCAGGACGCGTCGAGCTCCGCGAAGAAGCCGGGGAGCCCGGCCTCGTCCACCTCGAAGCGGTCGTACGACCAGTCGGTCAGGCCCAGCGCCTCGTACGCGGCGCGGTGCAGTACGGGCGAGAGGGAGTGCGCGATGGGCGAGCCGAGGACGGCCGCGCGTCGAGTTGTGCTCACTGTCCGGACTTCTCCAGCTCGTCCTCGTACTGCTGCCGGTTCTTCTCATGCTCGGCGTTGGTCACCGCGAAGAGGGTCTTATCCGCCGTGACCGAGACGAAGTAGTACCAAGGGCCGGGCTTCGGGTTGATCGCCGAGTTCAGCGCCACGGCGCCCGGGTTGCTGATGGCACCCGGCGGCAGCCCCTTGATGTCGTACGTGTTGTACGGGTCCTTGATCTGCCTCAGACCGTCGACGGCCCCGATGTCGAGCCGGCTCTCGGCCTTGATGTAGTTGATCGTGGAGTCGAACTCGAGCCGCCCCACGGTCTCGGTGTTGTTCGGCTTGAGGCGGTTGTAGACGACCCTGGACACCTTGTCGAAGTCGTGCTTGTACTTGCCCTCGACCTGGACGAGGCTCGCCACCGTGATCAGGTCCATCGGGGAGTCGAGCCCGAGCCTCTGTGCCTCGGCTTCGACATTCGCAGCCTCGTAATTCGTCTTGGCCCGCGCGACCATCTGCTTGAGGACGGACTTGGGCGTCGACTTTCCGCCGATGTCGTAACGCGACGGATAGAGGAAGCCTTCCAGCGGGTCCTTGATGTCGGGGTCGTCGTTGGCCCATTCGGGCAGCCCGAGGTCCTTGAACTCCTTCTCGGCCACGTCCTCCGTGGTACCGGCGTCGAGCTTCAGCTTCTTGTCGATCGCCTCATAGATCGCGACATTCCGCTCGCCCTCCTTGACAATAAGGGCGTTCAAGTTCGACGGGTTGATCATGAGATCGACGGCCGCCTTGCCGGACATCTCCTTCTTCATCGGGTAGACGCCGGCCTGAATTCCCTGGCTCTTCGGGTTCGCCGTCGCCGCCGAGACGAAGGCGCCAGAGCTCTTGACCACCCCCTTGCGGGCGAGAATGCTGCCGATCTCGCCCAGTCCCGCACCCTTGGGGACCTCGACCTCGACCTCGACCGAACCAGTGCCGGTGCCCTCGAAGTCGGCCGGGGCGCCGAACTGGTCCTGGTAGAACTGGTAGCCGAAGTAGCCGATGCCGCCCACGCCGCCGACCAGGACCACCGTCACGAAGAGGCATGCCGTGCCGTTGCGGCTCTTCTTCTTTTTGGGCTTTCCGCCGCGGCGGTCGCTGCCCCGGCCCCTGCGCGCTTCGCGCGGCTCGTCGTCGTACGCGTCGTCGTCGCGGTCGTCGGCTCCCGTGAAGAACGGGTGCTCCTCCGGCGCTTCGTGCTCGGGGGCCCACTCGGGGGCCGGCTCCGGCTCGGGGGCGCGGCGCTGGTTCGGGGGCTGCGGCGGGGGGTAGGCGTCCGGCGCGGCGTAGTAGTCGGGGCTCTCGGCGGCGCCGTAGGCCGGCTGCTGGCCCGTGTAGGGGTCGGGCACCGGGTTCATGCCGTACGGGACCGGTTCCTGCTGCTGGTGCGGGTGCTGGCCGGTGTCCCAGCCGCCGTTGTTGCCGTACTGCTGTTGGTTGTACGGCTGTTGCTGCTCCGCGTAGCCGGGGTGCTGCTGGTGCTGCTGACCTTCGTAGTACGGCTGCTCGGGCTGCTGCGGCTCCTGCTGGTACTGCTGCGGCTGACCTCCGTACGGACCCTGCTGACCATGTGCGGCCTGCTGTCCTGCCCATCCCTGGTCCCCGTACAACGGGTCCTCGGGATGCCACGGTTCGTGGCCTGCGCCCCGGCCATACTCAGTCATGAAACCCCATAGTGTGCCGCGAGGCGGTGGCTGCTTCGCGCGTGGGGCACGGCATCCGTTCCGCCTCTTCTTTGTGCGGCAGCTGTTCGAACACCGCCGCATCGCGCGGAACGTTACCGTATCGCGATCAGACAACCACTTCGACGCCCTCGCCCGGGGGACGGCCCGAGACCCGTTCGGCTTCCAGAGCGTTCTGAAGGATGACAATTGCCGCCGCCTGGTCGATCACAGATCTGCCCTTCTTGGACTTCACGCCCGAAGCGCGCAGTCCCTGAGTGGCCGTCACTGTGGTCATCCTCTCGTCGACAAGTCGCACCGGAACCGGTGCGATGCCGCGAGCGAGCTCCTGAACGAACGCCCGGACCTTGACGGCCGCCGGCCCCTCGCCCCCACTGAGGGAGCGAGGAAGGCCGACCACGACCTCGATCGGTTCGTACTCCTCGACGAGCTGCCTCAGCCGCCGGTGGGCGGCCGGGACATCGCGTCCCGGCACGGTCTCCACCGGCGTCGCCAGCACCCCGTCGGGGTCGCACGAGGCGACCCCGATGCGGGCGTCCCCGACATCGATCGCGAGGCGACGGCCGCGTCGCATCAGGCGCTCTCGCCGACAGCGCGTTCGACGGCGGCCACGGCGTCGCCGATGGCCTCCGGGTTCTGGCCGCCGCCCTGTGCGACGTCCGGCTTGCCGCCACCGCCGCCGCCGAGGGTCTTGGCGGCCGTACGGACCAGGTCGCCGGCCTTGAGTCCGCGCTCGCGGGCGGCCTCGTTGGTGGCGATGACGGTCAGCGGGCGGCCGTTGGCGGTGGTGAACAGGGCGACGACCGTCGGGCGGTCGGACGGGATCCGGCCGCGTACGTCCAGGACCAGCCTGCGCAGGTCGTCGGCCGACGTACCGTCCGGCACCTGGCCCGTGACGACCGCGACGCCGCGCACGTCCTTGGCGCCGGAGGCGAGACCCGCGGCGGCCTGGAGGACCTTCTCCGCGCGGAACTTCTCGATCTCCTTCTCGGCGTCCTTGAGCTTGGCGAGCATCCCGGAGATCTTCTCCGGCAGCTCCTCCGGACGGCCCTTGACCAGCTCCTGGAGCTGGGCGACGACCGTGTGCTCACGCGCCAGGAAGTTGTACGCGTCGACGCCGACCAGGGCCTCGATGCGCCGCACGCCCGAGCCGATCGACGACTCGCCGAGCAGCTTCACCAGACCCAGCTGAGCGGTGTTGTGGACGTGCGTACCGCCGCACAGCTCCTTGGAGAAGTCGCCGATGGTCACGACGCGCACGCGCTCGCCGTACTTCTCGCCGAACTCCGCGATGGCGCCCTGCTTCTTGGCCTCGTCGATCGACATGACCTCGGCCTGGACGTCGAGTTCACGGGCGAGCACTTCGTTGATCTTGTGCTCGACGTCGGTGAGGACCGTGCCCGGTACGGCGTTCGGCGAGCCGAAGTCGAAGCGGAAGCGGCCCGGCGAGTTCTCCGAACCGGCCTGGGCGGCGGTCGGGCCGAGCGCGTCGCGCAGTGCCTGGTGCGTGAGGTGCGTGGCGCTGTGGGCGCGCGCGATGGCGCGGCGGCGCTTCAGGTCGATGGCGGCGTACGCGGAGGCTCCCACGGTCACCTCGCCGACCTGGACCGAGCCCTTGTGGACGGAGACGCCCGGGACCGGCTGCTGTACGTCGCGCACCTGGATGATGGCGCCCGTGTCCAGCTTGATGCGGCCGGTGTCGGCCTGCTGACCGCCGCCCTCGGCGTAGAAGGGCGTGCGGTCGAGGACAACCTCGACCTCGTCGCCCTCGGTGGCGGCCGGGGAGGGCAGGCCGTCCACGAGCAGGCCGACGATGGTCGACTCGCCCTCGGTGTGGGTGTAGCCGGTGAACTCCGTGGCGCCGGAGGTGTCGGCGACCTCGCGGTAGGCGGAGACGTCGGCGTGGCCGGTCTTCTTGGCCTTGGCGTCGGCCTTGGCCATGTCCCGCTGCTTCTTCATCAGGCGCCGGAAGCCGTCCTCGTCCACGGAGAGGCCCTGTTCGGCGGCCATCTCCAGGGTGAGGTCGATCGGGAAGCCCCAGGTGTCGTGGAGCAGGAACGCCTTGTCGCCCGAGAGGACCTTGCCGCCGGCGGCCTTGGTCTCCGTAACGGCGGTGTCGAGGATGTTCGTGCCGCCCTTGAGGGCCTTCACGAACGCGGCTTCCTCGGCGAGGGCCACGGTCTCGATGCGCTTGCGCTCGGTGAGGAGCTCCGGGTACTGCGCGCCCATCGACGTGATCACGGTGTCGACGAGCTCGGCGACGACGGGGCCGGTGGCGCCCAGGAGGCGCATGTTGCGGATGGCGCGGCGCATGATGCGGCGCAGCACGTAGCCGCGGCCCTCGTTGCCGGGGGTGACGCCGTCGCCGATGAGCATCACCGACGTACGCATGTGGTCGGTGACGACGCGCAGCGAGACGTCGGAGGCGTGGTCGGCGCCGTACTGGACACCGGTCAGCTCGGTGGCCTTGTCGATGACCACCATCGAGGTGTCGATCTCGTAGAGGTTCTGCACGTCCTGGAGGATCATCGCCAGACGCTCGAGACCGAGGCCGGTGTCGATGTTCTTCGACGGCAGGTCACCGAGGATCGGGAAGTCCTCCTTGCCGTCGCCGGCGCCCCGCTCGTACTGCATGAAGACCAGGTTCCAGATCTCCACGTACCGCTCGTCGTTGACGGCCGGGCCGCCCTCGACGCCGAACTCGGGGCCACGGTCGTAGTTGATCTCGGAGCACGGGCCGCAGGGTCCGGGCACGCCCATGGACCAGAAGTTGTCCTTCTTGCCCAGGCGCTGGATCCGCTCGGCCGGTACGCCGATCTTGTCGCGCCAGATCTGCTCGGCCTCGTCGTCGTCGAGGTAGACCGTGATCCACAGCCGCTCGGGGTCGAGGCCGTAGCCGCCGTCCGCCACGGAGCTGGTGAGCAGCTCCCAGGCGTACTGGATGGCGCCTTCCTTGAAGTAGTCGCCGAACGAGAAGTTGCCGCACATCTGGAAGAACGTGCCGTGGCGAGTGGTCTTGCCGACCTCTTCGATGTCCGGCGTACGCACGCACTTCTGCACGCTGGTGACGCGCGGGGCGGGCGGCTTGACCTCGCCGAGGAAGTACGGCTTGAAGGGCACCATGCCCGCGGGGACCAGCAGCAGGGTCGGGTCGTCCGCGATGAGCGACGCCGAAGGCACGACGTTGTGTCCGCGCTCCTCGAAGAAGCGCAGCCAGCGGCGGCGGATTTCAGCCGACTCCATCAGTGGTCCTCATTCCGGTTGTACGAATGCTGTGAGTGGTCGAGAGCAGCGACGCGTCGGTGCTCGATGACTTTGGGGTCGTTCTGTGCTTCGAGGCCGAGGGCTTCGCCGAGTTCGGCTTCGCGCTGCGCCATTCCCGCCTTGACGTCGAGCGCGAAGTCCTTGAGCCGGTGACCTGCTTCGATCGCCTTGTCGGCGGCCTGCGCGGCGAGGCTCTCGGGCGTCAGCTGCTTGAGCTTGCGGTTGACCTTGGTGGTGGCCCACACGCCGGCTGCGGCGCCTGCGGTGAACCAGAACGTACGGCGGAACATTGCGGCTTCAGCCCTTCCGCTTCCTGCGCCGGGCGGACGGCACGGTCCGGCCGACGATCACAGTGCGACGCGACGGCTGCTCCGTCGTCGCCGGAGCGTCCTTGTCGCGGCCCATCGCCCGCCGTACGCCGTACCCGAAGGCGGCGACCTTGACGAGCGGGCCGCCGAAAGTCGACGCGACGGTCGTCGAGAGCGCGGACGCGTTGGAGGTGACTTCCTGGACGTCCGTCGCGATGGCGTCCACCCGGTCGAGCTGGGTCTGCGCGGACCGCACGGTCGCGGAGGCGTCCGCCAGCAGCGGGACGGCCTGCTCGGTCACATCCGCCACCAGCTTGGTCGTCGCCCTGAGCGTCTGGGCCAGTCTCACCAGCACCACGGCGAGGAAGGAGACCAGGATCGCCCAGAAGACGGCCACCAGGATGCCGGCCACCTCTCCACCGGACACTTTGCACCGCTCCCTATACGTGAGAAAAGTCGTTCTGCGAGCCTATCGCGCCAGGGCTCCGGGTCCGTACCGCATTACGGGCAGGCACAGCGGCCGCCACCGGGGTGATTGTACGGAGTGCTTACGGATCGGTACGCTCCGTGTTTCATGCGACGCACTTCCCCTTCCGCGCCCCACTCCTCCACTCACGGCGGCCTTCCGGCGGAGCTGAATCCGTTCGTCGGGCGCGGGGTGGAACTGGCGGAGCTGAGCCGTCTCCTGGAGAACGCCCGGCTGGTCACCGTGACCGGGGTGGGCGGCGTCGGCAAGACGCGGTTCGCACTGCGCGCCGCCTCTGAAGCGCAGGAACGGTACTGCGACGGGGCCCGGCTCGCCGAGCTGTCCGCACTCACCGACCCCGGACTGCTGGAGCACGCGGTCGTCGAGGCACTGGGGCTGACCGACCACACCAGCAAGCCGCCGCGCACTGTGCTGGTGGAGCATCTGGCGGGGCGCCGGCTGCTGCTCGTACTCGACGGCTTCGAGCACCTGGTGGACGCTGTCGCCGGGCTGGTCAGGGAGCTGCTGCGGCGTGCTCCCGGACTGACGGTACTGGCCACCGGGCGGCTGCCACTGTGCGTCGACGGCGAACAGACCTTCCCCCTGCCGCCGATGCCGGACCCGGAGGCGGTCCGGCTCTTCACCGACCGGGCCGCCGCGGGGCAGCCCGGTTTCCGGCTGACGGACGCCAACAGCGGCGCCGTGCACGAGCTGTGCCGCCGCCTGGACGGGATTCCGCTCGCTCTGGAGCTGGCGGCCGGGCGGCTCAAGGCGCTCTCCGTCGAGCAGGTGCTGGACCGGCTCGACGACCGTTTCCGGCTGCTGACCGGCTCCACCCGTGGCGCGCTCCCCCGCCACCAGACGCTGCGTACGGCGATCGGCTGGAGCCACGAGCTGTGCACGCCGGAGCAGCGGCTGCTGTGGGCGCGGCTTTCGGTGTTCGCGGGGCAGTTCGACCTGGAGGCGGCCGAGTACGTCTGCGGCGGGCCCGAGCTCCCGGACAGCAGTGTGCTCGACGTACTCACCGATCTGATCTCGCAGTCCGTCGTGGCCCGCGAGTCCGTCAGCACGCCGGCGGGGGTCCGCTACCGGATGCTCGACACCGTCCGGGAGTACGGCGCCGACTGGCTGGCGGCCATGGGCGACGCGGAGCGCGTGCGCCGCAGGCACCGCGACTGGTACCTCGGGCTCGCGACCTGGTGCGAACTGGAGTGGTTCAGCCCCCGCCAGGCCGAGGTGGCGGCGCGCGTGGACAGTGAACTGCCCAATCTGCGCCGGGCGATGGAGTACTCGCTCGATCACGCCGAGGACGTGCACCTGGGCCAGTATCTGGCGGGCACGCTCTGGTTCTACTGGGTCGGCTGCGGGCGCCTGTCGGAGGGGCGGCACTGGCTGGACCACGCGCTGGAGGCGGAGGGCGAGCACGAGGCGCACCGGCTGAAGGCGCTGTGGGTGCTCGGCTATGTGGCCGTGCTGCAGGGCGACGCGATCGCAGCGCTCGCCGCGCTTCAGGAGTGCCGGGAGGGCGCCGAGCTCAGCGCGAACGCCCTCGCGGCGGCGTACGCGGTGCACCGGTCCGGCTGCCTGGCGCTGGTCACCGACGACATGCCGCGCGCCGAGGAGCTGCTGCGGGAGGCGCTCGCCCGGTACGAGGAGATCGGCGAGCTCAACAGCAATGTGCTGATGGGGCAGGTCGAGCTGGCGATGGCGGTGGCGTTCCGCGGGGATCTGGAGCGGGCCGTCGCGATCTGCGAGGAGGTCAGCGAAGTCTGCGAGGACCACGGAGAGCGCTGGGCTCTCGCGTACGCGCTGTACGTCCGCGCCTATGCCGAGCGTACGAACGGCCGCCCGGCCCGGGCGAGGGAGCTGCTGCTGGAGTGCCTCGCCATCGACCACGCCTTCAACGATCTGCTCGGCGCGGTGCTCGCCCTGGAGCTGTTGGCGCTGGTCACCCTCGACGCCGGTGATCCGGCGGAGGCGGCCGTGCTTCAGGGAGCGGCCGAGCGGATCTGGCCGTCGGTGGGACTGCCGCTGTTCGGTTCGGCGTACTACAACGCTCCGCACGCGTTGTGCGAGGAGAAGGCGCGCGAGCGGCTGGGCGACAGCCGGTACGAGACGTTCCGGTGCGAGGGCGCCGCGCTGGGGCTGGACGCGGCGGTGGCGAGGGCGTTCGAGGGGCCACCCCGTCCGGTGCCTGCCCCGCCGCTGCCGCGCGGCGCGGCGCCGGCAGCGAGGAACGGTGCCCCGCACACGCGAGAGCCCGCCGCCTCCCGTTCCGTACGGAACGAGGAGACGACGGGCTGAGGCAATTGCCCGACTACGGCCGCTGGATCAGCGGGCGTAGTACTCGACGACGAGCTGCTCGTCGCAGATGACCGGGATTTCCTTGCGGTTCGGGTCGCGGTCCAGGCGGAAGGCCAGGGCCTTCAGGTTCACCTGGAGGTAGCGCGGCGTCTCACCGTCGGTGTCGTAGCCACCCTCGCGAGCAACCTGGAAGGGGTGCTTCTCGCGGCTGCGCTCGCGGACCATCACGACGTCGTCGGGACGGACACGGAACGACGGCTTGTCGACCTTGCCACCGTTGACCTCGATGTGGCCGTGAACGACCATCTGACGGGCCTGGTAGATCGTGCGGGCGATGCCCGAACGAAGAATGAGGGCGTCGAGGCGGCGCTCGAGCTCGATGACCAGGGCCTCGCCGGTCTTGCCTTCGGCCTTCTTGGCGCGGTCGTAGGCGCGGGCCATCTGCTTCTCGCTGATGTCGTACTGGGCGCGCAGACGCTGCTTCTCGAGCAGACGGACCTTGTAGTCCGAGTTCTGCTTGCGTCCACGGCCGTGCTCGCCCGGCGGGTAGGGGCGGGCCTCGAAGTACTTGACAGCCTTCGGCGTCAGCGCAATGCCGAGCGCACGGGACTTCTTGACCTTGGGACGCGACTGGTTAGGCACGTTCTCCAGACCTCCGTTGTAGGTTAGGTTAGGCTCACCTTACTCAAGGAGATCGCATGTCTCGCCCGGGGAACACCAGTCACGTCACGGACAACACAAAGAAGGCCGACATCAAGAGTGTCGACGCGACGGAGGTCCGATCAGATCGTGGTCAGCCGCGTCCCAGCGGACTTGAAATCGCGCGGATGCCGTCAGCAGCCGAGCGCACACGAACTCTCGTACAGAGTACCTCGTCCGCGGTACTGCTTCTCCCGGGCCCTGTCGTGGCCCGTCCTGACCAGCTGGTCCCCGACGAGCGGAGCGTAGGGCCCGACGGTGAAGTGCTGCTGGTCTATCCCGCGGACTCTCCGGCCGTACGGGCCGCCACCCACGCACAGGACGACGAGCTGCGCGTGGTGCTGGAGATCACCGACGTAGCGCCGGTCTCCGTCCCCAACCGTATCCGGGGCCGCGCGTGGGTCTCCGGGTGGCTCACCTGCGTACGTGGCGTGGCGGAGCCGGGGCGCATGCTGCTGCGGCTGGAGGTCGGGGAGGCACGCGTGGACGACCTGTGGGGGACGGGGATGGTCGACCCCGAGGGGTTCGTGGCGGCTGCCGCCGATCCGCTCGTCGAGCACGAGGCCGAGCTGCTTCAGCATCTGCACGCCGTGCACAGCGAACAGGTGCGGCAGCTGTGCGCTCTGGTGGGCGACCGGGCCGCCGGAACGAGCGCGGTGCCGCTGGCGCTTGACCGGTTCGGGCTGCGGGTGCGCTTCAGCGGCGGCGCCGACGGGCGCGTCTTCGACGCGCGGTTCGACTTCCGCGAACCGGTGCGCGACGTCATCGGGCTGCGGCGCGCCATGCACCAGCTTTTCGAGGCGGCCGCTTCGCAGTGAAGCGGCCGGGGCGTCAAGGGCGCGTTTCGGACTGACCGTCGCCGCGCAGCCGGCCGCGCACCTTCTCGACGACGTCGGCGTAACGGGCTTCCGCTCCGTAGCGCGTGGGTTCGTAGTAATGGCGGCCCTGCACGGCGTCCGGGGCGTACTGCTGGGCGGCGATCGCACCGGGCACGTCGTGCGGATACACATAGCCCTGCGCGTGGCCGAGCTTGGCCGCGCCCTTGTAGTGCCCGTCGCGCAGATGCGCGGGAACCGGGCCCGCCATTCCCTTCCGTACGTCGGCCTGGGCGGCGAAGATCGCGTTCGTCACGGCGTTGGACTTGGGCGCGAGGGCCAGCGCGATCGTCGCGTGGCTGAGGGTGAGGGCGGCCTCCGGGAAGCCGATCATGGCGACGGCCTGGGCGGCGGCGACGGCCGTCGGCAGCGCGGTCGGGTCGGCGAGGCCGATGTCCTCACTGGCCGAGATCATCAGGCGCCGGGCGATGAACCGGGGGTCCTCCCCCGCCTCGATCATGCGGGCCAGATAGTGCAGCGCCGCATCGACGTCGGAGCCGCGGATGGACTTGATGAGGGCGCTCGCCACGTCGTAGTGCTGGTCGCCGTCGCGGTCGTACTTCACCGCCGCGCGGTCGACCGTCTCCTCGACCGTTTCGAGCGTGATCTCCTCCTCGCCCTTGGAGATGGCGGCGCCCGCGGCCGCTTCGAGCGCAGTGAGGGCGCGCCGGGCGTCGCCGCCCGAGATCCGCAGCAGATGCGCTTCGGCGTCACCGGAGAGCGTGACCGCGCCGCCGAGACCGCGCTCCTCGGTGAGGGCCCTGTGCACCAGGGACCGCAGATCGTCATCGGTCAGCGACTCCAGCGTGAGCAGCAGAGAGCGGGAGAGGAGGGGAGAGATGATCGAGAAGTACGGGTTCTCGGTGGTCGCCGCGATGAGCGTGACCCAGCGGTTCTCGACGGCGGGCAGCAGCGAGTCCTGCTGGGCCTTGCTGAAGCGGTGGATCTCGTCGAGGAAGAGGACGGTCTCCTTGCCGTAGCCCCCGGAGGCGCGGCGGGCGCCGTCGATGACGGCCCGTACTTCCTTCACCCCGGCGGTGATCGCGGAGAGTTCCACGAAGCGCTTCTGGGTGGCCAGGCTGACGACGTACGCCAGAGTCGTCTTCCCGATGCCGGGCGGCCCCCAGAGGATCACCGAGGACGGTCCGGCGGGACCGCCGCTGCCCTCCCCCACCAGCCGCCGCAGCGGGGCGCCCGGCTTCAGCAGATGCTGCTGGCCGACAACCTCGTCGAGGGTGCGCGGACGCATCCGTACGGCCAACGGGCTGCTGGACGGATCCTTGAGCTGGCGGTCTTCCGCGGCTGCGGTGAACAGGTCTGGCTCCACGCATGAAGCCTATGTCAGCCCACTGACAACGCCGCGAGGCCGCGAGAACGAAGGCGGCTCAGCTGGTCCAGAAGTCCCACCAGCGCGTCAGGATCAGCATGCCGATGATCCCGATCCACATGACCGGCGGCACCCAGTGGAACTCCATCAGTGCGCTGCGCAGGCCGCGCGGCGCCGGGAGGATCCGGTGCTTGATGTTGTGCGTGGTGACGTAGCAGAACATCACGATGGTGGCGACCCAGGCCAGAGCGCACCACAGGCACAGCGAGTTGATGTTGTAGAGCGACTGGTACTGGAGCCAGGTGCAGAAGCCGACGCCGAAAAGCGTGCCCGCGTTCAGACCGAGCCAGAACCAGCGGCGGTAGCGCGCCCCGGCCAGCAGACCCACGCCGATGGCGACGACCATCGCGTAAGTGACGAGGCCGAGCATCGGGTTGGGGAACCCGAAGGCCTCCGCCTGCTCGCTCTTCATGATGTTGCCGCACGCGACAACGGGGTTGAGGCTGCAGCCCGGAGTGAAGTTCGGGTCCTCGAGGAGCTTGATCTTGTCGATCGTGATGACCCAGGAGGCCAGCAGCCCGGCCAGACCCGTGATCACCAGCAGCAGGGCGAAGGGGCGGCCGCTGCCGGTCGTGCCCGTCGGGCCTTCCTGCGCACCGTTGGAGGTGCGGTCGTCTACCGCTGCAGTCGTCATGTCGCCGTTCCGTCGCTGAGTGGGCTGCCGGACCTGGCCCATTCTGCCGCACCGCCACCCGTGTCCACCGTTCGACAACCATAACGACGTACGCACACGCGTCCCGCCCGTTCGGCTCCGGCAGGGCCCTGACCGGCGGGAAGTAACGATCCTGGACGCCGGCCAGGCGCAGGAGGACAGTACGGGACTGTCCGGAACCGGCATGGCCCGGCAGGACGAATCCGCGCCCACCATGTTGACGGGCGAACGGCAGGGCCCGGCCGCCCTGATGGACGGCCGGGCCCGTGTCCCGTGCGGTACTCAGGACAGGCGGCGCTGGATTTCTGCGGTGATCGCGTCCAGGGCCACCGGCACCTGCTCGCCGGTCTCCATGTCCTTCAGCTGGACCTGGCCGTCCGCCAGATCCCGCTCGCCGGCGACGATCGTGTAGCGCGCGCCCGAGCGATTGGCGTTCTTCATCGCGCCCTTGAGCCCCTTGCCGCCGTAGGCGAAGTCGGCCGCGACTCCCGCCCTGCGCAGCTCGGTGACCGTACCGAACAGGACGCGGCGCGCCTCCTCGCCCAGCGGCACCGCGTACACGCTGGTCGTGGCCGGCAGGTCGAGCTCGACGCCCTCCGCCTCCAGCGCCAGCACCGTACGGTCCACGCCGAGCGCCCAGCCGACGGACGGCAGCGCGGGGCCGCCGATCATCTCGGACAGGCCGTCGTAGCGGCCGCCGCCGCCCACCGCGGACTGCGAGCCGAGCCCGTCGTGGACGAACTCGAACGTCGTCCGCGTGTAGTAGTCGAGGCCGCGCACCAGCTTCTCGTCGTCCTCATAGGCGACGCCCGCCGCGTTCAGCAGCTCCCGCACCTGCTCGTGGTACGCCTTGCACGCGTCGCACAGGTAGTCGCGCAGCATCGGCGCGCCGACCAGCTGCTTCTGTACGTCGTCGCGCTTGTCGTCCAGCACCCGCAGCGGGTTGATCTCGATGCGACGACGCGTGTCCTCGTCCAGTTCGAGATCGCGCAGGAAGCCCTGGAGCGCCTCCCGGTAGACCGGCCGGCACTCCTTGTCGCCCAGCGAGTTCAGCAGGATGCGGAACTGCGAGAGGCCCAGCGAGCGGTACGCCTGGTCCGCCAGGATGATCAACTCGGCGTCCAGCGCCGGGTCCTCCGCGCCGATCGCCTCGGCGCCGACCTGCGAGAAGTGGCGGTAGCGGCCCTTCTGCGGGCGCTCGTATCGGTAGTACGAGCCGGAGTACCAGAGCTTGACCGGCAGGTTGCCGCTCTTGTGCAGGTTGGCTTCGAGGGCCGCGCGCAGCACGGACGCGGTGCCTTCGGGGCGCAGCGCCAGCTGGTCGCCGCCCTTGGTCTCGAAGGCGTACATCTCCTTGGAGACGATGTCGGTGGACTCACCGACACCGCGCGAGAAGAGAGCGACGTCCTCAAAGCCGGGCGTCTCGATGTAGCCGTAGCCGGAGTTGCGCAGCGGCGCGGAGATCGCCTCGCGCACCGCCAGGAACTTCGCGGAGTCCGGCGGGATCAGGTCGTACGTGCCCTTGGGGGCCTTGAAGGTGCTCATGGGGACTTGTCTCGTCACATTCCTCGTCGGGGAGCGGCGGCCAGACCGTGCATGTACGGGTTGGTGGCGCGCTCGCGGCCGATGGTCGTCTGGGAGCCGTGGCCGGACAGGACCACGGTCGAGTCGTCGAGCGGCAGGCACACGCGGGCCAGCGACTCGAGCAGCTCGGCGTGGTCGCCGCCGGGCAGGTCGGTGCGTCCGACGGAGCCGGCGAACAGCAGGTCGCCCGAGAAGAAGACCGACGGGATGTCGGACTGCTCGGGGAGCCTGAAGGTCACCGACCCCTTCGTATGGCCGGGCGCGTGCGAGACGGTGAAGTCGAGACCGGCCAGCTTCAGCTCCGCGCCGTCGGTGAGCTCCTTGACGTCGTCCGGCTCCCCCACGGTCAGCTCGCCCATCAGCGGCATGCCGATCGAGCGGCCGAGCGCCTTCTCGGGGTCGCTCATCATGTACCGGTCGGCGGGGTGGATCCACGCCGGTACGTCGTGCGCTCCGCACACCGGGACGACCGAGGCGACGTGGTCGATGTGGCCGTGGGTGAGGACGACCGCGACGGGCTTGAGGCGATGCTTCGCGAGCGTTTCCTCGACGCCCGCGGTGGCCTGGTGGCCCGGGTCGATGATCACGCACTCCTCGCCCGCGGCGGGGGCGACCAGGTAACAGTTGGTCCCCCAGGCCCCGGCGGGGAACCCGGCAATAAGCACGATCGTCCTCAATATGTCGTCCGGCGGGAGGTTGCTGGATTGATTCGCAACAGGTCAGAGCCTACCGGCGCCGCTCAACCCACAGCGAACCCATATACGGTACGGGCAAGCTCGGCTCGGCCGGACAGCAGTGACAGACGAGACGTACGAGGAGAACACCGGTGGTCAGCAGCGATCAGCGGCGGCGGCAGCTCGCCCGGGAAAAGTTCGAACGCCAGCAGCAGCGCCGCGCCGAGAACCGGCGCAAGGCGCGCCGCCGCAACACCGTGATCGCCTCGACGCTCGCCGTGGTGCTCGCGGCGGGAGCGACGGCGTACGCGACGGGCGCGCTGAGCGGCGGCGACACGAAGGACAGCAAGGCCGCGCCGCCGGCCGATCCCTGTGCCAAGCCCGCCGCGGGATCGGTCAAGAAGCTGTCGTACAAGAAGGAGCCCGCGCTCACCATCGACAAGTCCGCGTCGTACACGATGAAGCTGCGGACCACCTGCGGTGACATCACGCTCGGCCTGGACGCGGCGAAGGCCCCGCGCACGGTGAACTCGTTCAACTTCCTCGCGGGCAAGGGCTACTTCGACCACACGAAGTGCCACCGGCTGACGACGAGCGGCATCTACGTCCTGCAGTGCGGCGACCCGACCGCGCAGGGCTCGGGTACGCCCGGCTACAAGCTCCCCGACGAGAACCTGAAGGACCCGAAGCTCAAGGGCGGCGTCTACCCGGCGGGCACGGTCGCGATGGCGAACGCGGGACCGGGGACCGGCGGCAGTCAGTTCTTCCTCGTCTACCAGGACAGCAAGTTGCCGCCCAACTACACACCGTTCGGAACCATCAAGGGTGGTCAGGACGTGTTGAAGAAGATCGCTGACGCGGGTGAGGCGAGCGGTCAGGGCGACGGGGCGCCCAAGGCCACCGTCGTGATCGACAAGGCGACCGTCACCAAGTAAATCCGGAAGTGCGGGATGCGGACAGCCGCCCTGCCGTTCGCCTATGTTGGCGGTGTGCAGGGCGTCTGTGGCCCCGCGAAAGAAACTGTGGACGATGCCCAGGGGTGAACAGCCCTTCGCGGGCGTCATGTGGAGGAGGCGCTGTGAGCAGCGACCCGTGGGGCCGTGTCGACGAGACCGGCACCGTGTACGTGCGTACGGCCGATGGCGAGAAGGTCGTCGGATCCTGGCAGGCGGGCTCTCCCGAGGAGGCCCTGGCCTACTTCGAGCGCAAGTACGAGGGCCTGGTTGTCGAGATCGGCCTCCTCGAGCGGCGGGTGAAGACCACCGACCTGTCGGCCAAGGACGCCCAGGCCGCGATCGGCCATCTGCGGCAGCAGGTCGACGAGCACCACGCCGTCGGTGACCTCGACGCGCTGAGCAAGCGCCTCGACGCGCTGGTCGCGACGGTCGAGGCGCGCCGCGAGGAGCGCAAGGCCGAGAAGGCGAAGCAGACCGACGAGGCGAAGCACGCCAAGGAGGCGCTGGTCGTCGAGGCCGAGGAGCTCGCCCAGAGCGAGCAGTGGCGGTCGGCCGGTGAGCGGCTGCGGGCGCTCGTGGACATCTGGAAGGGCCTGCCCAGGCTCGACCGGAAGTCCGACGACGAGTTGTGGCACCGCTTCTCGCACGCCCGCTCGGCGTTCTCCAAGCGGCGCAAGGCTCACTTCGCCTCGCTGGACGCTCAGCGCGAGGAGGCCCGCAAGGCCAAGGAGAAGCTGGTCGCGGAGGCGGAGAGCCTTTCGGGCTCCACCGACTGGGCCGCGACGGCCGCGCGCTACCGCGACCTGATGACCGAGTGGAAGGCCGCCGGCCGCGCCCAGCGCGAGGCCGAGGAAGACCTGTGGAACCGCTTCCGCGGCGCCCAGGACGTGTTCTTCGCGGCGCGCAGCGAGGTCTTCGCGGAGCGGGACGCGGAGCAGTCCGAGAACCTCAAGCTCAAGGAGGAGCTCGCGGCCGAGGCCGAGAAGCTGGTGCCGGTGAAGGATCTGAAGGCGGCCAGGGCCGCGTTCCGTTCCCTCAACGAGCGCTGGGAGGCCATCGGCCACGTGCCGCGCGACGCCCGCCCGAAGGTCGAGGGCCGGATGCACGCGGTGGAGAAGGCGCTCCAGGAGACCGAGGAGAACGAGTGGCGCCGTACGAACCCTGAGGCGCGCGCCCGCGCCGCGGGTCTGACGGGCCAGCTCCAGGACGCGGTCGACAAGCTGCGCTCGCAGATCGACACGGCGCGTGCGGCGGGCAACAACGCCAAGGCGGACAAGCTCGCGCGCGAGCTGGAAGGCCGGCAGGCGCTGCTGGACCAGGCGCTGAAGGGCCTCCAGGAGTTCGGCGGCTGACTGCCTGTGCGTGCAGCGGCCCCGGTACACATCTGTACCGGGGCCGTTTGTCGTATGCGGCGGCGGCTTAGCCGCAAAGAGCGGCTACGGCCGGCGGGCCGAGGTGACGCGGTAGACGTCGTACACGCCCTCCACGCCGCGCACCGCCTTCAGGACGTGCCCCAGGTGCTTGGGGTCGCCCATCTCGAAGGTGAAGCGTGAGGTGGCCACCCGGTCGCGGGACGTCTGGACGGCCGCGGACAGGATGTTGACGTGCTGGTCGGACAGGACGCGGGTGACGTCCGACAGCAGCCGGGACCGGTCCAGTGCCTCGACCTGGATGGCGACCAGGAAGACCGAGGACTGGGTGGGGGCCCACTCGACGTCGAGGATGCGCTCCGGCTCCTTCGACAGCGAGTCGACGTTGACGCAGTCGGCGCGGTGCACCGATACGCCGCTGCCGCGCGTGACGAAGCCGATGATCGGGTCGCCGGGCACGGGCGTACAGCAGCGGGCCAGCTTGACCCACACGTCGTCGACGCCCTTGACCACGACGCCCGGGTCGGTGTTCGAGCGGCGTTTGCCGCGGCCGCGTGAGGGCGGCGCGCTCTCGGCGATGTCCTCGGTGGCTGCCTCTTCGCCGCCGAGCGCCTGCACCAGCTTCTGGACGATGCTCTGGGCCGTGACGTGGCCCTCGCCGATCGCGGCGTACAGCGAGGAGATGTCGCTGTAGCGCATCTCGTGCGCGAGCGTGACGAGGGAGTCGCCGGTGAGGATGCGCTGGATCGGCAGGTTCTGCTTGCGCATGGCCCGCGCGATGGCGTCCTTGCCCTGCTCTATGGCCTCGTCGCGGCGCTCCTTGGAGAACCAGGCGCGGATCTTGTTGCGGGCGCGCGGCGACTTGACGAAGCCGAGCCAGTCGCGGGAGGGTCCGGCCCCGGCCGCCTTGGAGGTGAAGACCTCCACCAGGTCGCCGTTGTCGAGGGTCGATTCGAGCGGTACGAGCCGCCCGTTGACCCGCGCTCCTATGGTCCGGTGGCCGACCTCCGTGTGGACGGCGTACGCGAAGTCGACGGGTGTCGCACCGGCCGGCAGCGCTATGACGTCGCCCTTGGGCGTGAAGACGAAGACCTCGTTGCGGGACAGGTCGAAGCGCAGGGACTCCAGGAACTCGCTGGGGTCCTCGGTCTCCTTCTGCCAGTCCAGAAGCTGCCGGAGCCACGCCATGTCGTTGACGGTGTCCTGGCCGCGCCCGGTGTGCTTGGGGATGTCGGTACGGACCTTGGAGGCGCCGGCGACGGCTTCCTGCTTGTACTTCCAGTGCGCGGCGATGCCGTACTCGGCGCGGCGGTGCATGTCGAACGTACGGATCTGCAGTTCGACGGGCTTGCCGCTGGGGCCGATGACCGTCGTATGCAGCGACTGGTACATGTTGAACTTCGGCATCGCGATGTAGTCCTTGAACCGGCCGGGGACCGGATTCCATCGCGCGTGGACGGTGCCGAGTGCGGCGTAACAGTCGCGGACCGTGTCGACCAGTACCCGAATGCCCACCAGGTCGTAGATCTCCGCGAAGTCACGGCCGCGGACGATCATCTTCTGGTAGACGCTGTAGTAGTGCTTCGGCCGGCCGGTGACGGTGGCCTTGATGCGGGCGGCGCGCAGGTCGGACTGGACCTCGTCGGTCACTATGGCGAGGTATTCGTCGCGCTTGGGCGCGCGCTCGGCGACGAGGCGCACGATCTCGTCGTACATCTTGGGGTAGAGGATCGCGAAGGCGAGGTCCTCCAGCTCCCACTTGATCGTGTTCATGCCCAGGCGGTGAGCCAGGGGCGCGTAGATCTCAAGCGTCTCGCGGGCCTTCTTCTCCTGCTTCTCCCGCTTGAGGTAGCGCATGGTGCGCATGTTGTGCAGGCGGTCGGCGAGCTTGATGACCAGGACGCGGGGGTCCTTGGCCATGGCGACGACCATCTTGCGTACGGTCTCGGCCTGCGCGGCCTCGCCGAACTTGACCTTGTCGAGCTTGGTGACGCCGTCGACCAGGAGAGCGACCTGGTCGCCGAAGTCGCGGCGCAGGGTGTCCAGGCCGTACTCGGTGTCCTCGACGGTGTCGTGCAGCAGCCCCGCCATCAGCGTCGCCGGGTCCATGCCGAGCTCGGCGAGGATCGTCGTCACGGCGAGCGGGTGCGTGATGTACGGGTCGCCGCTCTTGCGCTTCTGGCCACGGTGCCAGCGCTCGGCGACCTGGTAGGCGCGCTCGATCTGGCGCAGCGTCGACGTCTCGATCTTCGGGTCGTTGCTGCGCACGGCGCGCAGCAGCGGTTCGAGGACCGGGTTGTACGGGCTGGAGCGCTGTACGCCCAGCCGGGCGAGCCTGGCCCGTACCCGGTTGGAAGAGCCGCCGGTGGTGCGCGGGGTGGAGCCCTGGACCGGCTTGGGCGCGGAAACGGGGGGCGGCGTCGAGCCCGTGGTCTGGCCGCCGGCCCGCTCGGGGGCGGTCTTCGGCTTGCCGGTGGGCTCGGGGTTCTTGGCGGGGGCGCCGCTCTTCGCGCCGGTGGCCGGCGGGCCGCTCGCGTGGATGCCGCTGTTCGGCGGGGCCGGCGGGCTCGCCGCGGGCGTGGCCGGGCTCGCCGCGGCCTTGGCGGCCTGCTGCCGCTGGTCGGGCTGCGCGGCTGCGGCGTCCCCCGGACGGGAGCTGGGGGAGAGTGGCTGGGCCTCGTCTGGCAAGAGCGCTCCTCGTGCGGGTCCGGGTCCCCCGGTCAGGCCCGGAAAGCCCATGGTAACGATGCCTGGCTTCTGGTTGCCCCCGGGCCTGTTACCTGAGCCAACGCGAAAGGCGGGTCCCGCAATTCCTGCGGGCCCCGCCTCTCACGTACAGCCGTGCTGGTCAGACCCCGTCAGACTGTGATCAGGGCATCCAGCGGAGCACCCCTGAGCGCCGGTTCCAGACGGCCGCGGCCGCCCAGGAATCCGAGCTCCATGAGCACCGCTACCCCGGCGACCTGGGCTCCGGCCCGCCGGATGAGCTCCAGCGAGGCCTCGGCGGTGCCGCCGGTGGCGAGGACGTCGTCGATGACGATGACACGGTCGCCGTCGGCCAGGTCTTCGGCGTGGATCTCGATCTCGGCGGTGCCGTACTCCAGCTCGTACGCCTGCGAAAGCGTCGCACCCGGCAGCTTCCCCGCCTTGCGTACGGGGATGAAGCCGAGGCCGGCGCGGACCGCGACGGGCGCGGCCAGGATGAAGCCGCGCGCCTCCAGACCGACGATCTTCGTGGCGCCGCAGCGTACGCACAGCTCCGCGAGGGCGTCGGTCAGCGCCGTGAACGCCACCGGGTCCGCGAGCAGCGGGGTGATGTCCTTGAACATCACACCGGGCTTCGGATAGTCCGGTACGTCGCGGATGCGGCTGAGCAGGAGCTCCTGCGTGGTGGTGGTCATCGCCGCTTGCCCGAAGGCCTGCCGCGGCCACCGCTGCCGCCACGGGGCCGGCCGACGACCGCCCCGGCGGGCGCCGAGTCGTCCCCGGCGTGGTGCTGCGCCTCGTCGGAGCCGTCGGAGCCGACAGAGCCATCGGCGTTCTGCCACTCGCCCTTGGCCATCTCGGCAGCCCGCCTGGCGAGCACGCGCTTCTTCAGGGCCTTCATCTGCGGGTCGCGTTCCTTCAGGTCGGCGACGAGCGGAGTGGCGATGAAGATCGAGGAGTAAGCACCGGCGGCCAGGCCGACGAACAGCGACAGCGAGATGTCGTTGAGCATGCCCGCGCCCAGCACACCGCCACCGATGAACAGCAGGCCCGCCACCGGGAGCAGCGCGACGACCGTGGTGTTGATGGAACGCACCAGGGTGCCGTTGAGGCTGCGGTTGGCGATCTCGCTGTACGTCCAGCGCGTCTGCTTCGTGATGTCCTTCGACCCCTCCTTGAGACCGTCGAAGACGACGACGGTGTCGTAGAGGGAGTAACCAAGGATCGTCAGCAGACCGATCACGGTGCCCGGTGTGACCTCGAAACCGACCAGTGCGTACACACCGACGGTGATCGTGAGGTCGTGGATCAGGGCGATGAGGGCGGCCACGGCCATGCGCCATTCGAAGGCGATGGCGAGGTAGATGACCACGAGGACCATGAAGATCGCGAGGCCGGTCCAGGCCTTGTTGGCGATCTGCTCGCCCCAGCTGGGGCCGACCAGCTCGGAGGTGATGTCGTCCGGGGCGACACCGAGGTCCTTCGCGAGCTCGTCCTTGACCGGATTCGCGGTCTGGGTGTCCAGACCACTGAGCTGGATACGCATGCCGCCGTTACCGAGCTCCTGGACGATCGCCTCGTGCCCGGACGCCTTCTCGGCTTCTTCCTGTACGTGGGCGACGGAGACGTTCGTCTTGGCCGTCGTGAAGACGGCGCCGCCCTCGAACTCGATGCCCATGACCAGGCCCCGCACCGCCAGGCCGACGATGGCCGTGATGGTGATCAGGATCGAGAGGCCGTACCAGAACTTCCGCTTGCCGACGAAGTCGTAACCGACCTCACCGTTGTAGAGGCGGGCGCCGAGACTGCCGAGTCGGGACATCTCAGGCCTCCTTCGGGTCGATGGGGGCGGAGACGCGACGGGTACGGCGCAGCGGGGGCTGTACGCCGAGCCGCTTCGGGTCCAGACCGGACCAGGGGTGACCCTGGCCGAAGAACTTCGTGCGCGCCAGCAGCGTCATCAGCGGCTTGGTGAAGAGGAACACCACGACGACGTCGAGCAGGGTGGTCAGGCCGAGCGTGAAGGCGAAGCCCTGGACCTTGCCGACGGTCACGACGAACAGCACCGCGGCGGCGAGGAACGACACGAAGTCGGACACCAGGATCGTGCGCCGGGCGCGCGGCCAGGCACGCTCCACGGCGGGCTTGAGCGTACGACCCTCGCGGATCTCGTCACGGATGCGTTCGAAGTACACGATGAACGAGTCCGCGGTGATGCCGATGGCGACGATCGCACCACACACCGCGGGGAGGTTCAGCGCGAAGCCGATGCCCGGGCCGAGCAGCGTCATGATCGTGTACGTCAGGATCGCCGAGACGATGAGGCTGACGATGGCGACGAACGCCAGGCCGCGGTAGTACGCGAGCAGGTAGATGACGACCAGCGCGAGACCGATCGCACCGGCGATCAGGCCGGCCTTGAGCTGCTCGCCGCCGAGCGCGGAGGTGACCGTGGTGACGGTCTCCTCGCTGAAGGTGAGCGGCAGCGCGCCGTACGAAAGGATGTTGGCCAGGTCCTGGGCCGACTCCTGGGTGAAGCTGCCGGAGATCTCGGCGTTGGCGCTCAGGGTCTCGTTGACCGTGGGGGCCGAGACGACCTCGCCGTCGAGGACGATGGCGAACTGGTTCTGCGGCATCTGCTGCTGTGACAGCTTGCTGGTGATCTTCTGGAACTTCTTGGAGCCGGCGTCGGTGAACTCCATGTTCACTTTCCAGCCGCCGCCGCGCTGGGTGTCCAGGGTGGCGCTGGCGTCGTCGACATCCTTGCCGTTGACCTCGGCCGGGCCCAGGATGTACTTCTCCCACTGGCCCGCGTTGTTCTTGCCGCAGGCGACCATCGGGTCCTCGGGCTTGACGCCCCGGTTGGCCTGGACGCGGTCGGTCTTCTTGGTGCAGTCGAGAGCCGCGAACTTCTTCTCCAGCGCGGAGGTCGCGGGATCGGCCGACGGCGGGGCCGACGGCTTCCCGGTCTCGTCCGGACTCTTGGAAGCGCTGCCCGTGGGCGTCGGCGTCGGGGCCTTCTTGAGCCCGTCCGTCACGGCGCGGCCCTGGGTGGTGGCACTGGCCGACGGCGTCGCGGTCGGCGTGGACTTGTCGTCCTTGCCGTCCTTGCCGCTCGTCGAGGCCTTCGGGGAGGGCGTGGCGTCGGGGATCGGGGTGCCGGCGGTGTACGTGACTACCGGCCGGAAGTAGAGCTGAGCGGTGGTGCCGACCTGCTCCCGGGCCTGCTTCTCGTTCGTCCCCTTGGGGATGTTGACGATGATGTTCTTCTCGCCCTGAGTCTGAACCTCAGCCTCGGAAACGCCCAGACCGTTGACACGGCGGTCGATGATGCCGACCGCGGTGTCCATGTTGGTCTTGTTGATGGCGTTCGGCTTGCCGGGCTCCGGCCTGGCCTCAAGCGTGATGCTCGTGCCGCCGGCGAGGTCGATGCCCAGACGCGGCGTGAGCTCACCGGTCGCGAACATCCCGCTGGTGAGCGCGACCATGGCGATCACGATCAGAGCCAGGGCGCGCCCTGGCCTGCCCGGAGCCCCCGCGGGCCTGCGGCCCTTCTTCGGTGCTGCCACCTTCTCGTTTCTCCCTGTCCAACCGCCCCCGCGCCGGGTGAGCGCCAAGGCGGCCACGAAGTATGTGGGGCCCAGCCCCGCGGAAGTCGACACGATCCGGGGACCGGGGTACGCCGGTGGGCGCGCCGCGGTCCCCCTACGTGACTACTTCGCGTCGCTCTCGCCGTCGGTCTTCTTGTCCTTCGGCTCGTCGCCGGCCGCGGCGGTGACGTCCTCGGCCTTGTCGGCCTTGTCAGCCTCGGGCTTCTTGCCGAGGTCGATGCGGGCGGCGTCCACGTCGGAGTCCGTGTCCGTGTCCGTCAGCGACGAGGCGTCGTCGGGAACGACCGGAGCGTCGACCGCAAGGTCGGCACTCTCGCCGTGGACGATGCGGTTGTACTCCTCGTCGTCGAGGACGGCACCGACGGAGTTCTTGGCGTAGACGGCGTGCACGCCGGGCGCGACCTCGAGGAGGATCGTGTCGTCGTTGACTTCCTTGACGGTGGCGTACATCCCCCCGATCGTCCGGATGCCGGTGCCGGGCTGCATTTCGTTGCGCATCTGCGCAGCCGCCTGCTGCTTCTTCTTGGCGGACCGGGTCATCAGGAACATGGCCCCGATGAGCACGATGAAGGGGAGGAAGGTCAAGATATCCACGGGACGAAATTCCTTCGCACGACCGCGCTGGGAGGCGGCCTGATCTACGGGGGTGGGCACGCCGACCCTGGAAGGACGGCATCGGCGGAGTCTAAGCGAGTCCGCATCAATGGAACAACGCCCAGCATCGCACCGCGGTTCCTGACGGGGCGACCTTCCGCGCCGTCACGTCCGTCACGTCCCGAATAGACCCCGTTGTCCGTTTCCTCCGTTACCCTGCTGCGGCGGTACGAGGCCGAGGTGCGCCCAGGCGGCGGGCGTGGCCACCCGGCCCCTCGGCGTACGGGCCAGCAGACCTTCCCTTACGAGGAACGGCTCGGCCACCTCTTCGACCGTCTCCCGCTCCTCCCCCACGGCCACCGCGAGCGTGGAAAGACCCACGGGTCCGCCGCCGAACAGCTTGAGCAGTGCGCCCAGCACGGCCCGGTCGAGCCGGTCGAGGCCGCGGGCGTCGACCTCGTACACCTTGAGGGCCGCGGCGGCGATGTCACGGTTGATGACGCCGTCGGCCTTGACCTGGGCGTAGTCCCGGACGCGGCGCAGCAGGCGATTGGCGATACGGGGCGTACCGCGCGAGCGCCCGGCGATCTCCGCGGCGCCCTGCACGTCTATCTCCAGGTCGAGGAGGCGCGCGGAGCGGTGGATGACCCGCTCCAGCTCGGCGGGCTCGTAGAACTCCATGTGGCCGGTGAAGCCGAAGCGGTCGCGCAGCGGGGGCGGCAGCAGGCCGGCCCTGGTGGTGGCGCCGACCAGGGTGAAGGGGGGCAGCTCCAGCGGGATGGCGGTGGCGCCGGGCCCCTTGCCGACGATGACATCGACCCGGAAGTCCTCCATCGCCATGTAGAGCATCTCTTCCGCCGGGCGTGACATCCGGTGGATCTCGTCGAGAAAGAGGACCTCGCCCTCCTGGAGGGAGGAGAGGATCGCGGCGAGGTCGCCGGCGTGCTGGATGGCGGGGCCCGAGGTGATGCGGATCGGGGCGTTCATCTCGGCCGCGATGATCATCGAGAGGGTGGTCTTGCCGAGCCCGGGGGCACCGGACAGCAGCACGTGGTCGGCGGTGGCACCACGGGCGCGGGCCGCCTTCAGGACCAGGTCGAGCTGCTCGCGAACCTTCTCCTGGCCCACGAACTCATCCAGGTCCTTGGGGCGCAGTGCGGCGTCGACGGCCTGGTCCTCGCCGTCGGCGCCGGAGTCGACCAGCCGCTGGTCGGTGTCGGGTCCGGTCTCGTCCCAGTTCATGTGCGGATCTCTCGAATCAGCGGGCGCGGTTGAGGGTCTGGAGCGCGGCGCGCAGCAATTGCGGTACGGGCGGCTGGCTGCCCCCGGCAAGGGCCGCTTCTGCCTGCGGGGTCACCGCGGCGACCGCGTCCTCGGCCTCGCGCGACGCGTACCCGAGGCCGATGAGCGCGGCCTGCAGCTGCTCGCCCCACGGCGCGGGCCCCGACGCGACGCGCTGGGCGCCGACGTGACCGCCGGTGCCGAGCGGCTCACCGAGGCGGCCCTTGAGCTCGAGGAGCAGCTTCTGGGCGCCCTTCTTGCCGATGCCGGGGACGGCGGTGAGCGCCTTCTCGTCACCGGTGGAGACCGCCAGGCGCAGCGCGTCCGGCGAGTGCACGGCGAGCATGGCCTGGGCGAGCCGGGGGCCCACGCCGCTGGCGGTCTGGAGCAGCTCGAAGACCTGCCGCTCGTCGTCGTCGGCGAAGCCGTAGAGGGTCAGCGAGTCCTCCCGTACGACCAGGGAGGTCGCGAGCTTCGCGTCCTGGCCCAGGCGCAGGGTGGACAGGGTGTTCGGCGTGCACTGCACGGCCATGCCGATGCCGCCGACCTCGATGACCGCCGTGGTGGGGGCGAGTGCGGCCACCGGGCCGCTGACGAACGCGATCATCGCGTGACCTTCCGTACAGGGATGCGGGGCGTGCGGGCCGCGGCGTGCGCCTGCTGGAGGCGGTTGACCGCGGGGGCGCGCCAGATGTGGCAGATGGCGAGCGCGAGGGCGTCGGCGGCGTCGGCCGGTTTGGGCGGGGCGTCCAGCCGCAGCAGCCGGGTCACCATGGCGCCGACCTGGTCCTTCTCGGCCCGGCCGTTGCCGGTGACCGCCGCTTTGACCTCACTGGGCGTATGCAGGGCGACGGGCAGTCCGCGGCGGGCGGCGCACAGCATGGCGACCGCGCTGGCCTGGGCCGTACCCATGACCGTACGGACGTTGTGCTGACTGAACACCCGCTCCACGGCCACGAATTGGGGCTGATGCTCGTCAAGCCATTCCTCGATGCCGCGCTCGATGGCGACCAGACGCTCCCCCAACTCGGCGTCCGACGGCGTACGTACGACTCCGACCCCGAGCATTTTCAGGGGCCGGCCCGCGACACCTTCGACGACGCCGACGCCGCACCGGGTCAGCCCCGGGTCCACGCCCAGTACGCGCATCGCGTCCCGCCCCCTCACTCTTTCGACTGATCAGCACAGTAGCCGCTGGCTCTGACAACGCACGGACGGGCCGCCGGGAGCGTGTCCCGTCGGCCCGTCCGTTACTACGTACTGATCAAAAGCTCAGGCCGCGTCGACCTTCTCCATGACCTCGTCCGAGACGTCGAAGTTGGCGAAGACGTTCTGTACGTCGTCGCTGTCCTCCAGCGCGTCGATCAGCTTGAAGATCTTCCGCGCGCCTTCCTCGTCCAGCTCGACCTGCATGGTCGGGACGAAGTTGGCGTCCGCCGAGTCGTAGTCGATGCCGGCGTCCTGCAGCGCGGTGCGGACCGCGACCAGGTCGGTGGCTTCACTCAGGACCTCGAAGGACTCACCGAGGTCGTTGACCTCCTCGGCGCCCGCCTCCAGGACGGCGTCCAGAACCGTGTCCTCGGACAACTCGCCCTTGGGGACGATGACGACGCCCTTGCGGTTGAAGAGGTACGACACGGAACCCGGGTCGGCCATCGAACCGCCGTTGCGGGTCATGGCGACGCGTACGTCGGAGGCGGCGCGGTTGCGGTTGTCGGTGAGGCACTCGATGAGCACCGCGACACCGTTCGGGCCGTAGCCTTCGTACATGATCGTCTGGTAGTCGACGCCGCCCGCCTCAAGACCGCCGCCGCGCTTGACCGCGGAGTCGATGTTCTTGTTGGGGACGGAGCTCTTCTTTGCCTTCTGGATGGCGTCGACGAGCGTCGGGTTGCCCTCGGGGTCGATACCGCCGGTGCGGGCCGCGACCTCGATGTTCTTGATCAGCTTCGCGAAGAGCTTGCCGCGCTTGGCATCGATCACGGCCTTCTTGTGCTTCGTCGTAGCCCATTTAGAGTGGCCGGACATCCGCCTGTCTCCTTCGCGTCACCAAATACTGCTGCGTTCGGCAGAGATCCTACCGGGATCCCGTCAGCCTACGGCGCGCACCATCTCTGTGAAGAGCTCGTGCACCCGGTGGTCGCCCGTCAGTTCGGGGTGGAACGACGTGGCGAGGGCGTTGCCCTGACGTACGGCGACGATGTGGCCGTCGTGCTCGGCGAGCACCTCGACGCGGGCGCCGACCGACTCGACCCACGGGGCGCGGATGAAGACGCCCTCGACGGGACCGTCCGCTATGCCCGCGACCTCGACCCCCGCCTCGAACGACTCGTTCTGTCGTCCGAAGGCGTTGCGGCGCACGATCATGTCGATGCCACCGAAAGTCTCCTGGCCCGAACGCGGGTCCAGGATCTTGTCGGCGAGCATGATCAGGCCGGCGCAGGTGCCGTAGACCGGCATGCCGTCCTTGATCCGCTCACGCAGCGGCTCGTGCATGCCGAAGAGCGTGGCCAGCTTGGACATGGTGGTGGACTCGCCACCGGGAATGACCAGGCCGTCGACCTCTGCGAGTTCCTCGGGGCGCCGGACCGGCCTGGCCGTGGCGTCCGCCACGGCCAGGGCGACCAGGTGCTCCCGTACGTCGCCCTGGAGAGCCAGGACTCCGATCACGGGGTTGCTCATCACCGGGACTACCAGCCGCGGTTGGCGTAGCGCTCGGACTCGGGGAGGGTGTCGCAGTTGATGCCGACCATGGCCTCGCCCAGGTTCCGCGACGCGTCCGCGATGATCTTCGGGTCGTCGTAGAAGGTGGTGGCCTTCACGATCGCGGCGGCGCGGGCGGCCGGGTCGCCGGACTTGAAGATGCCGGAGCCGACGAAGACGCCCTCGGCGCCGAGCTGGCGCATCAGCGCGGCGTCGGCGGGGGTGGCGACGCCACCGGCGGAGAACAGCACGACCGGAAGCTTTCCGAGCTCGGCGACCTCCTTGACGATCTCGTACGGGGCGCGGAGCTCCTTGGCGGCGGCGTACAGCTCGTTGTTGTCGTAGCCGCGCAGCTTGGCGATCTCGTTCTTGATCTGGCGCAGGTGACGCACGGCCTCGACGACGTTGCCGGTGCCGGCCTCGCCCTTCGAGCGGATCATGGCCGCGCCCTCGGCGATACGGCGCAGGGCCTCACCCAGGTTGGTGGCGCCACAGACGAAGGGGGTGGTGAACGCCCACTTGTCCGAGTGGTTGACCTCGTCGGCCGGGGTCAGCACCTCGGACTCGTCGATGTAGTCGACACCGAGGGACTGCAGGATCTGCGCCTCGACGAAGTGGCCGATGCGGGACTTCGCCATGACCGGGATCGAGACGGCCTCGATGATCTCTTCGATCATGTTGGGGTCGGACATCCGGGCCACGCCGCCGTCCTTGCGGATGTCGGCGGGCACCCGCTCCAGCGCCATGACGGCAACGGCGCCCGCGTCCTCGGCGATCTTCGCCTGCTCGGCGTTGACGACGTCCATGATCACGCCGCCCTTGAGCTGCTCCGCCATGCCGCGCTTCACGCGTGCGGTGCCGGTCTCGGGGGCCTGGAAGTTGCTGGTGCTGGACACGGATGGACCTCACTCGAAGGAAAGAAGGTTTTTGCTCTCTCCGAGAGAACATCGCCCGACCAGTCCACCGCAAGTGCCAATGTGTAGCCGGTGGATCGTTCTACTGGCCACCGGGGCGTCTTTACTGGCTGCCGGGGCGGTCGGCCAGCGCCACAGGAGGTGCGTCGTCCATCTCGAATGCCAGCGGGAACGGTGCGTGGCCCGCAAGCCGGAACCACCTGACCTTGCGGTGGCGGCGCAGGGCGCGGGCGGCGCGTACGGAGTCGTTGTGGAAACGCCGGGCCATCGGGACGCGCCGTACGGCAGCCGCCAGCTCCTCCGCGGCCTCCTCGCCGCCGGGCGCCTCCTTGACCGCGTCCACCTGCGCCACCTCCCCGAAGACCGCCCGCAGCGCCTGGCTGAGCTCGCTCTCGGCGACCTCCCGGTGGTCCTCCTCGGCCTGTCGGGCGGCGTGCGCGGCCTGGTACAGCAGGATCGAAGCGGCGGGGTCGAGCACACCGGAGGTCGCCAGCTCCTGGGTGACCGACGCGCGGCGCAGCAGCTGGGCGTCGAGCGCGGCGCGGGAAGCGTCGATACGGGCGTGCAGGCGGTCCAGCCGGCCCGCGGTCCAGCTGAGGTACAGCCCGATCGCGAAGAGGGCTACGACGATCCAGATGAGGGTTACGGTCACGGGCGGCCACGTTACCCGGGCGGTGCGGGGCCCTTTGGGGGTGCCGGGGGCGTGCCGCTCCGGGGGCGGTGTTCGGGACTGCATGATTTAGCCGCCCAGCAGCGCCCTTTGTACGAAGCCCACTCCCTGCGCACAAATCACGCTCTACGTCCCGAACACCACCCCCTGCGCGCCCCGCCCCCTCCCGCCGGTGGACAGCCTGCGGGTCGTTCCCGGCTCGGGGCGGGGTACTGCCGTCGGCCACGGCACCAGGAGGCCCGCGACCCGGCCACCGGTGGCCCAGCAACGGTCGTGACTGGTACCCCACGACGACGGGAGGGGGCCGGGACCGTAGGGAGCGGTGTTCGGGACGTAAAGCGTGATTTGTGGGCAGGACGCCGGAGAGGCTTTCAGGCACCGCTGCTCCGCGCCTAAATCGTGCAGTCCCGAATGCCGTTCCCGTAGGGCCCGGCACCCGGCACCATCGCTACCGCACAGTCAGTCCCGGTCGCGGGCCAGCCCGAAACGTGCCCGCAGGCCGACCCGCTCATCCGTGTCCACCGACGCCGCCCCGTCCGTCACCGTCTCGTACACCGACAGGATGTCCGCCGCCACCGTCGACCAGTCGAAACGCCGTACGTGCGCCGAGCCCCGCAGCCGCAGCTCCACCAGCCGCTCCGGGTCCCCCAGCAGCCGCACCGCCGCCGAGGCGAGCGCGTCCGCGTCCTCGTTGGCGAAGAGCTCGCCCGCCGCCCCCTGGTCCAGTACCTGCGCGAACGCGTCCAGGTCGCTCGCCAGCACCGCCGCGCCCGCCGACATCGCCTCGACGAGGATGATGCCGAAGCTCTCGCCACCGGTGTTCGGGGCGACGTACAGGTCGACACTGCGCAGCAGCCGCGCCTTGTCCTCGTCGCTCACCATGCCGAGGAACTCGACGCGGTCGCGCATCTCCTTGGGGAGGGATGCGACCGCTTCCTGCTCGTCGCCCCGGCCCGCGACCAGCAGCCGGGTGTCCGGGCGCTCGGCCAGGATCTTCGGCAGGGCACGCATCAGGACGGGCAGGCCCTTGCGCGGCTCGTCGATGCGGCCGATGAAGCCGATGGTGTTGCCCTGCCAGTCCGCCTCGGGCTCGGCCTTCGCGAAGAAGTCGACATCGACGCCGTTGGGGATGACGACCGCGTCCCCGCCGAGGTGCTCGACCAGCGTGCGCCGCGCGTACTCGCTCACCGCGATACGCGCGCTGATCTTCTCCAGCGCGGGCTGCAGGATCGGGTACGCCGCGATCATCGCCCGGGACTTCGGGTTGGAGGTGTGGAAGGTGGCGACGATCGGCCCCTGCGCGGCCCAGCACGCGAGCAGCCCGAGCGACGGCGAGGTCGGCTCATGGATGTGGATCACGTCGAACCTGCCGTCGTGCAGCCAGCGCCGCACCCGCGCGGCCGACAGGAAGCCGAAGTTGAGGCGCGCGACCGAGCCGTTGTACGGCACGGGCACAGCCCGGCCGGCGGACACGACGTACGGCGGCAGCGGTGTCTCGTCGTCCGAGGGGGCCAGGACGGAGACCTCGTGCCCGAGCCGGATCAGGTGCTCGGCCAGGTCACGGATGTGGAACTGGACGCCACCCGGCACGTCCCACGAGTACGGGCAGACAATGCCGATCTTCACGAGCTCTCCTGACGCGGCTCGAGGTCGTCGAGCCACAGCCGTTGCAGCATGTGCCAGTCCTGGGGGTGGTCGGCGATCCCGGTGGCGAAGGCGTCCGCCAGCGCCTGCGTCATGACCGACGTCTTCTCGGCCTTGGTCCCTGTATCCGGTACGTCGACGGGCGGGTGGACCCGCCCGCTCATCACCGGTGAATCGTCGTACCAGAGGGTCACGGGCAGCAGCAGCGCCCCGGTCTGCTGTGCCAGCAGTGCGGGCCCGCTGGGCATGCGCGCCGTATCGCCGAAGAACTTCACCTCGGTGCCGGACGCGGACAGGTCGCGGTCGGCGACCAGGCAGACGAGGCCGCCGGCCCGCAGCCGCCGCGCGAGAGTCCCGAAGGCGCTGCCGCCCTCGTGCGGCAGGACCTCCATCCCGAGGCCCTCCCGGTACGCGACGAACCGGTCGTACAGCGTCTCGGGCTTGAGCCGCTCCGCGACCGTGGTGAAGGGAATCTCCAGCTTGGTGGTGACCCAGGCGCCCGCGAGATCCCAGTTCGCGAGGTGCGGCAGTGCGAGGATGACGCCCCGCCCGGAGGCGATCACGTCCGTGAGGCGGTCTATGTCCTCGATCTGGACGCCGTTCTTCACGCGCTCCGGGCTCCACGCGGGCAGCCGGAAGGACTCCATCCAGTAGCGCATGTACGAGCGCATGCCGGCCTTGGACAGCTCGGCGAGGCGCTCGGGGCCCGCGTCCGGCACGACCCGGGCGAGGTTGGACTCCAGCCGCAGCACACTCGCGCCGCGCCGCTTCCAGACCGTGTCGGCGATCGTGCGCCCGAGGGCGACGGACACCGGTTCCGGCAGCCTTTTGACCGTGCCCCAGCCGAGGCCGTACAGCGTGTCCGTCAGCCGTTCCCTGGCGCCGCTCACGACGTGGCCTCGCTCCCCGGCGCGCCGGCGGCGTCCGCCTCCGCCGCTTCCCTGCGTACGGTGACGACCCGCTGCCCGAGTGTCACCAGGCTGCCGACTGCCACGACCCACAGGGCGATCGGCAGCAGTACGTCGATGCCGGGCACCCCGAAGTTGTGCAGTCCGGCCAGTCCGGCGGCGACGAGCGTGATGACGAGCCGTTCGGCGCGCTCCACCAGGCCGTTGACCGCGACCGGCAGGCCGATCGCCTCGCCGCGCGCCTTGGTGTACGAGACGACCTGGCCACTGGCCAGGCAGAAGATGGCGACGGCGCACAGGATGTTGTCGTCGCCTGTGCCCGCGTACCAGAGCGCGATGCCCCCGAAGACGGCCGAGTCGGCGACCCGGTCGAGCGTCGAGTCCAGGAACGCGCCCCAGCGGCTCGAAACCCCCGCCTGCCGCGCCATATTGCCGTCGACGAGGTCGGAGAAGACGAAGAGCGTGATGACGATCGTGCCCCAGAAGAACTCTCCCCGGGGGAAGAAGACCAGCGCACCCGCCATCACTCCGGCCGTGCCGATGAGCGTCACCGCGTCGGGGCTCACCCCACGGCGGAGGAGAAACGCGGCGAACGGTGTGAGGACACGCGTAAAGAATGCACGCGCGTACTTGTTCAGCATGGCCTTCCCGAGGGTTCGGTGGCCGTGTGGCCCCTATGGCTACCGGCTGGCCCATCGTAGCGACGATGGTCCCGGGAGACCGCCGGGGCATCGCCGGGCCGTCACAGGGCCTCCTGGCGCCTCTCGATCGCGTACTACGTATGGACGTGCCGTGGCGCGAGTGGAAAGCTCGAAAGACCGCGGGCGTCACTGGTGTCGCCTCGCCACTGCGGCTCCCACATGTCCGCGCCCCCTCTCCTCACCGTGCTCGAACTGGGAGGCAGAATCATGGGCGACAAGACACATTCACACCCCGGGGCCGCCGGCAGGGCAGTAGCGGCCGACCGGCCCTCGTCCGTACGCAACGTCGTGCTGGTCGGCCACAGCGGATCCGGAAAGACCACCCTGGCCGAGGCCCTCACGCTGGCAGCTGGAGCGGTCAACAGGGCGGGCCGCGTCGAGGACGGCACGACCGTCTGCGACTACGACGAGATCGAGCACCGGCAGCAGCGTTCGGTGCAGCTGTCGCTGGCCCCCGTCGAATGGGGCGGCGTAAAGATCAATCTGATCGACACCCCCGGATACGCCGACTTCGTCGGGGAACTCCGGGCCGGTCTGCGGGCGGCGGACGCCGCCCTCTTCGTCGTCTCGGCATCGGACGGAGTGGACGGCTCGACCCGGATGGTGTGGGAGGAGTGCGCCGCGGTCGGCATGCCGCGGGCGATCGTCTTCACCCACCTCGAAGCGGCCAGGTCCGACTTCGACGAGATGACCCGGGTCTGCGCGCAGACCTTCGGCGGCGACGACCCCGACGCCGTACTGCCGCTGTATCTGCCGCTGTACGGCCCCAAGGGACCCGACGGGCACGCCCCGGTGAAAGGGCTCGTCGGCCTGCTGTCGCAACGGATCTTCGACTACTCCTCCGGCGAGCGGAAGGACACACCGCCGGACGGGGAGCAGCTGCCCCGGATCGCCGAGGCGCGCGACCGGCTGATCGAGGGGATCATCGCCGAGAGCGAGGACGAGACCCTCATGGACCGCTATCTCGGCGGCGAGGAGATCGACTACAAGACGCTCGTCGACGACCTGGAACGAGCCGTCGCGCGCGGCACCTTCCATCCGGTACTCGCCGCCGCGCCGGCGGCGGAAGGCACCCGCGAGGGCATCGGCACGATCGAGCTGCTGGAGCTGATCACCGGCGGTTTCCCGACGCCTGCCGAGCGCGAGGCGCCGGTGGTCACGACCCCCGACGGCAGGCCCCGCCCGGCGGTCACCTGCGACCCCGACGGGCCGCTGGTCGCCGAGGTCGTCAAGACGGCGTCCGACCCGTACGTCGGGCGGGTCAGCCTGGTGCGGGTCTTCTCCGGGACCCTGCGGCCCGACGAGACGGTGCACGTGTCGGGGCACGGCCTGACGGACCGGGGCCATGAGGACCACGATGTGGACGAGCGGATCGGCGCACTGTCGTCCCCGTTCGGCAAGCACCAGCGCACCCTGAACCGCTGCATCGCGGGTGACATCGCCAGCGTCGCGAAGCTGATGCGCGCGGAGACCGGGGACACCCTGTCCGCGAAGGACGACCCGCTGCTGATGGAACCGTGGACCATGCCCGACCCGCTGCTGCCGCTCGCCATCCAGGCGCACAGCAAGGCGGACGAGGACAAGCTCTCCCAGGGGCTGGCCCGGTTGGTCGCCGAGGACCCGACGATGCGCCTGGAGCAGAACCAGGACACCCGCCAGCTGGTGCTGTGGTGCCTGGGCGAGGCACACCGCGACGTGGCGCTGGAGCGGCTGCGCAGCCGGTACGGGGTGCGGGTGGACGTCGTACCCCACAAGGTGTCGCTGCGCGAGACGTTCGGCGCCGGCACGGTCGGCCGCGGGCGGCATGTGAAGCAGTCCGGCGGCCACGGCCAGTACGCGATCTGCGAGATCGAGGTGGAGCCGCTGCCGCCGGGCAGCGGCATCGAGTTCGTCGACAAGGTGGTGGGCGGCGCGGTACCCCGCCAGTTCATCCCGTCCGTCGAGAAGGGTGTACGCGCCCAGGCGGCACGTGGAGTGGCCGCCGGCTACCCGCTCGTGGACGTACGGGTCACGCTGCTCGACGGAAAGGCACACTCGGTCGACTCCTCCGACGCGGCGTTCCAGACGGCGGGCGCCCTGGCGCTGCGCGAGGCCGCCGCCGAGGCGAAGATCCACCTCCTGGAGCCGGTCGCCGAGGTGCTGGTGCTGGTGCCCGACCAGTACGTCGGGCCGGTGATGAGCGACCTGTCGGGACGGCGGGGCCGGGTGGTCGGAACCGAGCAGGCGGGCGGGCAGGGGCGCACGCTCGTGCGGGCCGAGGTTCCGGAGATCGAACTCGGCCGGTACGCCCTGGACCTGCGGTCGGTATCGCACGGCACCGGACGGTTCAGCCGCTCGTACGCCCGCCACGAACCGATGCCGCCTCAGCTGGCGGGCAAGATTCGCGAACAGGCAGAAAAGGGAACATAGGCCCATAGTTGACCAGCCGCCCGCCCAATTCTCTTGCGGCGGGCGGCATTTCACTGTCCCATGACGGGCAGGGACACTACTGGACAAGCAGTTGGGAACAGGCCGCAGGGGCGGTTACGTGCGGCGATGGGGGCAGCAGTGGCGGATGACGGGTTCGACTTCTCACCGGGGGCGCAGGTCCCGCTCCAGGGATCGGCGGGCCAGACGGCGGCGACCCAGGCCCTGGCCTCGGCGGCGTACCGCGACAGCCCGGTCACCGAGATCCTCAAGGCCGACAGCGAGTGGCACAAGTCCGAGGTCAAGAAGGGCAAGCTCTCCCTCCTCGAACCGAACCTGGGCGAGGCCTTCTCACGCGCCGTGCAGGTGCGCATGCTCGGCGGGGCCCGCAAGGCGCTCATCCAGTCCTTCGGCACCGAACCGCAGACCGTCGTCGAGCACTGCCTCGCCGCGACCCGCATCCGCAAGGAACGGGACGCGAAACTCACCGGCGTCATGGCGCTCTTCGGCCTGGCCTTCCTGCCCGGGATGCTCATCTGGCTGGGCGTCTTCCAGCTGCGCCGTACGATCGCGGGCTCCAAGGACAAGCGGGCCGGCGCCCTCGCGACGGCCGCCCTGGTCGCCGTCGGCGGACTCGCCGTGATCGCCCTCATCAAACTGCCCTTCGGCGGCTTCTGGGCGATCTATCTGCGGGCGATGCTCGTCGCCCCGGTCATCGGCTGGCTGTGGGCGAAGCAGATCAGCGAGTCCACGGCCAAGGACATGCGGGCCCGGTGGGAAGCACTGCTGTCGGGCGGCGGCGTGGGCGCCAAGATCCCCGAAGCCGTACCGCGTGACCCCAACGAGTCGGCCGCCGAGCAGCTGCGCCAGTCGCTCGCCAAGCTCACCGCCGAGCAGTACAGCAACTCGGTCTTCTACGCGGGCCCCAAGGGAATACTCGGCATGGGCACGCGATGGGGCAGCTGGCAGCTCGCCGAAGAGCTCGTCTCACGGGACCCCGGCAAGGAGATCCACGGATTCCGCAGCTGGGACGTCATACGCGCCATCCACGACCAGCTGCGCATGCTGGAGCGCGGCCCCCTGCACACCGGCGGCTTCCCCAAGCCGTCCGTACGGCACTGGGTCGTCGCCCCGATCGGCGAGAACGCCGCCGAGGTGACCAGGCCCGACGGCCAGGACGTCGCCGCGTTCCAGACCAAGGGCCACGAGATCCAGCGGATCTGCAACGAGCAGCAGTTCGGCGCCGGAAACCGCCACTATCTGGGCGTGCAGTTCACACTCTGGGACGGCCAGCTGGTCATCACCATGCTGATCACCGTCACCGTGCTGCACGAGACGCTGCGCATCGAGGTCACGGGCCACGCGCTGGGCCCGGTCCACTCGCTCTTCACCACAAAGCCCGCGGCCAAGACGGTGACCGTGAGCAAGCCGGTCAAGTTCTGGGAGACGGTGGACAAGAAGCTGCCGCTCGTCGACGCCAACGAAGTGGTACGACTGGCCGTCCGTGCCCCGTTCACCTGGTTCCCGCCGATCCTTGACTACTTCGGCGGCAAGATCGTGCTCCCGGAGCCCTTCGGCCTGCGGCACGCCTGGGCGGAGAAGCCCTGGCGGCACCGCTTCATGGCCGACGACGCGATGCGCGCGGCCGCGCCCGTACTGCGCGTCGTCCACGCGGCGGCCATCCGCGTACTCGACGACCACGGCGTGGACACCGACCGCTTCAGCAACCGTTCCCTGATCCTCAGCGGCCTGGTCCAGGACGCGGCGCCGAGGAAGGCCGACGTGTACGACGCGTGACCCCGCGGGGCGGGGGCGCGGGGCGCCCGTTGGTCAGGCCGCCGGCCAGGCGTCGGCCAGCATCTTGCGGGTGTCCCCGAGCAGCTGCGGCAGCACCTTGGTGTGCCCGACGACCGGCATGAAGTTCGTGTCCCCGCCCCAGCGCGGCACGAGGTGCTGGTGCAGATGCGCCGCGATACCCGCCCCGGCGACCGCGCCCTGGTTCATCCCGATGTTGAAACCCTGTGCCCCGGAAGCCGTCCGCAGCGCCGTCATCGCACGCTTGGTGAAGGCAGCGAGCTCGGCGGTCTCGGCGTCGTCCAGGTCCGTGTAGTCGGCGACATGGCGGTACGGGACGACCATCAGGTGCCCGCCGTTGTACGGGTAAAGATTCAGCACCGCGTACACGTGCTCACCGCGCGCGACGACGAGCCCGTCCTCGTCGGACTTCGCCGGGATCGAGCAGAACGGGCAGCCGTCCTCGGCCCCCGGACCGGTCGGCTTGTTCTCCCCCTGGATGTACGCCATCCGGTGGGGCGTCCACAGGCGCTGGAACGCGTCCGGCGTCCCGACTCCGATCTGCTGCTCCGGCTCAATCGTCATGGAGTGCAGCATATGACTTGGTACCCGCCGAACGTGTCGCCGGGGCGCTGTCAGGGGCCTGGCGGCCATGCTGGGTCGATGCACGCCGATCATGAAAGCAGTCCGGCACGGCGCTGGGAGCAGCGGAGCGAGATCCCGCTCTTCGCCGCGTCGCTGCTCTTCCTCGCCGCGTACGCGGTCCTGGTGCTGGCCCACGGCCTGCCCCCGGCCTGGCGGAACGCGTGCGTGGTGGTGATCGTGGTCCTGTGGAGCCTGTTCGCCGCCGACTATCTGCTGCGGTGGCGGCTGACGGGGCGGCGGGGCTTCGTCCGCACGCACTGGCTGGACACCGTGGTACTGCTGATGCCGCTGCTGCGTCCGCTGCGCATGGTGCGGGTCTACACGGCGGTGCAGAGCCGGCGCGCTCAGCCGCGGCTGAGCCTGCACGCGCGCGTGATCACGTATGCGGGGCTGTCGGCGCTGTTGCTGGGCTTCACCGGCGCACTGGCCGTCTACAGCAGGAACACGCGGCGCCGGGCGCCACGATCCATACTTTCGGGGACGCCGTGTGGTGGGTCTGCTCGACCCTGACGACGGTCGGGTACGGCGATGTGTCGCCGGTGACCGGGGGTGGACGAATCATCGCCGTCGGCCTGATGACGGGCGGCCTGGCGCTGCTGGGCGCGGTGACGGGCTCGTTCTCGTCCTGGCTGATCCAGACCTTCGCAAGAGAGGACGCGAACAGGCCCCCGGCGGGCTAGTGCTCGCCGGGGGCCTGCGAAAACGATCGCGGAAGGTCAGACCTGAACGCGACGCTCCACGACATCAACCAGCTTCGCCAGCGCTTCGTCGCGCGGGACGCCGTTCTCCTGCGACCCGTCGCGGTAGCGGAACGACACCGTGCCCGCGCTCATGTCCTCGTCACCGACGATGATCATGAACGGAACCTTCTGCTTCTGCTGGTTCCTGATCTTCTTCTGCATACGGTCCGAGGAGGCGTCCACGTCGACCCGCAGCCCCTTCTTCTTCGCCTCCGCGGCGAACTCCTGAAGGTACGGAATGTGCGCGTCGCCGATCGGAATGCCGACCGCCTGCACCGGAGCCAGCCACGCCGGGAACGCACCCGCGTAGTGCTCGAGCAGCACCGCGAAGAAGCGCTCGATGGAGCCGAACAGAGCACGGTGAATCATGACCGGCTGCTGCTTGGTGCCGTCGGGACCGGTGTACTCCAGGTTGAAGCGCTCCGGAAGGTTGAAGTCGAGCTGGACGGTCGACATCTGCCAGGTACGGCCGATGGCGTCCTTGCACTGCACGGAGATCTTCGGGCCGTAGAAGGCCGCGCCGCCCGGGTCGGGGACCAGCGGGAGGCCCTGCTTCTCGGCGACCTGGCGAAGCGTCTCGGTGGCCTCTTCCCAGATCTCGTCCGACCCGACGAACTTCTCCGGGTCCTTGGTGGACAGCTCAAGGTAGAAGTCGGTCAGGCCGTAGTCGCGCAGCAGCCCGAGGACGAAGGTGAGCGTACGGTCGAGCTCCTCCGCCATCTGCTCCTTGGTGCAGTAGATGTGCGCGTCGTCCTGAGTGAAGCCGCGGGCCCGGGTCAGGCCGTGCACGACGCCCGACTTCTCGTACCGGTACACGGTCCCGAACTCGAAGAGGCGCAGCGGCAGTTCACGGTAGGACCGGCCCCGCGCGTCGAAGATCAGGTTGTGCATCGGGCAGTTCATGGGCTTGAGGTAGTAGTCCGTGCCCTCGTCGAGCTGCATGGGCGGGTACATGCCGTCGGCGTACCAGTCCAGGTGCCCCGAGGTCTCGAAGAGCTTCCCCTTGGTCGCGTGCGGGGTGTAGACGAACTCGTACCCCTCCTCCTCGTGCCGGCGGCGCGAGTAGTCCTCCATGACCCGGCGGATGATGCCGCCCTTGGGGTGGAAGACCGCGAGGCCGGAGCCGATCTGCTCCGGGATGGAGAAGAGGTCCAGCTCGGAACCGAGCTTGCGGTGGTCGCGCTTCTCGGCCTCGGCGAGGAACTCCAGGTGCGCCTTCAGCTCGTCCTTCGACGGCCACGCGGTGCCGTAGATGCGCTGGAGCATCGGGTTCTTCTCGCTGCCGCGCCAGTAGGCGGCGGCGTTGCGCATGAGCTTGAAGGCGGGGATGTTCCGAGTGGTCGGCAGGTGCGGACCGCGGCACAGGTCCTTCCAGCACAGGTCGCCGGTCTTGGCGTCCAGGTTGTCGTAGATGGTCAGCTCGCCGCCGCCCACCTCGACGTTCGCGCCGTCGTCGGTCGAGGCCGAACCCTTGATGCCGATGAGCTCCAGCTTGTACGGCTCGTCCGCCAGCTCCTCGCGTGCGGCCTCGTCCGAGACCACGCGGCGGGAGAAGCGCTGCCCGCGCTTCTGGATCTCCTGCATCTTCTTCTCGATGGCCTTGAGATCCTCGGGGGTGAACGGCCTCTCGACGTCGAAGTCGTAGTAGAAGCCGTCCTTGACCGGCGGGCCGATGCCGAGCTTGGCCTCGGGGAAGAGCTCCTGCACGGCCTGCGCCATGACGTGCGCGGTGGAGTGGCGCAGGATGTTCAGGCCGTCCTCGGAGGAGATCTCGACCGGCTCGACCTCCTCGCCGTCAGCGACGACGTACGCCAGGTCCTTCAGCTCGCCGCCCACGCGCGCGGCCACGACGGTGCGCTCGCCGGGGAAGAGTTCCGCCGCCGTAGTGCCCGTGGTCACCACGCGCTCTTCCCGCTCGGAATCGCGTTGGATGAACACACGGACGTCTGACACCGGTCACTCCTGACTGAGGGGGTCGCGACAGAGGAGACTGCGCGCCCCTGAATCGTACCGAGCCCGGCGACCACATCGCTAAACGGTTAATTCCCCGCCGCTACTCCCCGCCGCACGCCTCCTCGAAAAAGTCCAGATTCTCCTGGAGCGACTTCATCAGCCGGTCCCGCTCAGCGTCGTCCACCTGCACCGGCACCACACTGTCCGCCCCCGTGAGCCGCCGGAAGCCGCCCCGGCTCTCCAGTTGCCCGTGCACCCTGATCGGCAGCCCGACCAGATGGGCGTGGCCGGCGATGCGGTACGCCTCCTCGTCGAGCACCATCCGTACGTACGGCACCTCCGCGCCCGCCAGGACGCGCAGCCGCACCGTGCCGGCCCCGCGCGGCCCCGAGCGCCGCATCCGTACCACCGTGCCCGTGATCCGTACCGCCACGGAGGACTCGCCGTGCAGGTAGCGCGCACCCGCCTCGCGCAGCGCCGGCAGGTCGCCCGGCGAGAACTCCACCGCCTCCGGGTGCGCCGCGCATCCCTCCGGCACCCCGGCGGCCGGCGACCACTCCAGCCCGATCCGCGTGCCCTCCGAGCCGTGCACCAGCGCGATCACCGCGTCCGTGAGCTCGCGGCTCACGCCCGCCTCGACGGCCGAGTCGAAGGCGTCCATGCCGCCCGTCGCCCGCTTGTAGTCGACGGCCTCGCGGGCCGCGTGCAGGGCGTGGTGCAGCCGTACGACAGCGCCGCGCCCCGCTTCCACCGGTACGAACGCCGTGAGCGCGCGCCCACCGGGAGCCGGCCCCACCAGCACGCCCTCCAGCGACGTCTGCGCCTGCCGCCGGTGCCGCGCGCCGTAGTACCCGGCGCGCCCGCGCGCGGCGAGCGCCGCCGCGAGCAGCATCTGGCGCGCCGCCGAGCGCAGTTGCTCCTGCGCGGTCCACGAGGCGGTTCCGGAAGGGCCTTCCGGTACGTCGCGCCACCAGCGGATCTCGTCGCTCGGGACGGCGAGTGAGACCAGTACCTCACGGGCGGAGGGCGCGGCGCACCGGGCGAGCGCCGTCAGTGCCTCGCCGAGCAGGTCGTCGCTGTCGGGGAACGCCCTGCTCTCCGGTACGAGCAGGCTCGTAGCGCCGTCGGACGGTCCGGGCGCGGTCCAGCGCGCGTAGCGCCCCGCCGCTCCCCCGCGCCGCCGCCAGCCGTGCCGGGCCAGCAGGACGCCGAGCACGGCGGGGTCCACCGTGGCGGGGTCGGGCCCCGCAACCGCGTCCCAGACCCCCGCACCCGTGGTGAAGCCACTGTCGGACTCCGTGCTCGGGTGTGGTCGTACGGGCTCGTCGATCGGCCGGTGTTGCATCAGGGTCTCCCTCCCACCCCGACCCGGGTCATGATCTCGCAGAGTGCTCGGTCGTCGAATATCCGCGAGGTCGGGATCCGCACAGTTGTCCTGCGCCTGCCCGTCACCGGGTGTCCGGCCAGGTTGGTCCAGTAACAGCAGTGCCGCAGATCGAGGCGGTCGTGACCGGCGCGCAGCCAGTCCTCCTGGGTCCGCGGTACGAGCATCACGACCAGAATCTTGTGTACCGAAACCGGGCTGCGGGCGAGCTTCTCCAGGTGCGCGTTGTCGAGCGTGAAGGAGAACGCGCCCCCGGCCGGGTGCGGCGGGATCTGGTAGGTGCATTTGAGCTGCACTTTGATGGTGACTTCGTCATCGACGGTGTGCTCGGGAGCGCTGTGGCTCACGTGCCAGTCGATGCCGTTGTCCGGAAACGGCTGTGAGAGAGAACATCCCGCGGCCGCCGCGACCGCGTGCAGATAGCCCACCTGAAGAGTCTCCATGCAGGCAGTGGTGGCGAGTCCGCCGCGCAGCGGTGCGATCCGCTCGGGCAGCAGCCCGCCCGGTTCGGGCTGCGCGAGCGCCATGGCTGACGGTGCCTTCCGGGCTGTGCCGATCTTTCCCCGCGACGGGCCGTCAATTGCACGCCCCGTCACCTGTGTTGTCTCCGCTCTGCCTGCCCCGCAAACGGCGTACCGCACAAACGAGCCGGGTATCACCGGTTCGGGCAGGGGACGCACGCCATCTGCCAAGGGAGCTAGAGGAGTTCGACATGACGTGCTGGTACGAAGGACCCCTGGCCGCGTTCGACACCGAAACCACGGGCGTGGATGTCGAGGAGGACCGCATAGTTTCCGCCGCGCTGGTCGTGCAGGACACGCCGGGCGGACGGGTGCGGGTGACGCGCTGGTTGGTGAATCCGGGCATTCCGGTGCCCGCGGAGGCGGCCGCGATCCACGGGCTGACGGACGATCACCTTCAGCGCAACGGCCGCTGGCCCGCGCCGGTCGTGGAGGAGATAGCCAGGGGCCTCGCCGAGCAGAGCATCGCGCGCCGGCCGCTGGTGGTGATGAACGCGCCGTTCGATCTGACGCTGCTGGACCGCGAGCTGAGGCGCCACCGCGCGTCGTCGCTCACGCGCTATCTGGACAGCCGCCCGCTGTGCGTGCTGGATCCGCGCGTACTGGACAAGCATCTCGACCGCTACCGCAAGGGCCGCCGTACGCTCACCGATCTGTGTGCGCAGTACGAGGTGGAGCTGGACGGCGCGCACGACGCGGCCGCCGACGCGACGGCCTCGCTGGAAGTCGTACGCGCGCTGGGGCGCCGTTTCGCCGCGCGTCTTGAGCGGCTCTCGCCGGCCGAACTGCACACCCTCCAGGCGGTGTGGCACGCGGCACAAGCGCGTGGTCTCCAGGCGTGGTTCGCACGCAACGGGTCGGAGGAGGCCGTGAATCCGGCATGGCCGCTGCGCCCCGAAATCCCGGCGGCGGCAGCCTGAGAGGGCCGGAGCGGAACGTGCACGGGAACACAAAAAAGCCGGTCCGTCTGTGACGGACCGGCCTTCCCCGGGTGGGCGATACTGGTTTCGAACCAGTGACCTCTTCGGTGTGAACGAAGCGCTCTCCCACTGAGCTAATCGCCCGGGAACGGACTGAACCATACAGGCCCTCACGGGGTGGGTTCAAACCGCGAGTGCGGCGGCCAGCCCGCGCCGCCCACCGCGCATCATCAGCGCGTGATTGGCGATGAGCAGGGGGCGCCCGGGTACGGCGAGCCGGCGCACCAGCGCCTTGCGCACCCGCACTTCCTGTTCGTAGAGGGCGCGTGTCCCGTTGGCGTGCGGCCGCACGGTCCAGCGCGCCCAGCCCTCCATGTCGCCGGTCATGGCCGCTTCCAGTACGCCGATTTCCGGTGCGCGCCGCTTCTGCTGAAGGGTGAAGACGAGTTCGTACGGCAGGAACGAACGCACCCGGACGATGCCGGTGCTGTCGTCCAGGCGCGTGACCCGCCGCACCTGTGGCCACCATCGCGGGTACGCGTCGACCTGTTCCAGGGCGGTGTAGACCGCGACGGGCGGGGCTTGCAGGTCCCACACGCTGCGGAAGCGGTACTGGCTCCAGTCCATCCCCCAAGTCTGCGCGCGGCACGCGTGTCCATGCGTACTCACTTCGGATCTGAGTATCCGCACCCATGCCCCGCCGTGTGTCGGGCGCCACACTCCCAACCATGGAGAACGCGCCACCACCCGCCGAGGAATTGGTGATCCTCGACCGCGAACTGGGTCATATTGAAGCCCGTCGCGCCCAGTTGCTGGCCCGCAGGGCCTGGCTGCTCAGTGCCATGCAGCAGCCCGTAGCCCCACAGAACCCCTTCGCGCCGCAGTTCGCCCCGCAGCACGCCCCGCAGCACGAGGCCTCACCGCGCAGCGCTCAGAACGTGCTGCTGACACTCGGCGGCATCCTGCTGACCATCGCCGCCGTCGCCTTCACCCTGGTCAGCTGGGGCCACATGGGCATCGGCGGCCGCTCGGCGGTGCTGGGCGCCGTGACGGCCCTGGCGCTGGCCGCGCCGGCCCTGCTGCTGCGCCGCGGGCTCGTCTCGACCGCCGAGTCGGTGGGCGCGCTCGGGCTGGCTCTCACGGTGCTCGACGCGTACGCGGTGCACCGCGTCGCGGCGCCGGACATGGACTCTCTCGCGTACGCCGCGGTCAGCTCGGCCGTACTGGCCGCGCTCTGGGCGGCGTACGGTCTGGGCTTCGGCCGGCTGAGGCTGCCGCTGCCCGCCGCGCTGATCACCGCTCAACTCCCCTTCGTTCTCTGGGCGCTGGCGGCCGACGCCGGCCCGCTCACGCTCACCTGGGCGCTGCTGGCCACGGCCGCGCTCGACGTCGCCGTGGCCCTGTGGGGCACCGGCCGCGCGGTACGCCCGCTGGCGTGTGCCGGGGCCTGGCTGACGGGTGCGGGGGCGCTGCTCAGCGCCGGCTCCATGTCGCTGGCTGCCGCGAGCACCACCGACGCACTGCGCCCGGGCGCACTGCTGCTGGCGCTGGCCGCCCTCGCCCTGTTCGCCGCCTGGCGCGCGCCGTCCCCGCAGTCGGCAGCACCCACCTCGCAGGCCACCGCGCCGACGGCGGGCGGCGAGACCGCGCACACGGCCGTGCCACCGCTGCACGAAGCGCCGACGCCGCACGCGGCCGCGCCGACGCGGGACAGCGAGGTCACCTCGCCGCATGCTGTCGCCCCATCGCCGGACACCAAGCAGCCCACGCCGCAGGCGGCGCCGTCGCCGGGCAGTGAGACCGGCTCGCCCCGCACCGCCGCGCCGACGCCGCACGCCGCGCCCCCGACGCCCGTCGCCGCACCGTCGCCGCACGCCGTCGCCGCCTCGGCAGTTGCCGGGCTCGCGGTGCTGGCGGCCGTCGGTGGCGTGCTGCGGCCCGCCGTGCCGGACGCCTGGGCCATGCCGGTGTACGTGCTGTGCGCAGTGGCCCTGTTGGCCGTCGTACGGGCGAACCTGCCGCGCCCCATGGTCCTGGGCCTGGCCGGTTCGTCCGGTGCGGTGCTGGCGGCGGGCGCCGTGTGGGCGCTGCCGCTGGTCGCGGTCACCCTGCTGGGCCCCGCCGCCTGGGCGGAGCGTGCCTGGTCCGGTGCCCCGGCCGGCGTCCGCGAAGCGCTGGCCTCCGAGCTGCCCTGGTCCTGGACGTCCACCGCCCCGCTGGTCCTGCTGACCGTGGCCGCCGTCGCCGCGGCAGCGCGCCGCCTGACCGCACCCGGCTCCACCCGGCGCGCCCCGGCGGCATGCGTGGCTCTCGCGCTGGCCTGGGCCGCGGCGTACGCCACCCCGGCCGCGCTGGACTTCGGCTACCCGGCGGCCGTAACCCTGTACGTGCTCCTGGCCGCCGTGCCCCTGGCCCTGGCGGTCCGCGCCACGGCGGCACCCGGCTCGTCCCTCGCGCTCACCGCGCTCGCCTGCGCCGTCGCGTCGGCGCTCTCCGTCTCACTGCTGGCGCTGGCCGCCCAGGCCGCCACCTTCGCCGTGCTCGGCGTCATGCTGGCCCTGTTCGGCGCGGCCGCCGTGCTCGCCAAGGGAGCCGTTACGCCGCCGGTCGCCGCGGCGGCGGCCGTCGTGTACGCGACCGGACTGGCCGGCGCCGCCGCCGCCTCGTTCGAACTCGCGCCCCATCACGCCGGGTTGGTCATCCTCGCCGTCCCGGCGGCGGCCGCCGTGCTCGCCGCCCGTATCCGCGACCACGTCACCGCCGCGCCCCTGGAGGTCACGGGCGCCGCTACGGGGCTGCTCGCGATCGGCCTCACGGTGGGCCACGCGCCCACCCTCGCGCTGGTCCTGGCGCTCTCCGGCGTCATCGCCGCCGGCACCGCTGTACGGGCCGACCGTCGCCCCGTCGGATACGCGGCTGCCGTGCTCTTCGTACTGGCCACCTGGGTCCGCCTCGGCGCCTCGGACGTCGTCACGCCCGAGGCGTACACGCTGCCGGTCACCATCCCTGCGCTCGCGATCGGTGTGCTGCGGCGCCGGCGCGACCCCGAGGCCTCGTCCTGGGCGGCGTACGGCCCGGGGCTGGCCGCGACACTCCTGCCGAGCCTGATCGCGGCCTGGGGCGACCAGCACTGGCTGCGCCCGCTGCTCCTCGGCGCGGCCGCGCTCGCCGTGACCCTCATGGGCGCCCGGCAGCGGCTCCAGGCCCTGCTGGTACTGGGCTCCGCGGTGCTCGCCCTGGTCGCGCTGCACGAGCTCGCGCCGTACGTCGTCCAAGTGGTCGGATCTCTTCCCCGCTGGCTGCCGCCGGCCCTTGCCGGCCTGCTCCTGCTGGCCGTGGGGGCGACGTACGAGCAGCGCCTGCGCGACGCGCGACGGCTGCGGGACACCCTCGGGCGGATGCGCTGAGGGCTCGCCGTTCCCGGCTCCGGGAACGGCGAAGGCCCGGAAGACTTTCGTCTTCCGGGCCTTCGGTCCGGGTGGGCGATACTGGGTTCGAACCAGTGACCTCTTCGGTGTGAACGAAGCGCTCTCCCACTGAGCTAATCGCCCCGGCGCTCCGCAAACATTACCCCATGTCAGCGGGTCGCCCGAACCCATTACCGGTCACTTGTCCGTCACGCGACGGTCACTGCTCGATGTTCCACGGCATCGCCATGCCGAACTTCCAGACGTAGATCCCGACCAGCACCGCGACGATCACCAGGCCGATCGTGGTGAGGACGATGTTGCGCCGCCGGACCTTGGGATCCATCGCCTTCTGGGCCGCCTCGGTGACTTTCCGTTTCGTCCAGCGCAGCACCAGCTGCGCCCACACGAACTCGGTGGCCCAGATCGCCATGCCACCGAAGATCACCAGCCAGCCGGGCCCGGGCAGCGGCAGCATGACCACGCCCGCCGCCACGACCGCCAGGCCGATGACGAACACACCGACCTGCCAGCTCAGGTGCAGCGTTCTGTAGCGCTTGATGACCTGCGGCGCCCGGGAGCCCAGCTCGCGCTCGGACCCCTTCGCGCCCCCCGTGGCGGGCGCCGCCGCCGCCGGGTCGACGACTTCTTCCCGCTCGTTACTCTCCGCATTCATAGGGCCCAACCTACCGGACCGGATCACCTCGTCGAAATGGTCGTACTGCCTCAAGTGTCACTCCGCCGTACGAGGTACCTGAAGAGCCGCAAAAAGGTCAGAGGGGTTTACAACGACACCGTAGGTGGCATGTCGATTTCGCCGACGTGCGAATCCCCGAGCGCACACTGAGCGAAAGGCCCTGGCGCTTATGAACACCACGGTCAGCTGCGAGCTGCACCTGCGCCTCGTAGTGTCGAGCGAGTCATCACTGCCTGTACCCGCGGGCCTGCGGTATGACACGGCCGATCCCTACGCCGTGCATGCCACCTTCCACACCGGAGCCGAGGAAACCGTCGAGTGGGTGTTCGCCCGCGATCTCCTCGCCGAGGGCCTTCACCGGCCCACCGGTACCGGCGACGTCAGAGTCTGGCCGTCCCGCAGTCATGGCCAGGGCGTCGTGTGCATCGCCCTGAGCTCCCCGGAAGGAGAAGCCTTGCTCGAAGCCCCGGCGCGGGCCCTGGAGTCGTTCCTGAAGCGGACGGACGCCGCGGTACCACCTGGCACCGAGCATCGTCACTTCGATCTCGACACGGAACTCTCACACATCCTGGCGGAGAACTGAGCCAGACCGAGAGCCACCCACCGCCGTCCGACTCGGGGCGACGGCGTGGGGCGGACAACTGCATACGGTATACGGCATGCATCGCCGCCGTCTTCGCGGAATCCACCGTGGGGACGGCGCCGGTGCGCTCCGCGCGCGAGCCGCTAAAGTCGACCGGCATCTGCGGGCGCCCGCCCGCAGCAGGCCAGGGAGCGAATCGTGCTGATCCCCCACGACACCCGGCGCGCCCTAGACGTCGTCGTCGATCTGGTGAACACGGCGCCGGAGAGTGACCAGAGCGGCGACCGGCTCGAAGACATCGAGGCGCTGTACGGCTTTGTGCGGCTCCATCACGTCAGCGACGTGGGCACGCTCACCGAGGCCGACCTGAGGGCCGTACGGGACGTGCGAGGGCGCTTCGCGGACGTGTTCGCGGCGCCCGACCCCCACACCTGCGCGGAGCTGATCAACCAGCTCGTGGCGGCGGCCGGCACCACACCGCGGCTGACCGACCACGACGGCTTCGACTGGCACGTGCACTACTTCGCACCCGGCGCCTCGGTCGCGGACCATCTCGCGGCGGACTGCGGAATGGCGCTGGCCTTCATCGTGGTCTCCGGCGAGCACGAGCGGCTGCGCCGCTGCGAGGCCCCGGACTGCCGGCGGGCCTTCGTGGATCTGTCGCGCAACCGGTCCCGCCGCTACTGCGACAGCCGCACCTGCGGGAACCGGCTGCACGTGGCGGCGTACCGGGCACGGCGCAAGGAAGCGGCGGGCTGAGATCCCGCCCGCTCACAGCAGGAAGAGATCGTGCATCGCCGCCATCAGCAGCAGGAAGCCGATGAGCGCGAGGAAGATCATCAGGGGTGGCTGGGAAAGCGCGAAAAGGCAACCGCGCGGTTCTTCTTCGGTGGGTGCGGGGACTTCGCCCCGGGTTGTGTCCAGCATCTCGGGCCGATGATGACGCAGCGCGACCACCGGTGACGACCAACACGCCCACCTGCGACGGGAGTTCGCCGGATCTTGACCATTCGCGATCTTCCAGTGATCGCTTCGGCGTCCGAGTTGCCAGGTTTCCTGTCAGATGCCGTGCTTCTTCAGGATCGCTTCGATGTCGCTGAAGTCCTCCGACTGCGTCTGCCCCTTGTTGGCCGGCTTGGCCGACTTGGCCGGCCCGGCCTGAGGCTGCTTCGGCTCCGCTGCCGCCGGGAGGCCCCCACCGAGCGACGGCGCGCCCGCCTTCGGAGCGACCGCTTCGCGCTGGGCGGCCCGCGCGGCCTTGCGCTCCTGGCGGGTGCCACCGGTACGGCGCTCCACCGCCCTGGTCGTCATGAAGAGCACCCAGGAGAGGCCGAGCACGCCGAAGCCCACCCAGACCACCGGTTTGAAGGCGATGCCCGAAACCCACTCGACGACGCCGGTCATCACCAGTCCGACCGGCACGAGCGAATAGGCGGCGATGCGCGTCGCAGCCAGGAATCGCTTGCGGTACGCGGTGATCGCGGCGATGCCCAGACCGGCCGCGGACGCCGCGGAACAGATCGTCTCTGCCAGCATCCGGTCCTCCAGTGCCAGGGTGTACGGGGGGTACGTTCCCCTCCATCCTGCACCGGCCGAGGCTGCCGGGGCCACGCCCCCGTACGACCTCAGGGAGATCTCGGGGGCGCTCCTCCTCCCCAGGTCCCGGTTGGGGGCCCGCGTGCCGGGCTGGGAGACTGGTCCCATGACCGACTCCTCTCCCGCGCGCCCCGTCGTCCTCGACCTCTGGTGCGACCTCCAGTGCCCCGACTGCCACGCCGCGCTGGACGACGTGCGCGCCCTGTGTGAGCGCTACCGCGACCGGCTCGACGTACGCGTGCGCCACTTCCCCCTCGAAAAGAACAAGCACGCCTACGCCGCCGCGCAGGCGGCCGAAGAGGCTGTCGACCAGGGCAAGGGCTGGCCGTACGTGGAGGCGGTCCTCGCCCGTACCGAGGAGCTGGCGGCGAAGGGCGAGCCCCTTCTGCTGGAGATCGCGGCCGAACTGGGGCTGGACGCCGAGGAGTTCGACACCGCCCTGATCGACGGCAGGCACCTCCTGATCGTCGACGCCGACCAGGCCGAGGGCAAGGCGATCGGCGTCACCGGCACGCCGACGTACGTCATCGGCGACGAGCGGCTGGACGGCGGGAAGAGCCAGGAAGGGCTGCGCGAGCGCATCGAGGAGATCGTCGACCGGCTGCTCGCCTGACCCGCACGGTCGCCTGCCCCGCGCACTCGCCCTCAGAGCAGCTGCTTGTAGAGGTGGTACGAAACCGGCTCGTAGCCGAGTGATTCGTACAGCCGAAGGGCCGGGGTGTTGTCCGCGAAGACGTTGAGGCCTATGCGCTCGGTCCCGGCCGCCAGTGCCTCGCGCTCGGCGAGCAGCAGCAGCGCGCGCCCGAGCCCCTGGCCCCGGCACTCCGCGGCGATCTCGACGTCGAAGACGTACGCACCGCTCTGGCCGGGGTGCGGGTGCCGCAGCGCCAGCCAGAGCGTGCCCACCACCTTGTCGTCCCGGACAAGGACGCCCAGGTAGGTGTCCGGGGTGGCGACTCCGTCGGCGAGCGCGACCGCGTGGTCGGCGTCGCACTTGGCCCGCGCCGCCTCCTCGGAGAGTCCGCGCTCGGACAGGGACCGGGCGTAACCCGCCTTGGTGTGGGCGAGCCAGGTCTCGAATTCGCTCTCGCTCATCGGCCTGCCCACGACGCCTTCGGGCAGCGCGGGAGGCCGCGCGGGCAAGGTCTTGATCATGTTGCGTCCGCGTTCGGCGTAGCCGAGCGCGGACGCCATGCGCAGCGCGGCCGCCGCCTCGGCCGGGACGGAGATCTCCACGCGGCGGCAGCCCCAGCCGCGCAGCACCTCCTCGGCCGCGAGCGCGGCGACCGTCGCTCTCCCGCGGCGCCGGTCGGCCTCGTCGATGCGCAGTCCGGCGACCCGGCCCACGGCGGTCCCCGAGCGGGGATCCGTGGACAGCTCGACGGCACCTACCGGGCGGCTGTTCACGCAGACTTCGTACGTACGCGACTTCGCGCCGTCGGCGCCTTGCTGAAGCGGCGCTGTGGGCCGCAGGGTTGTGGTCATCAGGGGAGTTGTACCCGCCGGACGGCCACCCGTCATCCCAAATATCCGGCGCTTTTACGGGTCCAGGTCCGACGCCGCCCGCTCGTCGAAGACGCGCATGGCCTTGGCCGTCACGGGGCCCGGCGCGCCCGGCAGTTGGCGCCCGTCGACCCGGTGCACCGCCTGCACGTCGCGCAGCGTGGAGGTCAGGAAGACCTCGTCGGCCCGCTCCAGCACGTCGAGCGGCAAGTCGGCCTCTTCGGCGCCCGTCCATTCGACGGCCAGGGCGCGCGTGATGCCGGCGAGACAGCCGGAGGAGACGGGCGGGGTGAGCAGCCGCCCTTCGAGCACGACGAAGACATTGGAGCCCGTGCCCTCGCAGAGCTGCCCGACGGTGTTCGCGAACAGCGCCTCGGAGGCGCCCTGTTCGCGGGCGCGGGCCAGTGCGACGACGTTCTCGGCGTACGACGTGGTCTTGAGCCCGGTGAGGGCGCCCCGCTCGTTGCGCGTCCAGGGGACGGTGATCACGGCGGTGCTGTCGGGGCGGCGGCCGGCCTCCCCGAGGGCGACGATCAGAGTGGGGCCGGTGTCCCCGCGCTCGGAGCCGAGCGGCGAGAGGCCGCCGGTGTAGGTGATCCGCAGCCGGCCGAGCTTCGCCATAAGGTGGGGATTGGCGTCCAGGACGGCGGCGCAGGCGCGGCGTACCTCGTCGAGGTCGGGCTCGGGCAGGCCGAGACCGCGCGCCGAGCGGGCCAGCCGGTCCAGGTGCCGGGTGAGGGCGAAGGTCCGTCCCGCGGTCGCCTTCACCGTCTCGAAGATGCCGTCGCCCACGGTCAGACCGTGATCGAGTACGGACACCCTGGCGGTCGCCGCATCCTGCAGCCCGCCGTCGACCCAAAGTTTCATGACGCGGTCCTTCCCGTCTCCCGGTACGTGCCCGACGCTACCGCGAGCAGCCGGGAGGCCTTCAGCTCGGTCTCTTCCCATTCGCGCCCGGGGTCGGAGCCCCAGGTGATGCCCGCGCCCGTACCGAACCTCAGGACCGGGCCGCCGGGGAGGGTGCGGTCGATCCAGAAGGTCCGTATGCCGACGGCCAGCTCGCCGGTGCCGCGATCCGCGTCCACCCAGCCGATGCCGCCGCAGTACGGGCCGCGCGGCGCGGTCTCCAGCGCCTCGATGATCGTGAGGGCGCTCGACTTGGGGGCGCCCGTCACCGAGCCGGGCGGGAACGTCGCGGCGAGCAGCGCGGCCCAGCCGGCGTCGGGGGCGAGCTCGGCGCGCACCGTGGAGACGAGGTGCACGAGGCCCGGGTGCGGCTCGACGACGCACAGCTGCGGAACGGTCACGGAGCCGGGGACCGCGACCCGCCCCAGGTCGTTGCGGACCAGGTCCACGATCATCACGTTCTCGGCGTGGTCCTTCTCCAGGAGGTCGCCGGCGGTCCGCCCGGTGCCCTTGATCGGCCCCGACTCGACGGTCCGCCCGTCGCGCCGGAGATAGAGCTCGGGGGAAGCGGTGGCTATCTCGACGCCGTGCGCGGGGAGCCGAATCGTTCCTGCGTACGGCGCCGGGTTTCCTTGGGCGAGCAGGGCGGTGAGCGCGTCGACGTCGGCGCGTGCGCCGGCGCGGTCGGGCAGCGGCGCGGTGAGGACGCGGCAGAGGTTGGCCTGGTACACCTCGCCGGCCGCGATGTGCTGACGGATGCGGCGTACGCCCGCTGTGTACGCGGCGCGGTCCATCGACGACGTCCAGTCACCGGCGGCGGGACCGTGCCAGGCGCCGGGCACCGGGGCGGGGACCGGCTCGGTGCGTACGTCGCCGAAGCGGGCACAGACGAGACGGCCCTCGAAGTCCGCGGTGACGGCCCAGAAGCCGGCGGAGTCGAGTGCGGCTGGGTCGCTGGTCACATCGCGCAGATCAGAGGCGACAAGGCCGCCGAAGCGGGCCAAAGGGGGAAGGTCGTGCACGGCCCCGAGTCTAGAGCGGACGGCGGTGACCTGCGCCGGGGCGGACGCACCGCAGCACGCTGCACAAACGCGTTTTTGTACTGGCCCCGGAATCCGCTAGAGTTCAACACGTCGCCGGGACACGGAACGCCCCGGGTAAGACAAGCGGACGTGGCTCAGTTGGTAGAGCATCACCTTGCCAAGGTGAGGGTCGCGAGTTCGAATCTCGTCGTCCGCTCGGTGTGGGGGATCTTCCCGACCCCCTGTCATGCACTCCTGGTGGAGTGGCCGAGAGGCGAGGCAACGGCCTGCAAAGCCGTCTACACGGGTTCAAATCCCGTCTCCACCTCCAAGGACGATTAGCTCAGCGGGAGAGCGCTTCCCTGACACGGAAGAGGTCACTGGTTCAATCCCAGTATCGTCCACTGGATCCCCGGCTGTACTTTGACCGGGGTGTCCGTCCCGCGCGATTAGCTCAGCGGGAGAGCGCTTCCCTGACACGGAAGAGGTCACTGGTTCAATCCCAGTATCGCGCACGCAGTTAGCAGGAACGTAGGAACGCAGCATGATCAGCCCGCGCGATTAGCTCAGCGGGAGAGCGCTTCCCTGACACGGAAGAGGTCACTGGTTCAATCCCAGTATCGCGCACCACCCGCAAGCAGCCCCGGCCGTGATTCACGGCCGGGGCTGCTTCGTGTTCATGGTCAGGACGAGAAGAGCATCCGGCCGAAGCCCTTCTGGCGGTGGCCGCCGTGGTGGCCACCGTGGTGACCGTGCTGCGGGGCGCCCCAGGCGGGGGCGGGAGCGGCCGGGTAGGGCTGCTGCGGGGCCGGGGGCGGAGGCGGGGCCTGCTGGGTCCATTGTGACTCCAGGCGGGTCAGCGACTCCAGCTCGCCGTAGTCGAGAAAGATCCCGCGGCAACCACTGCACTGCTCGATCTGGACACCATTGCGGTTGTACGTGTGCATGGGTGCATGGCACTTGGGGCACTGCATGGTCGGGTCAACTCCTCGCCGTCGGTTCGGCATCGCCGGAATGCATGCCCGGCGACGGTCCGTTCACCCTACGACGTGGCTCCGGACTCCAACTCGGCCGGTAGAGCCACGATTCGGGCGCAGGCCTCGATCATCATCTCCTCCACCTCGTCCAGCGGCCGGTTCTCGGCGGCGGACTTGGCGAGGGCCAGGGCGGCGGTCTGGACGGTCAGCGCGCGGGCGGGTACGTCGAGTTGGGGCCACGGATCGCCGCCGTCCGGGCACACGGCCGTACCGCCCGCCGCCCGGTACGTACCGAGGAAGCGGTCCCATATGTCCGGTGCGAGCAGGCCGGCGGCGTACCAGGCCGCGGGGCGGGCCAGGTCCCAGGCGGGGTCGCCGACGCCCATGTCGTCCACGTCGATCAGCAGCCAGTGGCCTTCGGCGGCGGCGTGGGGTGGGTGACGGACGAGCTGGCCGAGGTGGAGGTCGCCGTGGCAGAGCGCCGCGCGGTCGTGGGGGGACGGGGCTTCCCCTCGGGCCCAGGCGGGGAGGCGGGTCCAGGCGCGGAGCACGGTGGGGGCGGCGGGGTGAGGTTCTGCCGCCTGCATACGTGCGAGGGCGCGGGCGGCCTTCGCGGGGCCGCGCATGGGCGGGAGCGGCGCGGGGAGTTGGAGCGCGCCGGGGGCGACCCCGTGCAGCCGGGCGAGGAGGGTTGCGGCGTCCTCCCAGGGGGCGGCGTCGGGATCCTCCGGGTCGACGGGGGTTCCGTACGGCCACAGGGTGAGCGGCCGGCCGTGCAGCACGGTGACGCGGGCGTCCCCTTTCGCGGCCGGCACGGGCAGGGGTGACAGGAGGATTCCGGTGAGGAGTGGGTGTGCGGCGGTGGCGACGCGGGCGGTGAGGGCGCCGAGGTCCGTGTCGGGGGCGTGGGACTTGGCGACCACGTCACCGTGGCGTACGACCGTGCCGTCCGGCCTGTCGGCCAGGATGTGGGGGCGTGCGCAGGGGCAGGGGGTGGGTGTTGCGCTGCGCGGAGGGCGAGGTGCGGGCCGGCGTGCGGCGTCGTGTGCGGCGGCGCTCAGCGCTCGCGCTACAGATACGGATACGGTCACGGTCCCCCCGGAGCGTGTGGTGCGGTCGGTGCCGCCCGGGAGCCTACGCGCTGCGCTGGGCTTCTTCCCCACCCCGCCCCTTCCCGAACTGGGGCAAGCCCCAGGCCCCGGACCACACAGACGCCCTTCGGGCGTGTCCTCAAACGCCGGACGGGCTGAAAATTCAGCCCGTCCGGCGTTTGAGGAGCGGGGTCCGGGGCGGAGCCCCGGTTACGTGCTGCCGCCCGGGGCGGGAAAAGGCGTTGCCCGGACAGCTCCCCAGCTGTCCGGGCAAACGCAGTCGTCCGCCGCACCCCCGTCCCCACGGGGTATTGAAATGGCCGGATGTCCTGGACCGGTCCGCTCTACCGGGCCGTGGGCGCCGCTCAGCGCCCGAGCATCACGCCCACGGACGACGCTTGTGTGACCACTGCTTCCCAGCCTCCGAAGAGGACGACGAGCAGCGCCGCGAGGGGAAGAGCCATGGCCGTCGCCACCAGGGGGTGGCGCGTGCCTGACGGACGGTTGCCGAACGAGGCGAATGCCCTGCGTCCCTGCGTACGGATCATCGTTCGTGATGCCGTGTCCGCCATGGCCCCTCTCCTTTCGTTGTTGGCAGCGGCGGGTGTCTGACCTCGGGGGACGAGTGCTCCACCCGCCGCTTGACTTCAACATTAGGGGCCCGTCAGGACCGGGTCGTCATGCCCGCGTACTGATTGCCGGGCCTCCCGGAGGATGAGCGACAGCCCTGCGGCGTACTCCCCAGGGTGGAGAGAGCGCCCTACGTCTTGGGGTCTTCCCGGAGGGGACGCCGCCTCGTCGCGCCTTCGGAGTGTTCGGCGTGCTCTGAGGCGTCCTCCCTGGGGACCGGCTGTTCGACCAGGGCGAGCACCCTGGTCGCCATGAAGCGCGCGGTGCGCACCACGGAGCCGCTGCGGGTGACTTCGCTCACTTCCACCACTCCCCTGCGGACCGCCGTTTCCACCCGTCGGCCTGCCCGGGAGGCCACCACCTCGTACGTACGGGTGGTGTCTCCCGCGTCTACCACTATCTCCACGCGATCGCCCTTCATTGATCCAATCCCCCTTCTGCGACGGACCATTGAGATCTCGCACGGGCCGGAGGCGACGGATCGGCCGCCCCCTGACCACTCTTCAAGCTTCCCACCCGGCACTGACAATCGATCGATTCGCGAGGGCGCGGCCTATGAGCACACCGGGCCGCAGGTACGTAAGCTGTGCGACGTCGGACGGACCGGTCAGCAGCGGGGTGGGGGAGGCCTCACCAGAGGTAGGGGACGGACATGGCGATGATGCGGCTCCGGCGCGAGGACCCGCGTGTCGTCGGCTCGTTCAGGCTTCACCGGCGGCTCGGGGCGGGTGGCATGGGAGTCGTCTATCTGGGCTCCGACCGGCGCGGCCAGCGCGTCGCCCTTAAGGTGATCCGGCCGGACCTGGCGGAGGATCAGGAGTTCAGGTCGCGCTTCGCGCGCGAGGTGTCCGCCGCACGGCGGATCCGCGGCGGGTGTACGGCGCGGCTGGTGGCGGCCGATCTGGAGGCGGACCGGCCGTGGTTCGCGACTCAGTACGTTCCGGGACCGTCGCTGCACGACAAGGTGGTCGACGAGGGGCCGCTGGTCGCCTCGGAGGTGGCCTCGATCGGGGCGGCGCTGTCCGAGGGGCTGGTGGCTGTGCACGAGGCGGGTGTTGTCCACCGCGATCTGAAGCCCTCCAATATCCTGCTGTCGCCCAAGGGACCTCGGATCATCGACTTCGGCATCGCCTGGGCGACCGGGGCGAGCACCCTCACCCATGTCGGTACGGCGGTCGGCTCCCCCGGCTTCCTCGCGCCCGAGCAGGTGCGCGGGGCGGCGGTCACGCCGGCCACGGACGTGTTCGCGCTGGGGGCCACTCTGGCGTACGCGGCCACCGCCGACTCCCCCTTCGGCCAGGGCAGTTCCGAGGTCATGCTGTACCGCGTGGTGCATGAGGAGCCGCAGTTGTACGGCGTGCCCGACGCGCTCGCGCCGCTGGTGCGGGCCTGCCTCGCCAAGGACCCGGAGGAGCGGCCCAGCACGCTTCAGCTGTCCATGCGGCTCAAGGAGATCGCGGCGCGGGAGGCCCAGGGGGTCAGCGAGGCCAGGCCTTCCGCTCCCCGCGGCGATCATGAGCGGCCCACCGGGCGGCTCTCGGAGCGGTACATCGAGCAGTACGTCGAGCAGTACGTCGAACCGGACGCGCGGGGGCGCGCGCCGGGTACGCCCGCGCCGCGCGCTCAGGCCCCGCGCGCCTCGACCGCGCGAACGGGTTCACGCCCTCCGGGCGCGCGCAACACGACACGTTCCGGCGGCCGTACGAACGGGCGTCCCGCGACGAGACCGGGGACCAGGACGACGTCGACCGGGCGGCGTCCGGCGAACCCGAGGCTGCTGCGACAGCGCCTCGTCGTCTTCGTCGTGGTGACGCTGCTGGTGGCGCTGGGGATCGCGGCGGCGCAGGGGTGTCAGGGCCCGGCCAGGAGTCTCGGCGTATCGCTCGAGGTGGACGGGCGGCCGGCCCCGGAGGTCCCGCGGCCCCTGTGAGCCGCAGCCGCTCCGGGGTCAGGCCGGCCGTACTCGCGTCGCGTAGAACGCGACGGCAGAGGCGGCGGCCACGTTGAGCGAGTCGACTCCGGCGCCCATCGGGATGCGGACGTGCTCGTCGGCCGCCATCAGTGCCTCGGGCGTGAGCCCCACCCCTTCGGTGCCGAAGATGAGGGCCAGCTTCTCGTGCTGCCGCTGGACGAGCTCGTCGAGGGTGATCGACTGCTCGCTCAGGCAGAGCGCGGCGGACGTGAATCCCGCGGACCGCAGGAGCTCGACGTCCTTCGGCCAGGAGTCCAGCCTGGTCCACGGAACCTGGAAGACGGCTCCCATCGAGACCTTCACCGACCTCCTGTAGAAGGGGTCGGCACAACGCGGGCTGAGCAGGATCGCGTCGATCCCGAGGGCTGCCGCGTTGCGGAAGGCGGCCCCGAGGTTGGCGTGGTCGACGATGTCTTCGAACACCGCGACCCGGCTGCTTCCGCTGAGCAGGTCCTCGGCGGCCGGGAGCGGCTTGCGCTGCATCGAGGCGAGGGCGCCGCGGTGGACGTGGTAACCGGTGACGCGTTCGGCGAGGTCCGGGCTCACGGCGTACACCGGGGCCGGGACCTCGTCGATCACGTCGCGCATGACGTCCAGCCACTTGGCGGACAGCAGCATCGACCGCATCTCGTAACCGGCGTGCCTGGCACGCCTGATGACCTTCTCGCCCTCGGCGATGAACAGGCCCTCGGCGGGTTCGAGTTTGCGCCGGAGTTCGACGTCGGTCAGGCCCGCGTAGTCGCTCAGACGCGGGTCGTCGGGGTCGTCGATGGTGATGAGGTCGGCCACAGGGTGATACTGCCTTGTCGTGGGTGGGGTGCCAATGGGTGGGCGGCGGGGTCGGGTTACCCGGGGTTACCGTTTCGCCCCGCCTGCCTCGGTTGCTTCGCGCGGTTGCTTCGCGCGATTACTTCGCTCGGTTACTTCGCGCGGTTCGGGCCTACGGTGACCACCTCGCCGATGACGATGACCGCCGGCGGGCGTACGTCCTCGGTCCTGGCCTTCTCGGCAACGGTCGCGAGCGTCGCGTCCACGCGGCGCTGGGCCGCCATCGTGCCCTCCTGGATGATCGCCACGGGCGTCTCGGGCGAGCGGCCGTACGCCGTCAGGGCTTCGGCGATCGCGCCGATCCGCTCGACGGCCATGAGGAGTACGAGCGTGCCGCGCAGGCCCGCGACCGCCTTCCAGTCGACGAGGGAGCGCGAGTCCTCGGGAGCGACGTGGCCGCTGATCACCGTGAACTCGTGCGCCACTCCCCGGTGGGTCACGGGGATTCCGGCCGCGCCCGGGACGCTGATGGAGCTGGAGATGCCGGGGACCACGGTGCACGGGATGCCGGCCTCGGCGAGGGCTTGCGCCTCCTCCATGCCCCGGCCGAAGACGAACGGGTCGCCGCCCTTGAGGCGTACGACCGCCTTGCCGGCCTTCGCGTGCTCGATGAGCGCGTTGTTGATGGCCTCCTGGGCCATGAAGCGGCCGTACGGGATCTTCGCGGCGTCGATCACCTCGACGTGCGGCGGGAGTTCGTCGAGGAGGTCGCGCGGGCCGAGGCGGTCGGCGATGACGACGTCCGCCTCGGCGAGGAGGCGGCGGCCGCGGACCGTGATCAGGTCCGGGTCGCCGGGGCCGCCGCCGACGAGGGCGACGCCGGGGGTGCGGGTGCGGTGGTGCGGGGCGACGAGGGTCCCGTCGCGCAGGCCCTCGACGATGGCGTCGCGTACGGCGGCGGTGCGGCGGGGGTCCGGGCCTCCGCTGGTGAGGACGGCGACGGTCACACCCTCGGAGCGGCCGGTGGCCGGGGTCCAGGCGGTGGCGGCCTCGGCGTCGTCGGAACGGACGCACCAGGTGCGGGTACGTTCGGCTTCGGCGGAGGCGGCGGTGTTGGCGGCGGTGTCGCTGGACGCGACCAGGGCGTACCAGGCGTCGGCCAGGTCTCCGTCGGCGTACGGTCGGCGCTCCCACCGGATCTCGCCCGCTTCTGCCATCGCCTCGACGGAGGGGGTGGCGGTCGGCGATACGAGGACGATGTCGGCGCCGGTCGCGATGAGTGCGGGGAGGCGTCGCTGGGCGACCTGGCCGCCGCCGATGACGACTACGCGCCGGCCGGCGAGGCGGAGTCCGACGGGGTAGGCGGGGTGGGGGTCGCTTGCGGCGGCGTTCGACGCGGTCATGGCGTGCGGCTCCTCGGGGCGGGGAGGTGGGTGCGGCGGCTCGGGGCCTTGCGCCGCTGCGACGGTGAAGCGGCTGGTGGGGGCGGGGGCGGGCCCCAGCGAATACCTTACGGGCCGGGGGCGAGGAGGTCACCGGCGGCCGGAAGCGGTAGCGAGCGCGGAGCGCGCCCGCCCCCGGCGATATCCGGCCCGCCCGCTGCTCGACGACCGCGATCCGGGGCGCCGGAACCTCAGCCTCCCCTGGCCGCACCCAGCCCGCCAGCCGCTCGAAGACCGGCATCCGGGGCGCGTCGGGAGCCCCAGCGCCCGCCCGGCGCTTGAGGACCGGGGTCTGGGTCGTCACAGCCCCCGTCTCCGCCCCTGGCCGCACCCCCCTTTTCCGTCCCCGGGCCACACCCGGCCCGCCCGGCGCTTGAAGATCGGGGCCTTGCGGCCGGCCCCTGTCCACCCCTGGCCTCATTCAGCTCGTCCGGCGCTTGAGGACCGGGGCCCGGGGCCGGCTGTCCGCGCGCGTGGTCGGGTCCGCCCTGGAACAGCTCGCCGCCGAAGGGCTGGTGACCCTCCGCGACGGCTACCCCCTCTACAGCGTCGTCACGATGGCCCTGACCGAGCGCGCCTACCGGCTGATGCGGACCGTGATCCACCGAAGCTGCGAGCGGTTCATGACCCGTGATGAGATCGCCCGGACGTTCGAGATCGGTACCAAGGAAGCGGCGGCCGGGGTCGGCCGGCTGGTTACCGAAGGGCTGCTGACGGGGCCGCGCGGGCAGTACGTCAACGAGTTCAGCCCGGAGCAGCAGCGCCGGCGCGTCCGGCAAGGGTCGGCGTTGGCGTGCCGGTCAGCGGGAACATCCGGTCAGGTCCGGCTGCTTGGCGGGGTGGGGTGCGGGTGCATGGATGGACTCAGACATGCAGGGTGGGCCGGTAGATGAGCTCTTGGATGTGGCCGTCGAGGGTCCGGCGCTCGATCAGCTCGAGGTCGAAGTCGGCCGCACCCTGGAAAATCGGGTCCAGCCCGGTCTGACCGGTGATCACAGGGAAGAGCGTCACCTGGACGCGGTCGACCAGACCGGCGGCCATCAGCGCCCGGTTCATCGACAGGCTCCCGTGCGAGCGCAGCGGTACCTCGGACTCCTCCTTGAGCCGAGCGACGACGTCGACGGCATCGCCGCTCACGACGTTCGCATCCGGCCAATCGAGGGATCCTTTTAGCGTGGTCGACACCACCGTTGCCGGCAGGCTCCTCATCCGTGTGACCCATGGGTCACGCACCTCGGACCCCTCGGTGCTCGAGGCCAGCATCCGCGCGAACGCCCGATACGTGTTGGCCCCGAAGATCATCCGCTGCTCCTCGCTGTACAGGGCGAGGCGGTGGTCGAGGAGCTCGGGGCCTTGCTTGCCCCAGTAACCGGTCCAGTTGCCGCTGGCGGCGCCGAAGCCGTCGAGGCTGGAAAAGACGTCGAATGTGTAGGTAGCGGTCATGATGCTCTCCTCGAGTGCGGTTGATCGCGTGTCGGGGATACAGACTGGAACCAACAGCGAAACTCATCGCCCTTGGACTCCTGGAGTCCGACCGCCCCGGATGCGGCCCAGGGGCTTGACCACGGCCAAGAAGGTGGAAGGTCAGTGTGTGCCCCTCCGGCGTGAAGATGAGGACGTAGTCCTCTCCGACTCCGAGGGCCACCTCCCGCAGGCGGTCCAGGACGACTGCCTCGGTGGGAAGGTCTAGGAAGCTCTCCAGCGCAGCGCCCGAGGCAAGGTGGACTTCCTCGACATGGGCGGGCGGGACGAGCGGAACCGGGGGATGCCGGCCTTCGGTGAGCGCTGCCCTGAGCAAGATCGCTGCTGTGGGTTGTTTGTACCGGATCCCAGATGGTGAGTCTGCTTTCGTCACCACCCCACATCCCGGGTGACTGGGTGGGGTGTCGGTGGTGGCTGACAGGATGGCCGCATGAGTGAGGAGCTGGACGACATACTGGCCGACCCCGCACGGCTGTTGACCGCTGATCGCACGGCGGTGCGCGACCACATCGCCGCTGCGAATGGCGCGGAGAGCGTGGGGCGAGAGGTCTTCCTGCAGGCCGAAGCGATCTTCGGCGACGCGGACGTGGCGCCCGCCGAGTTCGCCTCCTGGCTGCACTTCGCGGCGAAGGCGACCGGCCACGAGGAGTACGCCGAGCGGATCGCGACGGCCGAGCCGAGGATGCCGTGGCGAACGGTGTGGGCCTGGTGGCGGCCGGCCAACTGGTTCATGGCCCACCCGAGTCTGAACGGCGACTATTACCAGGTCCACCGCCGCATGTACGAGGGCCGCGAGCTCGTGGAGGTGGTCGACCACCGCGGTCCGCTCTGGCTCGACGCGGAGACGGGCCGGAGGGTGAAGGTCAGGGACGACGGAACGCTGACAGAAGCGCCCTGGTCAACGGAGGTGCTTGATGCGCCCGAGCTGGGCAACTGGGAGCTGATGGCGCCGGAGAGCTGGGAAGGCGCCGTCGCGTTCGCCGCCGAGGGCGGCAGGATCCGCCATCTTGTCGAGAACACGCACGGCATAGCGGTGCTCGAGACAGACGCTGAGGTGCTGCGGGACTGGCCGCGTGGCTGGATCGACCCCACGTCGTCCGAAGAGCCGCCGCTGGGACCGGAACCGGCGCAGCGGCGGCCGACGGGTCCGCTCAGCGCGGCCCGGGTCGACGACGCCTTTGGGGAGCGGCACGTGGTTCGCATACCCGAGAGCGAACTGCCCGAGGGGCTCGAACACCCTGGAAGCAGACGGCACTTGCGGGACATCGGCCTGCCCACGTGGTGGGTGTGCCACGGGGCCGAGTACGAGGCCCGCTCGTCCGACGCCATGCGACCCCCGGCCGACGGCGCCCTGTCCGAGGACGGCCTGCCCAGCGGTATGGCCGCCGCGGACCTGATCGCCTTCGGCATGTGCGACTACGGCGACCTGTATCTGCACCGCCACGACGGGTCCGTGCACATCTGGAGCCGACTGGACGGGCCGACGGACCGGACGCTGGTGTCGCTCGCGCCAGACCTCGATGTCTTCACTCGCATCCTCGAGGCCGTCTACCGCTACAGCAACGCCTGCTGGCACCCCTATACGGTGGAGGAGGACCAGGAGGCCGTGGCGCGGGTGTTCCTGGATGAGATGGACAAGCTGGCCCCGGGCCTGTTCGACCCGAAGACGCCCAGCGGCATGGTGTGGGGCTGGCTCTACGCAGGCATCACCGAAGTGGGCGTGGATGGCTTCTAGCGCCTTCCAGCGACTTACGCCGCCACGTCGGGGCCGTGCCCGTCCGGTGCTTGAGGACCTGGGGCTGGGCCCATCTCCAGTCCTGGCCGTATTCAGCCCGTCCGGCGATTGAGGACCGGGGCTGGGGCCGGCCCCGGTTACGGGAAGGGGCGGGGTGGGGAAAAGTGCTCCGCCCGGGGCGCGTTCGCTCTGCCACCCCTGGGGGGTCGGTGCCGCGTCGGGGCGTCTCCTCGGGTGCCGAACGTTCGGGCACTGGGGACGTTCGGGCGCGTTGCGTTCGACACCCTGCGGGGAGCGCCCCGACACGGCCCCTCCTGGCACCGTGGCCGTGTCGGGGCAGCCCTGCTCACCCCCGCCGCAGCCCGCGGCGGGGGTGCGGGAGCGCAGCCGGGCGGCTACTTTTCGGTTACTCCGGCGGAGTCGAACGTAGCCACCTCGTGCATCGCCCTTGCCGCGCTCTGGACCACCGGCAGTGCCAGCAGCGCGCCCGTGCCCTCGCCGAGGCGGAGGTCCAGGTCGACCAGGGGGCGCAGGCCCAGCTTGTTGAGGGCGGCCACATGGCCCGGTTCCGCGCTGCGGTGGCCCGCGATGCAGGCCGCGAGTGCCTCGGGGGCGATCGCCCGGGCTACCAGCGCCGCCGCTCCCGCGCTCACCCCGTCCAGGATGACCGGTGTGCGCAGGGACGCTCCGCCCAGCAGGAAGCCGACCAACGCCGCGTGCTCCAGGCCGCCGACCGCCGCCAGGACGCCGATCGGGTCCGCCGGGTCCGGCTGGTGGAGATCCAGGGCGCGGCGTACGACGTCTACCTTGCGGGCGTGCATCTCGTCGTTGATGCCCGTACCGCGGCCGGTGATCTCGGCCGGGTCCTGGCCTGTGTAGACGGCGATGAGAGCGGCCGAGACGGTGGTGTTGGCGATGCCCATCTCACCGGTGATCAGCGCCTTGTTGCCCGCCGCCACCAGATCGCGCGCCGTTTCGATGCCCACCTCGATCGCGGCGAGCACCTCCTCGTGGGTGAGGGCCTGCCCCGTCGTGAAGTCGGCCGTGCCCGCGCGCACCTTGCGGGGCAACAGGCCCGGAGTGGAGGGCAGTTCGCCTGCCACGCCGACGTCCACTACGCAGACCTCCGCGCCGACCTGGCTCGCGAAGGCGTTGCAGACCGCGCCGCCGCCGAGGATGTTCGCGACCATCTGCGAGGTCACTTCCTGAGGCCAGGCCGTGACGCCCTGCGCGTGTACGCCGTGGTCACCCGCGAAGATCGCGACCGCCGCCGGCTCGGGGATCGGGGGCGGGCACATCCGGGACAGTCCGCTCAGCTGCGCGGAGATGATCTCCAGCATGCCGAGCGCGCCGGCCGGCTTCGTCATGCGCTTCTGGCGTTCCCACGCCTCGCCGAGCGCCTTGGCGTCGAGGGGGCGGATGTTGGAGACGGTCTCCTGGAGGAGGTCGTGCGGCTCCTCGCCCGGCAGGGCGCGGCGGCCGTACGTCTCCTCGTGGACGACCCAGGAGAGGGGGCGGCGCTTGGACCAGCCCGCCTGCATCAGCTCGGGTTCTTCTGGGAACTCGTCGACGTAGCCTACGCAGAGGTACGCGACCACTTCGAGGTGCTCGGGCAGGCCCAGGGCGCGGACCATCTCCCGCTCGTCGAAGAAGCTGACCCAGCCGACGCCCAGTCCTTCGGCGCGGGCCGCGAGCCAGAGGTTCTCGACCGCGAGGGCGGAGGAGTACGGCGCCATCTGCGGCTGCGTGTGGCGGCCGAGGGTGTGGCGGCCGCCGCGGGTCGGGTCGGCGGTGACGACGATGTTCACCGGAGTGTCGAGGATGGCCTCGATCTTCAGTTCCTTGAACTGCTTCGCCCGGCCCTTGGGCAGCGACTTGGCGTACGCGTCACGCTGGCGGACGGCGAGTTCGTGCATCGTCCGGCGGGTCTCGGCGGAGCGGATGACCACGAAGTCCCAGGGCTGGGAGTGGCCGACGCTCGGCGCGGTGTGCGCGGCTTCCAGGACGCGCAGGAGGACCTCGTGCGGGATGGGGTCGCTGCGGAACCCGTTGCGGATGTCGCGGCGCTCGCGCATCACGCGCAGGACCGCTTCGCGCTCGGCGTCGTCATAGGCCGGGGCGCGGGCGGTTTCGGTCGCGACGACCACGGGTTCGGGCTCGGGTACGGGTTCGGGCTCGGGAGCCGCTTCTGGCTGGGGGGCCTCGGCGGCTGCTGCGGGCTCGGCCTCCGGGGCCTGCTGCACCGGCAGTTCCGCCGCACCGTCGCGCGGGGCGGGAACGGTCACGGAGACCGGGGCAGCGGCCTCGGCCACGGTGTCGGTGGCGGGCTCGGCGAGCTGCTCCGGGACAGGGTCCGGCTCGGGAGCGGGCTCGGGTTCCGGGGCGGGCTCCGGCTCTACGACTGCGGCGGCCGGTTCGGCCACGGGCTCTTCCGGGGCCGCGACCGCTACGGGCTCCGGTTCCGGCGCCGGGGTCTCGGCGGGCTCCGGAAGGGCTTCGGGCATGGGGGCGGGCGCGGGTGCCGCCTCCGCTTCCGGCGCCGCCTGGGGCTCGGGCGCTTCTGCGGCAACTGCGACCGGTTCCGGCAGCGGCTCGGGCTCCGGCTCGGCGGCCGGCTCTTCCGCCGGCGCCGGGGCCAGGTGCGGCGCGGTCGGGAGAGAGCCCTCGACCGGGACGAACTGGCCGACGGGCTGCGACTCCTGAGGCGGCAGGGGTGTTGGGTGCTGCTGGGGCTCGGGCGCAGGCTGGAGCTCGGGCGCTGGCTGGGGCTCGGGGTGTTGTGGTTCCGACTGCTCCGGCTCCGGCTCGACGGCCACCGGCTCCGGGGGTTCGGCCGCTACGCTCACTGCCTCCTCCGCGATCGGCGCAGGCGCCGGAGCAGGCTCAGCCGGGAGCTCCGGCTCGGGGACAGCCTGAGGCTGCGGTTCCGGAGTTATAGCCTCCGGAACGACCGTTTCTGCAGCGGTCTCCTGAGGAGCCTGCGACTGCTGAGGCTCAGGCCACGACATGGCAGCCTGTGACGGGATCGCGCCGAGCTGCGGCCCGGGCAGCGCAGCCACCTCGTCGCTCGGAATGTCCAGGTACTCGGGGCCGGTGACCACCGGGCTCGGCTGCCGTACGGGCACCGGATTCTGCGGCGGCATCGCCACACCGCCGGCGCCACTCGCGGGCCCCCGGTCGGCCAGCGAGCGTACGACACCACCTGACGCCTCCGGCATCGGCGGGCCGAGGTGCAGCGGGCGGCGTGCCGGGGGCGGCGTGTGGGCCGCGGCGGGCGCCGGCTGCGGAGTGCGTACGACGCTGAGGTCCAAGGAACCGGAATCGCGGCCACCGGCCTCGTGCGCGCCGGGCTCCCCCGTCTCAGCCTGCGGCTGAGGCAGCGGCTGTGCCTGCGCCTGCGGCTGGGCCGGCTCAGGCGCTTGCGGGACAGAGGCCAGATGTCGCTCGGGAGCCTCTGCCGCCTGGTGTACCTGGTCTGCCGACTGCGTCTGCGGCATCGCCTGCGGCACCTCGGACATCTGCTCGGGCAGCTGCGTCTGCGCCGCCTCGGGAGCCTGAAGCGCGTGCTGCGGCTGCTGCTGTGGCTGCGCCTGCGGCTGCGGCATTTCACTTATCTGCTGCGGCGCCGGCACGACCTGAGGGTCGCTCCACGCGCCCTGCGCGCCCGGCATCAGCAGCAGGTCGTCGTCCTCGGCAGCGCTCTCGGAGGGTTCGAGGAAGGTGTACGCGCCCGGAGCTGAGATACCCGGCTGCGCCACCATGCCTGCGTCCTCCGGCAGTCCCTCGCCCGGGACCCGGCCGGTGTCAGTCATGCGTACCCCTCGCCCATCGCTTGTGCTCCTTCGGCCCTTCGCACGGGACGCCCGCTCGCGGCACGTTCGGCACCCGTCAAAACAACAACGAGCGTCCCCGTCACGCGGCACGAAAGCCCCGCGGACACCATGCATTCTCGCGGCCGTTCGCCGCCAGGGCAGGAAGTCCCGCCACGGCCCGCTGTGGGCTACGCCACGTTGCGCGGCCCCCCGGCTGCGCCGTACCACATAGAGCGCCAAAACGGGCCCCGTTTCCGGACATTGGCGAACGAAGCGCCGAACGCCCGGCTGCGGTACAACGATCGGCCAGCCTACCCCGCGCCGTGCAGCGGCATGGTCACGGGGCGCGATCCGTACCGCTCACCGAGACGCTTCGCGCCGCTCCTGTACGCCGGAGAGCAGGAAGACCACCGAGCGGTCGCGCTCCGACCAGGCGCCGGTGTCGAGTTCGACGGACTGGAGCAGCGCGCATTCGACGGTGTAGCCGCCCTCGGCGAGCGCCCGGCCGATCGCCTCGGCCTCGTCGCGCGTGGACGCGTGCGTCACGATCCGCTCGGGCCTGCGGTCCGCGCACGCGGATACGACGGGCACTCCCCCGCCCCCGATGCGTACGACATCGGGCTCGGGCAGGTCCTCCAGGATGTATGGCGCCCGCCCGTGCACGACATGCAGCTGTACGCCGAAACGCCGTGCGGCGGCCGCCGTACGGTCGCACGCGTCCAGGTCGGCGTCGACGGCGATGACGGCGGCGCCGAACCTGGCCGCCTCGACGGCGAGCGCCCCGCTGCCCGCGCCGATGTCCCAGACGAGGTCGCCCGTACGCGGCCCGAGGCGGGCCAGCTGGGCGGCCCGCAGGCCGGTGGACTCGCCCTCCCCGAGCGCGTCGAGCCCGTCGCCGTACTCCCGCGCGGGCAGCGCCCAGCCCCGTACGGCGGGCGGATAGCCGGGATCGCGGCCGCCGATCCAGCCGCCGCCCGGACCGCCCGGGCCGGTGCCGGAGGCGGGGGTGGCGGGTCCGCCGCTGCCCCCGATGACTATGACGACATTGGGGTCGCGCCAGGCGTGGTCGGCGGCCTTGTCGGAAGTAAGGACGGTGACCTGCTCGCGGGCCGTGCCCAGTTCCTCGCAGATGACGAAGGTGCGGTGCACTCCTTCGAGGAGGAGCGCGAGCTCGGCGGGCCCGGCGCCCGGGGAGGTGAGCACGGCGACCTTGGTGTGCGCCCGGCACACATTGACGGCCCGGCGCAGCGTGCGGCGGTGGGCGACGACGATCTGGGCGTCGTCCCAGGGCATCCCGGCGCGGGCGAACGCGGTGGCCACCGAGGAGACGGCGGGTACCACTTCGACTTCCAGGCCGTGCTGGGGCGCGCGGAGCGTCCGTACGACGCCGAAGAAGCCGGGGTCTCCGTCGGCGAGGACGACGGCGGTGCCCCGGTGCCCGGCGATGCGGCGGGCGGCGAGGTCGACGCTGCCGAGGCGGATGCGCTCGGCGCCCGGCGGCACTTCGGGGAGCGCCAGGTGGTGTGCGGCGCCCGCGACGAGCGTCGCGGCCGCGAGGGCGGACCTGGCCGCAGCGGTGAGCGGCGATCCGTCCCAGCCGATCACCGTGACCCGGTCGGCCATCCTGTCAGTCTCCTGGAGTTGTCGCTGGTTGGTGCGGTGACAGTACCTGGTACAGACCAGGACGGACCCGGGCGGGCGGTCAGTTCCAGTCGTTGTACGAGCCGTAGCCGCCGGCGTCGGCCATCCGGTCGGCGACGCCTTCCAGATCCTCGGGCAGCAGGCTCCATACGATCAAGTCGGTGCGGATGTCGGTCCAGCCGCCGTCCGTGCCGTTCTCGGTCCGTGTACGCGCTATCCAGGCGTTGCGCAGCACACCCTCGCTGATACAGCCGATCTTCTGCGCGACCTGCTGCGACGCGGTGTTGTCGGCGGCGGTGCGCAGTTCCAGGCGCTCGAACCGCAGGTCGCGGAAGATCCACTGGGCGACGGCGAGCACCGCCTCGGTGGCGTAGCCCTCGCCGCGCGCCCACGGGGCCGTCACATAGGCGACCTCGGTGGCACGGGTGCGCCAGTCGGTGTGCTGGAGGTGAACGGTCCCGACGAGCCGCTGGGTGAGGAACTCGGTGACGGCGAGTGCGATCCCGCGGCCCTGGGTGCGCTCCGCAGGAGCGATCCTGCGGACCCAGCGCTCGGCATCGCGCGTGGTGTACGGGTGGGGAGCCGACGTCCAGGCGGTGACCATCTCGTCCTTCATCATCTCGGTGAGCGCCGGGATGTCCGATTCGTCGAAGGGCCGCAGCACCAGCCGGTCCGTGCTGATGGAGATGTCCGGGAAGGTGGTAGTCATGCTCAGCTCCATGCCGTGGACCGTCGTAAAGGACGTAAAGGCTAAAGGCACAGCATGCAGCATCATCCCCGCCGTGCGCATGGTCGGGTGGCGGGCTCCCGGGCACGCGAAGGCCCCGCGCGGCCGGTGCGGGCCGGCGGGGCCTCGGCTCACAAGGACCGTACGGGCGTCAGGACTTGACGGCGCCGAAGGCCGGCACGATCGAGCCGTCGTACTTGTCCTCGATGAACTTCTTGACCTCGGCGGAGTTGAGGAGCTCGGCGAGCTTCTGCACGCGCGCGTCCTTCTCGTTGCCCTTCTTGACCGCGAGGAAGTTGGCGTACGGGTTGCCTTCGGCCTTCTCGATCGCCAGCGAGTCCTTGGCGGGCTCGAGGTCGGCCTCGATGGCGTAGTTGCCGTTGATGACCGCCGCGTCGACGTCGTTCAGGGCGCGGGGCAGCGTGGCCGCCTCCAGCTCCTTGAACTCAAGGCCCTTCTTGTCCTTGATGTCGGTCAGCTTGGCGTCCTGGCCCGCGCCGTCCTTCAGCGTGATGAGGCCGTTGTCGGCGAGCAGCTTGAGCGCGCGGCCCTCGTTGGTGGTGTCGTTGGGCACCGCCACCGTCTGGCCGGGCTTGATGTCCTTGATGTCCTTGGCCTTCTTGGAGAAGAGGGCCAGCGGCTCGAGGTGGACATTGGCGACGGGCACGATGGTCGTGCCCTTCTTCTTGTTGAAGTCGTCGAGGTACGGCTTGTGCTGGAAGAAGTTGGCGTCGACCTCACCGCTCTGGGTGGCGGTGTTCGGCAGGACGTAGTCCGTGAACTCCTTCACTTCGAGCTTCAGGCCGGCCTTCGCCGCCAGGTTGTCCTTGACGTAGCCCAGTATGTCGGCGTGCGGCGTCGGGGACGCGGCGACGACGAGCGCCTTGGAGGCGTCGGCCTTGCCGCCGGACTCGGTCTTGGCACCCGGGTCGGAGGCGGTGCCGCAGGCGCCGAGGCCGAGGGCGAGGGCGGCGGAGGCGGCGGCAGCCGCGGTGATCTTGATGTTCTTATGCACGAAAAGTGCCTCTTTCTGGTGTTGCGGTGGTGGTCGCCCGGACAAGGAGTGCGGGCTTCTTGGGGAGAGGAAGAACTAGGAGGCGGTACGTCCGCGACGGGCCAGCAGCCGGATCGCGCCGTCGCCGATGAGCTGCACGACGGTCACGATCGCGATCAGGACGACGACGGTGACCAGCATGAACTCGGTCTCGAAGCGCTGGTATCCGTACGTGACCGCCTTGCTGCCGAGGCCTTCGCCGCCGACCGCGCCCGCCATCGCCGAGTAGCCGACGAGCACGATCACGGTGGTGGTGACGGCGGAGATCAGGGACGGCAGCGACTGCGGGAGCAGCACCTTGAAGACGACGGTCGGTACGCCGCCGCCCATCGCCTGGACCGCCTCCACCAGGCCGTGGTCGACCTCGCGGATCGCGGTCTCGACGAGCCGGGCGAAGAAGGGGATGGCGCCTATGGCGAGCGGCACGATCATCGCGCTGGGGCCGATGAACGTACCCACGACCAGCGTCGTGAAGGGGATCAGTGCGATCAGCAGGATGATGAACGGCAGCGACCGGCCGATGTTCACGATCACGCCGATGACCTTGTTGACGGCCACGTTCTGGAGCAGCCCGCCCTTGTCCGTGAGGACGAGCAGGATGCCGAGCGGCAGGCCGCCGATGACCGAGACGACGGTGGACCACAGCACCATGTAGAGGGTGTCGATGGTTCCCTGCGTCAGCAGCGGCTGCATCTCCGACCAGTTCACTTGGCACCTTCCTTGACCAGCGCGGGGGCCTGGGCGGGGATCTCTACGGGCACGTCCTCGTCGACGACTTCGACCTGAAGCCCCTGCTCGCGCAGGAAGCCGACCGGGACGACGTTCTCCTCGTACCGTCCGGGCAGCTCGATGCGCATCCGGCCGATCTGGTTGCCGCCGACGGTGTCCATCGCGGCGCCCAGGATCGAGATGTCGATGTTGTACGTACGGGAGAGCTGGGAGATCACCGGCTGCGTCGCGGCCTCACCGTGGAAGGTGACGTCGATGACGGTGCGGCCGGGGCCCGATGCCTGGCCGCCCACCGGGAAGAGCTCATGAGCCAGCTCGGATCCCGGCGTCGCCAGGAGTTCGCTCACCGTGCCGGACTCGATGATGCGGCCCTTCTTCATCAGCGCGGCCGAGTCGCAGATCGTCTTGACGACGTCCATCTCGTGCGTGATGAGCAGGACGGTCAGGCCGAGCTGCTGGTTGAGGTCGCGAAGGAGCTGGAGGATCGAGCGGGTGGTCTCGGGGTCGAGCGCCGAGGTGGCCTCGTCGGAGAGCAGCACCTTGGGGTCGCCGGCCAGGGCGCGGGCGATGCCGACGCGCTGCTTCTGGCCGCCGGAGAGCTGGGCGGGGTAGGCCTTGGCCTTGTCGGCGAGGCCGACGAGGTCGAGCAGTTCGAGCGCCTTGCGGGAGCGTGCCTGCCCGGATACGCCGAGGATTTCCAGCGGCAGCTCGACGTTGTCCTGCACCGTGCGCGAGGAGAGGAGGTTGAAGTGCTGGAAGACCATGCCGATGCGGCTGCGCGCCTCGCGCAGCCCCTTGCCTGCGCGGCGGCCTCGGCCGGCGAGTGCGGTGAGGTCCTGGCCGTCGACGGTGACCGTGCCGGCGGTGGGGCGCTCCAGCAGGTTGACGCAGCGAATGAGGGAGGACTTCCCGGCGCCGCTCTGGCCGATGACTCCGTACACCTCGCCCTCACGGACATGCAGGTCGACGCCGTCCAGGGCGGTGACTTCGCGGCCACGCGATGGATAGACCTTGGTGAGGCCCGTAGTGGTGATCACAGGGTTTCCGTCACTGTCGAGTGCGCGGCGAAGGTGTCCGCCGGGCACGGGGCATTCGTCTTGTGGACGTGGCACGGCTGGGTCGGTGGGTACCGGAGGCAACGCGTGCGCGGGGCAGGCGGGCCCGGTCCTTCGAGTACGGACGCACTCGGGTGGACGCGGGGCGCGGCTGTCGGGTCTCGCTTCGGGGCGCGAGGCTCAGGCAGGGGCCCTCAGAAGGCGCACATTCGACACATACAACGAGCACCGGGCGTCATCGTCGCCTCGGTCGCAAGGGTGCGGCTGCTCGTCGTGGTCATGCGACGAGTAAACCAGACGTGCGTACGCATCGATCTACCGTGTCCGAATAGCGGACACTTCTGTCTCGCCGGCGGACCCCTGTCGGTCGCGGTCAGTCCGCGACAACGATCTCCAAGCCGTCGTGCGTGGCCTGCGCCGACACCGCCGAGAGGTCGTTCACGACGATGTCCGCGACCAGCTCCGAGCGGTCGTGGGTTGTGGCCAGCGCCACGGTTTTCATGCCGGCCGCGCGGCCGGCCTGGAGCCCGGCGGGAGCGTCCTCGAAGACCACGCAGCGCGCCGGGTCGACGCCCAGGCTGCGGGCCGCCAGGAGGTAGGGCTCAGGGTCGGGCTTGCCGCGCGTGATGTCGTCCGCGGCGATCATCACCTTGGGGCGGATGCCGACCTCGGCCAGGCGGGCCTCGCCGAGCCTGCGGGTGGCGGAGGTGACGACGGCCCAGCGGTCGGCGGGCAGGCTCGCGAGCAGTTCGGCGGTACCGGGGAGCAGCACGGCACCCCCGGGCCGGGTCACGTCCTCGACCTCGAGCTGTTCGATACGGACCACCGCGCCCGGCACCAGATCCGCGGGCAGCAGATCCGCGGCGATCTCGGCGGCGGGGCGCCCGTGCAGCTCTACGGCCGCGAATTCCTCCGCCGATATGCCGTACTCCGCCGCCCAGCGGGTCCAGCAGCGGATCACCGACTCCAGGGAGGAGAGGAGCGTTCCGTCGTTGTCGAACAGGAGGGCTTGGGCGTGGATCTTCATGGGGAACGACCCTACGCCCACCCGTTGTCGCGGACGTAAACGGCCGTAATACGCTCGTCGTCATGCTTGACGCCCTGACGGTCACGGTCTCCGTGGCCGCGCTCGTACTCGCCGCGTGGTGCGGTTACGCCGCCTACCGCGACCAGCCCACCAAGGACTGGCACTTCATCGGCATGGCCGTGGTGACCGTGCTCGCGCTCGCCCAGGTGGTGGTCGGCGTCGTGCAGCTGGCACGCGGCGAGAAGCCGCACGACGGTGCGGTGATCTTCGTTTCGTACCTCGTCGGGGCGCTCGCGGCGGTGCCCGCGGCCGGCTTCCTCTCGCTGGCGGAACGGACTCGCTGGGGTTCGGTGACGGTCGCGACCGGCGCGGTCGTGCTGGCCGTGCTCGAAGTCCGGCTTCACGACATCTGGGGAGGCTGACGGTGAGTGAGTCTGCCACTCGGCTGGTGAAGGGGCCGGGGCTGCTGCTGGTGTGGCTGTACGGCGTCATGTCGGTCGGCGCGGTTTCCCGGTCGATCTACCAGATCGCCACGGAGTACGACCGGGCTCCGCTGGCGTACTCGCTGTCGGGCGTGGCCGCGGTGGTGTACGCGTTCATCACGTACACGCTGGTACGGGGCGGGGAGGCGGCTCGGCGGGCGGCGCTGGTGTGCTGTGCGGCGGAGCTGGTGGGGGTGCTGGTGGTGGGGACGTGGACGGTGATCGAGCCGTCGGCGTTTCCGGACGCCACGGTGTGGTCGGGGTTCGGGATGGGTTACCTGTTCATCCCGGTGCTGCTGCCGGTCACTGGTGTGGTGTGGTTGCGTAAGGCGGGGCGGCGGCGCGGCTAGGACGGCGCCTGCGGCGGGCTTTCCCCCACCCCGCCCCTTCCCGAACTGGGGCAAGCCCCCAGCCCCCAGACAACACAGACGCGGGCTGGGATATGCTGCCGCACCCCTCCAGCCCCTCCGGCGTTTGAGGAGCGGGGTCTGGGGCGGAGCCCCACGCGGCAGAGCCGCCCGCAGGGCCCCCGTCCGCTACGCGCTCGCCGCGTACGCCTCCGCCGGCACCGTCTCCTTCTGGAGGGTTACCAGCGCGAAGCCAGGGGCGATCTGCTCCGTGGCGACCGGGGCGTAACCGTGGCTCCGGTAGAGGCGCAGATTTCCCTCGCTCCGGTGCCCCGTGAAGAGCTGGAAGCGCTTCGCCGCCGGCTCCCCCGCGAAGTGCTCCTCTATCGCGTCGAGCAGCCGCCCCCCGAGCCCGTGCCGCTGCATCCGGGGATGCACGATGAGCTTGGCGATCCTCGCGGTCCCCGCCTCGTCGACCGCCGCGCGCACCGACGCGACCACCTCGTCCCCGAGCCGCGCCACCAGCGCGTGGCCGCGCGCGAGTTCGGCACGCAGGTCGTCGAGGCTCTGGGTGAGCGGCTCGATGCTGTAGTCGCCGTACAGCTCAGCCTCGCTCTGGTAGCACAGGTACTGCAATTTCAGGATCTGCTCGGCATCCTGCGCCGTTGCCGCTGAGATGGTCACGCTCATGCCCATGTGTGCATGCCTCCCGCTCGCCTGATACGCCGGTTGCTTATCGCTCCTTTCCCCTTTGCCCAGGAGCTGCAACCTCCGCCGCCAGCATTCTGCGCAGGCATCCCAGGCAACGGGAACGCATGGGCCCCAAACTGCCTTGTGACATTCCCAACGCCCCTGCGATTTCCCGGTACGTGGGATCAGTGGGCGACAGCATCGCGTCCAGCAGCCGTGGACACCTGCCGGGCAGCCTGCGCACCGCCGCGCGCAGCACGCGCCGCCGCTCGGCGCTCAGCGCGGCGCGTTCCGGGCAGGCGGTGTCCGTCGTCGCGGCCGGCGGGGCGGGGTAGGGCAGTTCGCGGCGCGTCGCGCGCCGGGCCAGGTTCGCCTCGGTCCGTACGGCGTGCAGCAGCCAGCCCGCCGGGTCGGGCGGCGGGCCGGACCCGTCGAGGAGCTCGAGAAGGCGTAGCCATACGGCCTGTTCGAGATCGCCGGGCTCCACTCCCCCGCCCGCGGCCTCGGCCACGGCTTCGGCGGCGAGCAGGGGGCGCAGCGTACTGAACAGGGTGTACGACGTGGGCGGGGTGGCCCTGGGCGGGGCGGCAGGTACGGGGTAGGTCATGCCAGGCGGGACGTGGCGCCGGCGGTCGGCGGTTGCCGCGCGGCGCCACAGTCACCCGTCCGTGGAGATCGGCCCCCTCACCATGGTCAACGGCGTGTGAAGTCCGCCGCCGCCAGCAGCGCCGTGTCCGGGTTGTCGGAGAAGATCCCGTCGATGCCCTGCTCGAAGTACACCTGGAAGGCCCCGAAGGCGTCTCCGTACGCCGCCGGGTCGGTGCCGCGCCTGAAGTCCGCGGGCAGGAAGGTGTTCTCGTTGCGCATCGTGTACGGGTGCAGGATCAGGCCCTGCGCGTGCGCGTCCCGTACCAGCGTCGTCGGCGTGCCGAGCTTGCCCGCCGCGTCCTTGGGGATGATCAGGTCGAGCGTGGGGCCGAGCCCCTGGGCGAAGCCGGCGATCCACTTCAGGCCCTCGGGCCTGACCAGGTCGGCGACCTTGCGCGGGTCGCCCGCCACCTCGAAGTCCCAGGGGCGGGTGCCGGCTCCGGACAGCAGGACGACGCGGGGCGCCGCGACGAGCTCGGCGAGGCGCTGCATGCTGCTGGGCTCGAACGACTGGAGGAAGTTCGGGGAGTTCTTCTTGTGCCGGCCGTACTTGCGCAGCAGCTTGGCGAGCGGCTCTTCGAGGCCGAGGCCGAGGCCGCGGAAGTACGTGGGGTGCTTGGTCTCGACGTGGAGCCAGACCCGCCGGCCGCGGGCCCGTCCCTCCTGCTCGGCCCAGCGCAGTACCTCTTCGAAGGTGGGAATCGTCCAGCGGCCGTCGTAGAGGGTGTTCTCCTGCCGGGTGCCGGGGATGCGCTCCTTGGCACGCAGCGTCTTGAGCTCGGCGAGGGTGAAGTCCTCGGTGAACCAGCCGGTGAGGGAGACGCCGTCGACGGACTTCGTCGTCCTGCGGGACGCGAACTCGGGGTGCGCCGCGACGTCCGTGGTCCCGGTGATGTCGTTCTCGTGGCGGCAGACGAGGTGCCCGTCCTTGGTGGGGACGAGGTCCTGCTCGATGACGTGCGCGCCCATGTCGAGGGCGAGCTGGTACGAGCCGAGCGTGTGTTCGGGGCGGTAGCCACTGGCTCCGCGGTGCGCCACGACGGTCGGTACGGGAAGATCCCGGTACGACGACGAGTCCCCGGCGGCGCTCGCCGTACCCGGCAGGCCGAGGGTGACTCCGCCCGCCCCGAGTACGGCCGCGCCAAGAACCGTGCGCCGCCCGGGGTTTCGCTGTCCGCCCTGTGTCATGAACGCTCCTCTGTCATGTCCCGCACCTGCCAAGAATGAGGGCCCGATCGTAGGCGCCTACGTCTTACGCAGACGAGACCGTGGACGGAACACAGTGGAAACACACGTCAACACTGCGTATCGAAGTGATGAACCCGATGTGCGGTCGGGCGGACACCGCGAGTATCGTCCTCACCTGCACAGACTTCATCCAGAACAGGTCGCCGGCCCGACCCGGCCACGACACCGGAGGAACCGTTGTCCCGTCTCGCGCTCATCAAGGCAGTGCTCGGACCGATCCTGCGCCTGATGTTCCGCCCACAGGTGGAGGGCGCCCAGAACATTCCCGGGACCGGTCCGGTCATCCTGGCGGGCAACCATCTGACGTTCATCGACTCGATGATCATGCCGATCTGCTGCGACCGGCAGGTCTACTACATCGGCAAGGACGAGTACGTCACCGGCAAGGGGCTCAAGGGCCGGCTGATGGCCTGGTTCTTCACCAGCTGCGGCATGATCCCGGTGGACCGGGACGGCGGCCGCGGCGGTGTGGCGGCGCTGATGACCGGCCGCCGGGTCCTCGAAGAGGGCAAGATCTTCTCGATCTACCCGGAGGGCACCCGCTCCCCCGACGGCCGCCTCTACCGCGGCCGTACGGGCATCGCCCGCCTCACGCTGATGACCGGCGCGCCGGTGGTGCCGTTCGCGATGATCGGTACTGACAAGCTCCAGCCGGGCGGCGCGGGCCTCCCGCGCCCCGGCAAGGTGACGGTGCGCTTCGGTGAGCCGATGGAGTTCTCGCGCTACGAGGGCATGGACCGCGACCGCTACGTGCTGCGCGCCGTGACGGACTCGGTGATGGCCGAGGTCATGCGGCTTTCCGGCCAGGAGTACGTCGACATGTATGCCACCAAGGCGAAGGCTGCCTGAGGCGGCGGCTCGTACGTACGACGAAGGGCCGTGCCACCCACCGGTGGCACGGCCCTTCGTCGTACGTACACCGTCCCTCAGTCCAGGTCCTCCACGATGCCCACCGCCAGCTTCTGGCCCCGGAGCATGAACCACGCGGCGACCGCCGTCGCGAACAGCACCACCGAGCCCACCCACGCCGCCGCCTGGAAGCCGTCGGTGAAGGCGTCCTGCGCGGCGGAAATCAGCGCGGCGGCCCGGTCGGCCGGGAGCGCCGCCGCCGACTCCACGGCTCCGCCGAGCGAGTCGTGCGCCGCGTCCGCCACCTCGGCCGGGGTGCCCGCGGGCACATCGAAACCGCGGTAGATGCCGGTCACGATCGAGCCGAGCAGGGCGATGCCGAGCGCCGCGCCCAGTTCGTACGCCGTCTCGGAGACGGCCGACGCGGCTCCTGCCTGTTCCTTGGGGACGCTGGACAGGATGACGTCCGCCGTCACGGTGAAGGCCAGGCCCGCCCCGATGCCGCCGACGATCATGGCCGCGACCAGCATAGGCACGCCGGTGTCCGCCGTGGCGATGGTGCAGGTCAAGAGACCGAGCCCGAGCGCGATCAGACCGCCGGTCACCGCGGTGCGGACCGAGAGCCTGCGCGCGACGTAGCCGGCCGCCAGACCTGCGACCACCGCGCCGGCCGCGGCGGGCAGTTCGATGAGACCCGACTCCAGGGGCGAGCGCTCCTGGACGAGTTGCAGGAACTGCGAGAGGAAGAAGACCAGGCCCGACAGGCCCAGGATGGTCAGCAGGTCGGCGAGGACCGCGCCGGAGAACCCGCGGTGGTGGAACAGGCGCATGTCCAGCAGCGGCGACGGAAGCGTGAGCTGGCGCCGTACGAACCAGAAGAGCCCCGCCACACCGATCACCGCCGTGAGTCCGATGTCCCAGCGGAAACCGTGCGCGGCCGCCTCCTTGACGGCGTACACGACACACACCATGCCGACGAGCGAGAGCGCGACACTCAGCAGGTCCCACGGACCCGGTGACGGGTCCTTCGACTCGGGCAGCAGCTTGATGCCGACGATGACCAGGATCACCATCACGGGCACGTTGATGAGGAAGACCGAGCCCCACCAGAAGTTTTCGAGGAGGAAGCCGCCGACGACCGGGCCGACGGCCGCGCCCGCCGAGGCCGCGGCGCCCCAGACGCCGATGGCGAAGCTGCGTTCCTCCGCGTCGTGGAAGATGTTGCGGATCAGCGCGAGCGTGGAGGGCATCAGCGTCGCACCGGCCACACCGAGCAGCGCGCGGGCGAGGATCATCATCTCGGGGCTGGTCGCGTAGGCGTTCAGCACGGAGACCGCACCGAACGCCACCGCGCCGGTCAGCAGCAGCTTCTTGCGGCCGATGCGGTCGCCGAGGCTGCCCATCGAGACGAGCAGGCCGGCGATGATGAACGAGTAGACGTCACCGATCCACAGCAACTGGGTGCCGGAGGGCTGGAGGTCCTCGCTGAGGAACGGCGTCGCGAGCCCGAGTACCGTCGCGTCGACGGCGACCAGCAGCACAGCGAGGACGAGGACGCCGAGGGCGAGCCAGCGGCCGGGATGGTGGACGGCGTTCCGCGCCATCTGGTGCCGGCCGCTACTGGTCATTGCTCCACGGTCCGACGTGCTCCGCCGAGCAGCAACTCGACGATCATGTACTGGAAGTCCTTGGCCGCGACCCGGCCGTCCTGGACGGCCCACGCGCCGGTGCCGATGAGCCCGTACAGGGCCTCTGTCAGCCAGGCCGGGGTGAGGTCGATCCTGAACGTGCCCTGCTGCTGTCCGCGCCGGAAATGCGCGGACACGCGCGCGTCCAGACGGCCCCATCCCTCGTGCACCTGGGCGCCCTCGAAGAGCTGGTTCTCGGTGACGAGGAAGGCGAGCAGACCGGCGGCGGGCTCGATCTCGGCGACGAGGCGGCGCAGGCCTTCCTCGGCGGGTCCTTCGTCGAGCCGGGCGGCGTCGAGCGCGGCCTCGAACTCGCGGATGCCGAGTTCTTCAAGCGCCTTGACCAGGGCTTCACGCCCGGCGAAGTGGCGATGCAGGGTGGCCCGGCCGATACCGGCCGACTTGGCGACCTCGTCCATGGTCGCGGTCGCCTTGCGGGAGAGGAGGGCGGCCGCGGTGCGGAGCACCTGCTCGCGATCGACAGTCATGAGACAACCATAACCCGAATGAGACATTAATGTCTCGCAAGCTCCCGACGCGCACGGCCTGCACCCCTTCCGGAGCCCGTGCGCGTCGCAGCGCCTTACGCCTCGCTCGCTACGTTCTAGTAGGTGGCCCGGCGCTCACAGTTGGTGGAGATACGGTCGCCGATGTTGCCGGAGGCCGTGTCCGTTCCCCCGCCGCAGCTGGCGGAGTCATTGCCCCCCACGCCGTCCCGGAGGGTGATCGTGTCGTTGCCGCCAGAGGTCTCCACGGTGTCGGCCCCGGTGCCGGCGTCGACCGAGCTGGCGATGTTCACCGCGATGTACGCGGTGTCCGTGCCGTCGCCCAGCTGGGCGCTGATGCGCGTGACCGAGCTTGCCAGGCCGCACACGGCGGCAGTGGGGCTCGCCTGCTGACAGCCCGGACCGGCGTCGATCCCCTCGAGGTCCGTGACCACGAGGACGGTGTTGTTGTTGACGTCCGTCTCAGCAGTGACGGTGAGCTTGTTGTCCTCACCGCTGTACGCGGAGTACTGGACCTGCCCGAAGGCGCGGGTGACGGTGGAGGCGGGACCCGGCTGCTGGGCGGCGGCCGACCCGGCAAGGACCAGGGGCAGTGCCATGCCCATGACGGCAGCCGGGACGGCGACGCGCTTCAGGATGCCGCTCGTGATCTTCATTCTGTTTCTGTCTCCTTCGTGCAAGAGGGCGCCGATCAGCTGCCCGGCGACAGTGAAACAGAGAGTGACCAGTTATGAGCGTATTGTGGCAATGTGTCCCATTTTGACTTTTGAGCGGCTCAGCTCCATGGCAGCTCCGAGCGGTGCTTCCAGTACGTCGCCGGCTCCTCCACCAGCTCCCCCAGCCGGGCCAGATGCCCTTCGTCGAGGTCGACCACCGGGGCGTGCAGATTCGACGCCAGCTGGAGCACGGTCGCCGCTCCCGCCAGGACGACACCCGCCCACGGCAGCCGGAGGATCGCCGCGATGGCGACGGCGTCGCAGGTGGCTTCCGTTTCGCCGGCGACGGCCCGCAGCGCGGGCGGTGCGGCGGGCCCGGCGAGCCTGCCGTTGGCCAGCGCCTCTTTCACGATCACGGTCAGGCCCGCGTCGTGGGCCTCGGCCAGCGCTGCCGCCGCCGAGGTCTCCAGCAGGTTGTACGTCGCCTGGACCGTGCGGAAGAGCGGCTTGCCGTCCACCGTGACGGCGAGCGCCGCCCGGACGGCCTCCGCCTGGGCGGGGCCGCTCGTGGAGATGCCGACCGTGACGCCGTCGGCGGCCAGCTCCGCCAGCCGGGCGTGGAGCGCGGGGTCGGTCAGTGCCGGGCTGTCGGGCGTGACGGAGTGGATCTGGTAGAGGTCGAGGCGGTCGCCCAACAGGGCGGCGGTCTCGGCGTACTGCCGTTCGAAGGCCGCCACGCTGTGGTCCTTGACCTCGTGGACCTCTGCGTCGGTACGCCAGTCGGCGGTGTACGTGTAGCCCCACTTGCTGCCGATCACCACGTCCTGCACGTCGGGCCTGGCGCGCAGCCACTCCGCGAGGAATTCCTCCGCCCGGCCGTACGAGCGTGCGACGTCGAAATAGCGCACGCCCTGCGCGTAAGCGGCGTCCAGCAGTTCGTGGGTGCGCTCGCGCAGGGCGTCGGGGGTGCGGCCGGCGGGCAGATCACGGTCCCGGTCGGGCGTGATGTACCCCGGACGGCCGACGGCCGCGAGGCCGAGTCCGATGTGGGCGGTGGCAGTGGTCGCCGTCGCCAGACGGGCAAAGGGCATCGTGGGCCTCCGCGCGTGTTCGGTCGAGTACGGTCCCTCACTACCGTACTCAACCGGACCGCGCGGTTCAGTTCTTGGCGGTGGCCCAGGCGTGCTGGGTCGCCAAGTCGGCCTTCACCTCGGCGAGCTGGACCGCGACCGCCGAAGGCGCGGTGCCGCCGCGCCCGTTGCGGGAGGCGAGAGCGCCGGCGACGTTCAGGACCGTACGCACCTCGGGGGTGAGGTGCGGGGAGATCTTCGCGAACTGGTCGTCGGTGAGCTGGTCGAGCTCGATGCCGTGCAGCTCGCACTCCTTGACGCACTCACCGGCGACCTCGTGCGCGACGCGGAACGGCACGCCCTGCCGGACCAGCCACTCCGCGATGTCGGTGGCGAGCGAGAAGCCGGCCGGCGCCAGCTCCTCCATGCGCTCGCGGTTGACAGTGAGCGTGGCCATCATGCCGGTGAAGGCGGGCAGCAGGACTTCGAGCGTGTCGCAGGAGTCGAAGACCGGCTCCTTGTCCTCCTGGAGGTCGCGGTTGTACGCGAGCGGGAGCGCCTTCAGCGTCGCCATCAGGCCGGTGAGGTTGCCGATGAGGCGGCCGGACTTGCCGCGCGCGAGCTCGGCGATGTCCGGGTTCTTCTTCTGCGGCATGATCGAGGAGCCGGTGGAGAAGGCGTCGTGGAGGGTGACGAAGGAGAACTCCTTCGTGTTCCAGATGATGATCTCTTCCGCGATCCGGGAGAGATTGACGCCGATCATCGCGGTGATGAAGGCGAACTCGGCGACGAAGTCGCGCGACGCCGTGCCGTCGATGGAGTTGCCCGACGAGCCGTGCTCGAAGCCGAGGTCGGCGGCGACCGCCTCCGGGTCCAGGCCGAGGGACGACCCCGCCAGAGCGCCCGATCCGTACGGCGATACGGCCGTACGCTCGTCCCACTGGCGCAGCCGCTCAGCGTCCCGGGACAGGGACTGGACGTGGGCCAGGACGTGGTGGGCGAAGAGGACCGGCTGGGCGTGCTGGAGGTGCGTACGGCCGGGCATGGCGACGTCCGGGTGCGCCTCGGCGAGGCCGACGAGCGCGTCCTGCAACTCGGCGACGAGGCCGCCGATGACGCGGGCGTGGTCCCGCAGGTACATCCGGAACAGGGTGGCGACCTGGTCGTTGCGGGAGCGGCCGGCGCGCAGCTTGCCGCCGAGGTCGGCGCCGAGGCGCTCCAGGAGGCCGCGTTCCAGGGCGGTGTGGACGTCCTCGTCGGCGATGGTGCCGACGAACGAGCCGTCCGCGACGTCGGCCTCCAGCTGGTCGAGACCGGCGTGCATGCGCTCCAGCTCGTCCTGGGTGAGCAGCCCCGCCTTGTGGAGCACGCGCGCGTGGGCGCGGGAACCGGCGATGTCGTACGGCGCGAGACGCCAGTCGAAGTGGACGGACGCGGACAGCTTGGCCAGGGCCTCGGCCGGTCCGTCGGCGAACCGGCCGCCCCAGAGCCGGACGTCACCGTTGTTGCTGCTCACAGCTACTGCTCCTCAGAGGGTGGGGATGTGCGGCCGCCTCCCCGCCGCGGAGGACGGGAAGGCGGCTTGTAAGGCTACTGACTGGGCAAGGTCACGTCGGGCTACGCCCGCAGATCACGCCGTGCTGCGATCTTCGACGACAGGCCGAAGATCTCGATGAAGCCCTGCGCCTTGGACTGGTCGAACGTGTCGCCCGAGTCGTACGTCGCCAGGTTGAAGTCGTACAGCGACTCGTCGGACTTCCGGCCGGTGACGACGGCGCGGCCGCCGTGCAGGGTCATCCGGATGTCGCCGGTGACGTGCTGGTTGGCCTCGTTGATGAAACCGTCCAGCGCCCGCTTGAGCGGCGAGAACCACAGGCCGTCGTAGACCATTTCGCCCCAGCGCTGCTCGACCTGCCGCTTGTAGCGGGCCAGTTCGCGCTCGACGGTGACGTTCTCCAGCTCCTGGTGGGCGGTGATCAGTGCGATCGCACCCGGAGCCTCGTACACCTCACGGGACTTGATGCCCACGAGCCGGTCCTCGACCATGTCGATCCGGCCGATGCCCTGCGCGCCCGCCCGCTCGTTGAGCTGCTGGATCGCCTGGAGGACGGTGACGGGCTTGCCGTCGATGGCGACCGGGACGCCCTCCTTGAAGGAGATGACGACCTCGTCGGCCTCGCGCGGGAGCGCCGGGTTCGCGGTGTACTCGTAGATGTCCTCGATCGGGGCGTTCCAGATGTCCTCCAGGAAGCCCGTCTCGACGGCGCGCCCGAAGACGTTCTGGTCGATGGAGTACGGGGACTTCTTGGTGGTCGCGATCGGGAGGTTCTTCTCCTCGCAGAAGGCGATCGCCTTGTCACGGGTCATCGCGTAGTCGCGGACCGGGGCGATGCACTTCAGGTGGGGGCCGAGCGCGGAGATGCCGGCCTCGAAGCGGACCTGGTCGTTGCCCTTGCCGGTGCAGCCGTGGGCGACGATCGAGGCGCCGTGCTTGTTGGCGGCGGCGACCAGGTGCTTGACGATGGTCGGCCGCGAGAGGGCGGAGACCAGCGGGTAGCGGTCCATGTAGAGGGCGTTGGCCTTGATCGCGGGGAGGCAGTACTCCTCGGCGAACTCGTCCTTGGCGTCCGCGACCTCGGCTTCGACAGCACCGCAGGCGAGCGCGCGCTTGCGGATGACGTCCAGGTCCTCGCCGCCCTGGCCGACGTCCACGGCAACGGCGATGACCTCGGCGCCCGTCTCCTCGGCGATCCAGCCGATGGCGACGGAGGTGTCCAGTCCGCCTGAGTAGGCGAGTACGACGCGCTCGGTCACGGGTTTCTCCTTACGATGCATGCGGTGATGAGCATAAGTATGCACTCCACCGTATGTTTCGTCAATGCGGCCCCGGGGCGCCTGGCCGTATCTCCTCCGGATGACCGGCCCGGGAGGAGGGTCTAGCCTGGAAGTGCACGGGGTCATCGCGCCCAACTCCACATGGCTGGACCGTCCTCGCCGGTGTGAGGGGTCCATAGCCGGAGAGAAGCCGCTTGACCGGACTGCCGGCGATATCTGCTACGTCCGGATTCCGTGAACCATTCCAGTACGTCCTTTGCGGTCAGCTGATACCGGCCGCTCCCGCATGATCCGGGAAAAGAAAGGAGGTGTACTGAGATGCGCGCATACGAGCGTCCGACGCTGACTCGGCTCGGCTCCTTTGCGAAGGAGACCGGTAAGCCGTTCAGGAAGGGCAAAGGTCCGCCCGACATCCTCATCAAGGGCAACCTCCTCTGAGGTCTGAGGAACCGGGAAATCCGAGAAACCGGCGGCAGGCGCGTGAGCACCCGTCGCCGGCTTGGGTGGAAGGGCGGTGCGTGGTGCCGGGATTCTCCGAACTCGATTCCATTCCTTCCTGGTTCGTCGTACTTCCGGACTGCGACCGCCCGTCAGCCGCCGGCACGGACAACGCGCTGCGGGATCGTGCGGAGCTGACTGTCCCTCACCCCTCAGGACGGCCCTGGCTGATGGGGCGGTGGGGCGAACACGACATGGCTTGCGGGCAGGCGGGCGCCAACAAGCTGGCGGTGCTGGGGGAATTCGACGTAACCGCCGGCCGTCTTGCCGAGGCCGCGGCCCACGTGCGTACGGTCGCCGACGTCGACGCCCTGGCACGCCGGCTCACGGGAAGCTTCCATCTGATCGCGTCGGTGGACGGGCGGGTACGCGCCCAGGGCTCGGTCACCGGCTTCCGGCGGCTGTTCCGGGCCGACATCGACGGCGCCACGGTCGCGTCGGACCGGGCCGATGTACTGGCCCTGCTCGGCGGGACGGGCCTGGACGAGCAGCGGCTCGCCCTTCATCTCCTGGACCCGCCCGTGCTCCATCCGCTCACGTACGGCCCGGTGTGGCGGGACGTGGGCTTCGTGGCGCCCGACAGCTACCTGGTGCTCGACGCCGACGGGCGGTCGCGCCAGGTCCGGTGGTGGTTTCCGCCCGAACCCGAACTGCCGTTGGCCGAAGGCGCCGCAGCGCTCCGGCATGCGTTGACAACGGCCGTGGGGGTCCGGACCGGTGGGCGCGAGCTGGTCAGCAGCGATCTGAGCGGTCTGGACTCGACGTCGCTGTGCTGCCTGGCGGCCCGGGACGGCCCGCAGGTGATCGCGTGCACCGCCGCCAGCCCGGATCCGCTCGACGACGACGTGCAGTGGGCGCAGTTCACAGCGGCCGCGATCGGCCGCATCGAGCACCACATCATCCCGGCCGACGAGATGCCGCTGATCTATCACGGGCTGCTGGACATGAACGAGCCGCTGGACGAACTGCTGGACGAGCCCTGTGGGGGCATAGCGGACTACGCCCGGTGGCTCACCATCGCCGACCGGGCCGCCGATCACGGATCGCGGCTGCACCTGACCGGCTTCGGCGGTGACGAGACGCTGGGCTGCGCCACATCACATCTGCGTACGCTGCTGCGCCGGCGCCCGGTGACGGCCCTGCTCCAACTGCGCGGGTTCGCCGCCAAGTACGGGTGGCCGCGCGGCCAGATGCTCAGGCAGCTGTGCGACGGCACTCCGTACGGCAGGTGGCTGAACGGAGCCGCGGACCGGCTCACCACACCACCGCCGCCCGACACGGCCCCCGCGCTCGACTGGGGCCCGACGCCGCGGCTGGCCCCGTGGGTCACCCCGGACGCGGCCGACGCCGTACGGGAACTGATCCGGAGCGAGGCCGCGAACGCGCGGCCGCTCGGGCCGCGGGGGCTGCATGACGACCTGGTCGGGATACGTGACTCGGCCCGTCCCGTCCGCCAGATCAGCCGGCTCGCCGCCCGGATCGGACTCACACTCTCGGCGCCCTACTACGACGACCGCGTGCTCGAAGCGGCGCTCGCGGTGCGGCGCGAGGAGAAGCGCCCCCCATGGGGGTACAAGCCGCTGATCCAGGAGGCGATGCGCGGCGTCGTTCCCGGCCGGACCCTCGGCCGGCAGGTCAAATCCGGCGGCACCTGCGACCTGGACGCCGCGCTGCGACGCAACCGCGCGGAGCTGCTGGCCCTGTTCGAGGACTCCCGCCTGGGCCGGACCGGCCTGATCGACGCGGCCGCGCTGCGCAAGCTGTGCACCGGACCGCTGCGGCAACACCCCTACGACCTGCACGACGCGCTCTACCAGGCGGTGGCCTGCGAAATCTGGCTGCGTACCTGGGAGCGGGCCGCCACCCACCCGAAAGCGGGAGCGATGCCATGACACTCAAGCTGCGTACGGGCGTTTCCTGTGCCGACACCGAGTACGGGATCGCGCTGCTCGACGAGGACAGCGGCGAGTACTGGGAACTGAACCCCACCGGCGCCCAGGTCGTACGGACGCTGATGGCCGGCGGCACCTCCGAGGATGCGGTGCGGCAGCTGACCGGTGCCTGCGACGTCGATGACGCGAGCGCGCGTGAGGACGTGCAGGATCTGATCGAGGCGCTCAGCTCGTCCGGGCTGGTGGAACGGTAGCCCCCAGAGACCGCAGTAGAGGAGATTTCCGGTGCCCCTTCCTCAAGCTGTCGCTCACAAGCCTCGCGCGGTGCCCCTGGCGCGCCGGGTTCAGGCGCTCCTTGTCGTGGGCCTTGCCCGGCTGCTGGCCCACCGCCCCCCACGACGTATCCGCGCGGTGCTCGGCCGGGTGAGCAACGGTGCCCGGCCGGCGAGTTACGGCGAGACCGAGGCGGCCCGGGACGCGGTGGTCGCGGTCAGCCTCACCTGCGCGGCGCCCGAGGGCTGCCTGCCCCGGTCGCTGGCCACCGCCATGCTGTGCCGCCTGCACGGGCAGTGGCCCACCTGGTGCGTGGGGGCGCGGCGGATACCGCCGTTCGCGGCGCACGCCTGGGTGGAGGCCGAGGGCGTACCGGTCGGTGAGGGCCATCCGCCCGACTACTTCCGGGCCTTCTTCACCGTGCCATGAGCCGTGACATGAACCGCCTGACCGGACCGCGCCAGGTCCTGCGCGTGCTCCGTGGGCACCGGCGGTGGATCGCCGGCGCTGTGGGGCTCACGCTGGTCGCCTCGGCCCTGGGCCTGGCCCAGCCGCTGGTGGTCAGGCGAGTGATCGAGTCGTCCGGAGCGGGATCGGGCATCGCGGGATCCGTCGGTCTGCTGATCACGCTGTTCGTCGCCCAGGCACTGGTGCAGGCGGTGGCGGGCTACGTCCTCGCGCGCACCGGCGAAGGCGTGGTGCTCGGCATCCGCCTCAACCTCATCGACCGCCTGCTGCGGCTGCCCATGAGGACGTACGACCGGCACCGGACAGGGGACCTGATCTCACGCGCCGGTACCGACAGCACAGCCCTGCGCCTGCTCATAGCCGAAGGTTTCACCGACGCGGTGACCGGCACCATCGGCCTGCTCGGTGTGGTCGCCCTGATGGTGTGGCTCGACTGGGCCCTCTTCCTCATCGTCATCACGCTGATCGTCCTCGGTGGGCTGACCGTCATCTCGGTGCTGCGCGGGATCGCACGCGCCTCGCACGTCGCCCAGCAGGCCACGGGCTCGATGACCGCGGAGCTGGAGCGGGCTCTGGGTGCCATCCGGACCGTACGGGCCAGCCGGGCCGAACGGCGGGAGGCCGAGCGCATCGGAGCGGAGGCCAGGTCCGCCTTTTCCGCGAGCGTACGGGTGGGAAAGCTCGACGCGGTGGTCGCACCGGTCATCGAACTGACCGTCCACGGCTCCTTCCTGGTGGTCCTGCTCATCGGCGGCGTACGGGTGGCCGGGCAGGGCGGTTCGGTCGCGGATCTGGCCGCTTTCCTGCTCTACATGCTCTATCTGGTGGGGCCGGTCGGCGCGGTCTTCCAGGCGGTGAGCACCATGCAGCAGGGCGCGGGCGCGCTGCGGCGGATCACCGAGATCCTCGACCTGCCGGAAGAGCCGGACTCCGCGCCCCTGCGCGGCGCCGCCCCGTCGGGGGAGGGCGGCCCCCGCCCTCCGGTTCTGGAGTTCAGGGACGTGTGGTTCGGCTACGACCCGCGCAGGCCGGTGCTGCGCGGCGTTTCCTTCCAGGTGCCGGAGCGCGGCCATGTCGCCCTGATCGGCAGCTCCGGCGTCGGCAAATCCACCGTCTTCGCCCTCGCCGAGCGCTTCTACGACCCGGACCACGGCCTGGTCCTGTTCGAAGGCGGCGACGTACGGACCCTCAGCCGCGCCCAGCACCGCGCGCGGATCGGCCTCGTCGAGCAGCACGCCCCGGTGCTGTACGGCACCCTGCGGGAGAACCTGCTGTACGCCGCCCCGGAGGCCGGGGCGGACGAACTCGCCCGGGTGGTGGAGCTGGCCCAGCTGACGGAGCTGGCGTCCCGGCTGCCACGCGGTCTCGACACCGACGCCGGGGAGCACGGCATGGCGCTCTCGGGCGGCGAGCGCATGCGCATCGCCATCGCCCGCTCCCTCCTCACCCGGCCCAGCCTGCTGCTGCTCGACGAGCCGACCGCCCACCTGGACGCCGTCAACGAGGCGGCTCTTCGCCGGTCGATCCGGCAGACCTCCACGGAATGCGCGCTGCTGGTCATCGCTCACCGGTTCTCGACCATCCGGGCCGCGGATCTGATCGTCGTGCTCGACGCGGGCGAGGTGGTCGCCGCGGGAAGCCATGCGGAGCTGATGGAAACCAGCGACCACTACCGGTTCCTGTGCCGCGCCCAGCAGGCGGAGGGCCCCGTCGCGGACGCCGTCCGCGCAGGCCGGCGCGGCTGACGGCCCCGAATGCCCCCGCCGACGCGCGGCCGCCGGCTCCGGCATCGAAGGTAGGACGAGCAGCTGTCGGTAACCGTAGGGAGCAGTGTTCACCATGACGCGACCGAAGATCCTCGTGGTCGGCGCGGGTTTCGCCGGGGTCGAGTGCCTCCAGCGACTGGAACGCAAGCTGTCTCCCGGCGAGGCCGAGCTCGTACTGGTGTCCCCGTCCGACTACCAGCTCTACCTCCCGCTGCTGCCGCATGTGGCGGCCGGAGTCCTCACCCCCCAGTCGGTCGCGGTGTCCCTGCGCCGCCGGCTGCGCCGCACCCGGATCTGTCCCGGCGGCGCCATCGGCATCGACGCCGACGCCAAGGTGTGCGTCATCAGGAAGATCACTGGAGAGGTGATGACCGAGCCGTACGACCAGCTCGTCCTCGCCGCCGGAAGCACCACCCGCACCTTCGACATCCCGGGCCTGCGCGACCACGGGCGCGGCATGAAGTCCCTGGCCGAGGCGGCGCATCTGCGCGACCACGTCATCGCCCAGCTCGACATCGCCGCCGCCACGACCGACGCCGCACAGCGCGCGGCGCGGCTGCGGTTCGTGGTGGTCGGCGGCGGCTACGCCGGCACCGAGACCGCCGCCTGCCTGCAGCGCCTCACCTCCGCCGCGGTCGGGCGCTACCCGAATCTGGACCGTACGCAGATCAAGTGGCATCTGGTGGACGTGGCCCCGCGGCTACTGCCCGAACTGGGCGAGAAGCTGGGCGAGAAGGCCATGGCGATGCTGCGCTACCGGGGCATCGAGTTCTCGCTGGGCACGTCGGTCGCCTCCGTCGACGCGACAGCCGTCAAGCTCACCGACGGCCGTACGCTGCCGTCGCACACCCTGATCTGGACCGCCGGAGTCGCCGCGAGCCCGCTGGTGGCCACGCTGGGAGCGGAGACGGTACGCGGCCGGCTCGCCGCCACGCCGCAGCTGACGGTCCCCGGCTTCGACGGCCTGTTCGCGGCGGGCGACGCGGCCGCCGTCCCCGACGTCGCGAAGGGCGGCGACGCGCTGTGCCCGCCGACCGCGCAGCACGCCCAGCGCCAGGGCAAGGTCCTCGCCGACAACATCATCGCCCGGCTGCGCGGCATGCCGCTGAAGCCGTACGTCCACAAGGACCTCGGCCTGGTCGTGGACCTCGGCGGCCGGGACGCGGTCTCCAAGCCCCTGGGCATGGAGCTGCACGGCCTCCCCGCCCAGGCCGTGGCCCGCGGTTACCACCTGTTCGCCCTGCCCACCATGACCGCCAGGACCCGGGTCATGACCAACTGGACGCTCAACGCGGTCGCCGGCGACGACTTCGTCCGTACGGACTTCCAGGCCCGGCGGGCGGGCACGCTCCAGGACTTCGAGAACACCTCGGTGTACCTGACGCCGGACCAGGTTCGGGAGCACAGCAGGCCGTTGGCGGCCAAGGCGTAGCGCTTGGCCGTCCAGCCTTACGATCGGCCGGTGAACGCAGAAGACGAGACGGCCCGCAGAGCCATTGCCGGGCTCGACCGCGACGAGAAGTCCATAGGCACGCTGCTCGACATCCATGACCCGCGGGCCTGGCTGGCCCTGGATCTCGGAGTCCGTGCGATCGGCCTGAGTTGGTACGACAGGCTCCCCTCGGACTCTCGGATCCTCCACGCCGCGACCAGGGGCGAGTGGGCGCTCGGCGTCGCGCTGTGCCATCCGGACGGCCGGATCCGTGAGGCCGCTCTGCGTTCGGTGACCGTGTCCCCCGCGTTGCTCCCCCTGATGGCGGTCCGCTGCGCGGACTGGGCTGCTCCGGTACGGGAGCGGGCACGGGGCCTGTTGCGGGCGGCGCTGCCCGGCCTGTCACCCGAGACTCTGACCATCCTCACCGCTGTGGCGCTCCGCGTGGCCGGCCGGAGCCATGGCGGCCCGGTGCGCGACCTGGTCGAAGAAGCGCTGCTCCGGGCCCCGGACGAGACCATTGAGGCTCTCCTCACCAGTGGCGACCGCGCCACGCGGCGCCTGGGCCTCGGCATCGCGCTGGACCGGGGGCTGTTCAGTGCGCTGCGGCTCGCGCGTACAGCCGCCAAGGACAGCGATGTGGTGATCCAGGATCTGTGCGCGTCGGCGGCGATCGCGGCGCTGCCGGGCGCCGGTGACGGGGAGAGCGAGATCATCGGCCTGCTGCTCGGGTCGCGCCAGCCGCGGGTGCGGTCCGCGGGGGTCACCGCGCTCAACCGGCTCGACCGGCCGGGCGAGGCGGCGCCGTTCCTCGCCGACCGGTCGACGCTCGTACGGGCATGTGCGCGGTGGGTGCTGCGCCGGCACGGCACCGACCCGCTCCCGCTGTACCGCGCGATGTGCGCCGACGTACCGGAGAGGCATCCGGCGGCCGCCGCAGGACTCGGCGAATGCGGTACGCGGGCGGACGCCGCCGTGCTGTGGCCGCTGATCAACCACCCCAGCCCGCCGGTACGCGCCCACGCCGTCGCGGGGCTGCGCACGCTCGACGTGGTGGCCACCGACCGCATCACCGGGCTGATCGACGACCCGTCACCGGCGGTCGTACGAGAGGTCACCCGGGCTCTGCTGCCGTCCGCCGACCGCCTGCCGCAGGAGTGGCTCCAGGAGCGCCGGGCGGCGTGGCAGCCGCGCCATGTGCGCGTGGCGGCGGACCGGCTGCTCCGTGCGCGGGAGCGTATGCTGCCGCACCCCTCCAGCCCCTCCGGCGTTTGAGGAGCGGCGTCTGGGGCAGCGCCCCGGTTCGGGCAGGGCACAGCCCGGGCTACTAACGGTCGTTCTGGGCCAGGCGCAGGAGGTGGTCGGCCAGCGCCTGGCCGCCCGCCGGGTCGCGGCTGATCAGGAGCAGCGTGTCGTCGCCCGCGATCGTGCCGAGGATCGCGTTCAGCTCGGCCTGGTCGATGGCCGAGGCCAGGAACTGGGCGGCGCCCGGCGGCGTACGCAGCACAACGAGGTTGGCCGAGGCCTCGGCGGAGATCAGCAGCTCCCCGGAGAGGCGCCGCATGCGCTCCTCCTTGGCGGACTCGCCCAGCGGCGCGTGCGGCGTGCGGAAACCGCCCTCGCTCGGCACGGCGTAGATCAGCTCGCCACCGGTGTTGCGGATCTTCACCGCGCCCAGTTCGTCGAGGTCGCGGGAGAGCGTCGCCTGGGTGACGCTCAGCCCGTCGTCGGCGAGGAGCTTGGCGAGCTGGCTCTGCGAGCGCACCGGCTGCCGGTTCAGGATGTCCACGATCCGGCGGTGCCTGGCAGTGCGGGTCTGCGGCACTGCCTGGCCGCCGTGCTCGTTGTCCTGCGCCTGCGCCTCGGTCATCTGTGTCATTCTCCGGATCGTCGGTCCCCGTGTGCGGTGTCAAGAACGCCGGGCAGGGCCCGGAGGAACGCTTCCACCTCTTCGTCTCCGATGAGAAACGCCGGCATGAGCCGTACGACATCGGGGGCGGGCGCGTTCACCAGGAGACCGGCGTCCTGAGCCGCCTGCTGCACCTGCGGAGCAAGGGACTCGGTGAGCACGATACCCAGGAGCAGACCCGCACCACGGACGTGGGAGACAAGCGGGTGCCCGAGTGACTCGATTCCGTCGCGCAGCTTCTCCCCGATCCGCTTCACGTGGTCGAGGAGTCCGTCTGCCGCGATGGTGTCCAGTACGGCGAGTCCGGCGGCGCACGCGACGGGGTTCCCGCCGAAGGTCGTGCCGTGCTGGCCGGGCTTGAGCAGGTCGGCGGCGTCGCCGAAGGCGATCGTCGCGCCGATCGGCAGCCCGCCGCCGAGTCCCTTGGCGAGGGTGACGATGTCGGGGTCGACGCCGTCGTGCCCCTGGTGTTCGAACCAGCGGCCCGTGCGCCCGATGCCCGTCTGGATCTCGTCGAGGACGAGCAGGGTGCCGGTGGCGCGGGTGATCTCGCGCGCGGCCTTCAGGTAGTCCTCGGGCGGGACGACGACGCCGATCTCGCCCTGGATGGGCTCAATGATCAGCAGTGCGGTGTCGGTGGTGACGGCCGCCCGCAGGGCCTCGACGTCGCCGAACGGCACGTGCGTGACGTCACCGGGGAGCGGCAGGAAGGGTGCCTGCTTGGCGGGCTGTCCGGTGAGGGCGAGGGCGCCCATGGTGCGGCCGTGGAAGCCGCCCTCGGTGGCGACCATGTGCGTACGGCCGGTGAGGCGCCCGATCTTGAAGGCGGCTTCGTTGGCCTCGGCGCCGGAGTTGGAGAAGAACACGCGGCCGGGGCGGCCGGAGATCTGGATCAGCCGCTCGGCGAGTGCGACGGGCGGCTCGGCGATGAAGAGGTTCGAGACATGACCGAGGGAGGCGACCTGGCGGGAGACGGCTTCGACGATCGCGGGGTGCGCGTGGCCGAGGGCGTTCACGGCGATGCCTCCGACGAAGTCGGTGTACTCCTTGCCGTCGGCGTCCCACACCTTCGCGCCCTGGCCGCGTACGAGCGACAGCTTGGGCGTGCCGTAGTTGTCCGTCATGACGGACTGCCAGCGCTGTGTCAGCTCCTGGTTCGCGGTCACTTCGTCGTTCCCCCTTCGTGCTCGTCGGGCACGACCATCGTGCCGATGCCCTCGTCGGTGAAGATCTCCAGCAGGATCGAGTGCTGCACGCGGCCGTCGATCACGCGGGCGGTGTTGACCCCGTTGCGTACGGCGTGCAGGCAGCCCTCCATCTTGGGGACCATGCCGCTGGAGAGCTCGGGCAGCAGCTTCTCCAGCTCCCTGGCGGTGAGCCGGCTGATCACTTCGTCGCTGTTCGGCCAGTCCTCGTACAGGCCCTCCACGTCGGTCAGCACCATCAGCGTCTCCGCCCCGAGCGCGGCGGCGAGCGCGGCCGCCGCCGTGTCGGCGTTCACGTTGAACACGTGATGGTCGTCGGCGCTGCGGGCGATGGACGAGACGACCGGGATACGTCCGTCGTCGAGCAGGGCCTGGATGGCGCCGGTGTCGATGGCGGTGATCTCGCCGACCCGCCCGATGTCGACGGACTCGCCGTCGATCCGCGGGTAGTGCTGGGTGGCGGTGATGGTGTGCGCGTCCTCGCCGGTCATGCCGACGGCGAGGGGCCCGTGCTGGTTGAGCAGCCCGACGAGCTCGCGCTGCACCTGGCCGGCCAGGACCATGCGTACGACGTCCATGGCCTCCGGGGTGGTGACCCTGAGCCCCGCCTTGAACTCGCTCACCAGGCCGTGCCGGTCGAGCTGCGCGCTGATCTGCGGACCGCCGCCGTGCACGACGACCGGCTTGAGGCCGGCGTGCCGCAGGAAGACGACGTCCTGGGCGAAGGCGGCCTTCAGGTCCTCGTCGATCATGGCGTTGCCGCCGAACTTGATGACGACGGTCCGGCCGTGGTGGCGCGTGAGCCAGGGCAGCGCCTCGACGAGGATCTGCGCCTTGGGCAGTGCGGTGTGCTTGCGGGTGCTCATGAGCTGTACGCGCTGTTCTCGTGGACGTAGTCCGCGGTGAGGTCGTTGGCCCAGATGACGGCCGACTCGCTGCCGGCGGCCAGGTCCGCGGTGATCTTGACCTCGCGGTAGCGCATGTCGACGAGGTCGCGGTCGTCGCCGACGCTGCCGTTCCGGCAGACCCAGACGCCGTTGATGGCGACGTTGAGCTCGTCGGGCTCGAAGGTGGCCCGCGTGGTGCCGATCGCTGACAGCACCCGTCCCCAGTTCGGGTCCTCGCCGTGGATGGCGCACTTGAGGAGGTTGTTACGGGCGATGGAGCGGCCCACCTCGACGGCGTCGTCCTCGGTCGCGGCGTTGATGACCTCGATCCGGATGTCCTTGCTGGCCCCCTCGGCGTCACCGATGAGCTGGCGGGCGAGGTCGTCGCAGACGGTGCGTACGGCGGCGGCGAAGTCGTCGTACGCCGGTGTCACCCCGGCCGCGCCGGACGCCAGCAGCAGCACGGTGTCGTTCGTCGACATGCAGCCGTCGGAGTCGACGCGGTCGAAGGTGAGGCGGGTGGCGTCGCGCAGCGCCTTGTCGAGTACGTCCGCTTCGACGTCGGCGTCGGTGGTCAGCACGACGAGCATGGTGGCCAGGCCGGGTGCGAGCATGCCCGCGCCCTTGGCCATGCCGCCGACGGTCCAGCCTTCGCCGCCCGCGACAGCCGTCTTGTGGACGGTGTCGGTGGTCTTGATGGCGATGGCGGCCTTCTCGCCGCCGTGCGCCGAGAGCTCGGTGGCGGCCTTCTCGATGCCGGGCAGGAGCTTGTCCATGGGGAGGTTGATGCCGATGAGGCCGGTGGAGGCGATGGCGATCTCACCGGCGCTGTGCCCTTCGAGGACCTGCGCGGCCTTCTCGGCGGTGGCGTGGGCGTCCTGGAAGCCCTTGGGGCCCGTACAGGCGTTGGCGCCGCCGGAGTTGAGGACGACGGCGGAGATCCGGCCACCCTTGACGACCTGCTCGGACCACAGGACCGGGGCGGCCTTCACGCGGTTGGAGGTGAAGACGCCCGCGGCGGCCAGGCGGGGTCCGTTGTTGACCACGAGGGCCAGGTCGGGGTTGCCGCTGTCCTTGATCCCCGCGGCGATGCCCGCCGCGGTGAATCCCTTCGGTGCCGTGACGCTCACGGAGCCACTCCTGTCGTGGAAAGACCTGTGTCCTCGGGGAGTCCGAGGGCGATGTTCATACTCTGCACCGCACCGCCGGCGGTGCCCTTGGTGAGGTTGTCGATGGCGCTGATCACGATGACGCGGCCGGCGCTCTCGTCGTACGCGACCTGGATCTGGACGGCGTTGGAGCCGTACACGGAGGCGGTCGCGGGCCACTGCCCCTCCGGGAGGAGGTGCACGAACGGCTCGTCGGCGTACGCCTTCTCATAAGCTTCCCGCACGCCCGCCGCCGTCACGCCCGGCTTCGCCTTCGCGCTGCACGTGGCGAGGATGCCGCGGGACATGGGCGCCAGCGTGGGCGTGAAGGAGACGGTGACGCGCTCCCCGGCGGCGGCGCTGAGGTTCTGGATCATTTCGGGGGTGTGGCGGTGGCCGCCACCGACGCCGTACGGCGACATGGAGCCCATCACCTCGCTGCCGAGCAGATGCGGCTTGAGCGCCTTGCCCGCGCCGGAGGTGCCGGTGGCGGCGACGATCACGGCGTCGGGCTCCGCGAGCCGGTCGGCGTAGGCCGGGAAGAGGGCGAGCGAGACGGCGGTCGGGTAGCAGCCCGGCACCGCGATGCGCTTCGAGCCTTCGAGCGCGGCGCGGGCGCCGGGGAGCTCGGGGAGGCCGTACGGCCAGGTCCCGGCGTGGGGCGAACCGTAGAACCGGTCCCAGTCGGCCGCGTTCTGGAGCCGGAAGTCGGCGCCCATGTCGACGACGAGCACGTCGTCGCCGAGTTGCTCGGCCACGGCGGCGGACTGGCCGTGCGGGAGCGCCAGGAACACGACATCGTGCCCGGCGAGCACCTCGGCGGTGGTCGGCTCCAGCACGCGGCCGGCCAGCGGCAGCAGATGCGGCTGGAGGGAGCCCAGTCGCTGCCCCGCGTTGGAATGGCCGGTCAGGGCGCCGATCTCCACGCCGGGGTGGGCGAGGAGCAGGCGGAGCAATTCCCCGCCCGCGTATCCACTCGCCCCTGCGACTGCTGCACGTACCACCATCGAGTCCTCCTCGTCGATGGCATGACTATACGCAACACCGCAGTTTTATGCAACGATGCCCGCGCCTGCCGGTGTTCGCTCGCTACGGCGCCGATCGTGGTGCCGGGCTCGCGGGGGCTGCCCGACGAGGGCGGTGAAGCACCGGGCCAGAGCCGCCCGGGACACGCCCGTCCTGGCTGCCAGTGCTTCGACGGTCCCAGGATGAGCGGGGCGTGGGCCACCCGACCGTATCGCGAGCGGGCTCCTCAATCGTCGCTACCTGCGTGCGGGCGCCGTGCGGGTCACGGCGTCCGCAGGTGCTCATGTCCTCGCCCGTGCCGGCCGCCGGAGCAAGTAGACGGCCGCGGTCGACACGAGGACGGCCATGCACGCGATGAACACCAGCCCCGCCCCCTCCAGGCCGATCGGACCCGCCAGAACTCCCACCCCGATCACCGGCACCGAGATACCCGCGTACGCCACCACGAACAGCGTCGAGACCACGGACGCGCGACGGTCCGGGGGCGACGCCTCGGCCACCGCGGACAGCGCCCCGCGAAAGGCCAGCCCCTGCCCGCCCCCGCCGACAAGCGCGCTCAGCACCACCAGCGGCAGCAGGTCCCACCGCAGCGCGCCCGCGAGCAGCGCCAGCCCGGCCAGCAGCCCGGCGCAGCCCAGCGGCAGCGATCGCCCCACCCCGACCCGGCCTACCGCCAGCTGCCCCGCGGTCGAGGCGAAGAAGGCCAGCGCGACGACCAGCCCGCTCACGGCGTGGTTGTGCACGTCCAGGGACTGCGCGAGGAACGCCGGACTGACCGACGTGAACACCCCGAACAACGCGAACCCCACGAACGAGGCGATCGCCGCCGGCCCGAACACCGCCCGCACCTGCGAGGGCAGGCCGGGCCGCTGCGGCCGTACGGTACTCAGCGGCCGCCGCTCGCGTACGGTCTCCGACAGCCACAGCAGGACGGCGGCCGAGCAGGCCACCAGTGCGAGGTGTACGGCGAACGGCAGATACAGCGGCCAGGCGGCGTACTGTGCGAGCACTCCGGCGAGCAGTGGACCGCAGCCCAGCCCGCCCATGTTGGCGGCGGTCGCCACGAACGTGGCCCGGGAGAGGCCGCCGTGCGGCGCCGACTCGATCACGTACACCGTGGCGGCCCCGGTGAACAGGCCGGCGGACAGCCCCGACAAGAGCCGCCCGGCATAAAGCCAATCCAGCCCGTCGGCGCTCAGGAAGCAGACGGCGCTCGCCGCCGCGCATCCCAGGCCCACCAGCAGGACCGGCCGCCTGCCCACGGCGTCCGAGGCGTTGCCCGCCAGGAGCAGCACGCCGATGACCCCGAAGGCGTACACGGCGTACACGACGGTCACCATCAGCTCGGAGAAACCGAACTTCTCCTGGTAGAGGGGGTAGAGCGGCGTCGGCAGCGTGGTACCGGCCATGCACACGGCGAACACCGCCCCGCCGAGCAAACACTGCCGCCACCCTCGGCGATCACCGTCCATGGCGCCGACGGTAACCCCGCGAGCCGCCCCCCACCGGGCGGCGTGCCCGACGCGAACGGCGTGGAGCACCGAGCTGACTCAGCCCGGCCCCTCACCGTTCACCAGCACGTGCAGGGCTCTTTGGAGCCGGATCTGCCGGGTCTGTGGCGTGCGCGCCTGAAGCAGCGGCAGGATCACCTGGTAGCGCCCCGTCTTGTCGAGCGCCTCGAACGCCTTCTTGGCCTCAGGGTTCGCATCGAGCGCCACCGCGAGGTCCGGTGGCACCGTCGCCGTCTTCTGCGACTCGTACGCCCCCGCCCAACGCCCGTCCTCCTGCGCCCTGCGCACCTCGGCCAGGCCGGGTTCGCGCATCCGCCCCGCGGCCGTCAGCATCGCGACCTTGTCCACATTCACCTGCGACCACAGGCTTCTGGGCCGACGGGGCACGTACTTCTGCAGGTAGTGCTGCTCGTCGAGAGACCGGCGTTGCCCGGAGATCCAGCCGTAGCACAGACCGATGTCGACCAACTCGTCGTCGGTGACCGTCGGGATGCCGGACTTCTTCTTGGCGACCTTGACCCACACACCCTCGTGGCGCATGTGATGCTCTGCCAGCCAGCCCTCGAACGCCTGGGCGTCCGCGAAGGCGATGATCTCCACTCCGTCGAGCTCGTCCATGCGGCTCAGGCTATCGGCCGCTCAGGCATGAGTACTTCTACGGATTGCGGGACCGCCACCGCGATCAAGAGAATGGCGCCATGAGTGAGCACGAACGTTCTTCCGAAGTCCCCGCGTGGCCCGCCCGCCCCGCCCGTCGGCCCATAGAGACAGCGATGAAGGTCGTCCTCGTGGTGGTCGGCGGGGCGGTCGCGGCCCTGGTGCTCTACGTGGCCTTCTTCGTCGCCGTCTTCGCCATGTCGACTTGATCCACCTCTAGGCCAGAAGCTGTCCTATACCGGGCCTAGCCTCGACGTATCAGCCCCGGAAAACAGGAGCAGCGATGAGCCTCGTCGACAGCAACCAGCCTGACTCCACCCCCACTTGGATCGACCTCGATGTCCCCGACCTGGACCGCGCGACGGACTTCTACCGCGCGCTGTTCGGCTGGGACTTCCACACCGCCGCCCCCACCGCCGAGACCGGCGGCTACACCACATGTCTGCTGCGCGGCCGGGCCGTGGCCGGCCTTGGTCCGGCCTCCGAGCCGGACCCGGCCCCCGGCTTCTGGCGGGTGTACTTCGCCACCCAGGACTGCGACGCCACCGCCAAGCGCGTCGTCGACGCGGGCGGCACCTTGACGCAGGCTCCGGTGGACATAGCGGACCGTGGGCGCATGGCTCTCGCCCTGGACCCCGTCGGTGCCCCGTTCGGCCTCTGGCAGGGCCGCACGCACCCCGGCTGCCGGATCGTGAACGAACCCGGCTCCCTGATCCGCAACGATCTGAATACGCCCCACCCCGGCCCCGCGCGGGACTTCTACACGGCGCTCTTCGGCTTCACCCTCGACGGCAACGAAGACCTCCCCGGCTTCGACTTCACCTTCCTGCGCCGGCCCGACGGTCACGAGATCGGCGGCATCTTCGGCGACCCCACCGCCGCCGTCTCCGCCTGGCAGACCACCTTCGAGGTCGCGGACACCGACGCGGTGGCGGAGCGTGCGGTCGCTGCGGGAGGCGCGGCCGGTGAACCGACGGACTTCCCGTACGGCCGGTACGCGGAGATCACCGATCCGTTCGGCACCACCTTCAGTGTGATCACCAGGCCGCCGTCCCAGCGGGAGTGAGGCGCGGACGGGCGCTCGGCTAGCCTGAGGGCACAATGAACCATTTGACGACGTCACTGGGCGAGTACGACCTCGTTCGCTTCCCCGAGGACCCTCGCGACAGGCTGCGCGCCTGGGACGCGGCGGACGAGTATCTGCTGCGGCATCTCGAAGGAACCGACAACGGAACCGGCGACGCTGCCCCTGCGGACCTGTCCGGCACCGTCGTCGTGGTGGGCGACCGCTGGGGCGCCCTGGCCACCGCGCTCGCCCCCTGCCGTCCCACGCAGATCACCGACTCGTTCCTCGCCCAGCAGGCGACCCGGGTGAACCTGGAGCGCAACGGGATCGACGCGTCGGCGGTACGTCTCCTCTCCACCCAGGAGGCCCCGCCGGAGCGGATCGACGTACTCCTGATCAGGGTGCCGAAGAGCCTCGCACTCCTTGAGGACCAGTTGCACCGGCTCGCCCCGCACGTCCACGCGGGCACGGTGGTCGTCGGCACGGGGATGGTCAAGGAGATCCACACCTCGACGCTCAGGCTGTTCGAGCGGATTCTCGGTACGACGCGGACGTCGCTGGCGGCGAAAAAGGCCCGGCTGATCTTCTGTACGCCGGACCCGGGGCTCGCCCGGGGCGGCGACCCGTGGCCGCACAGTTATGCGCTGCCTTCCGATGTCGGTGTGGTGTCCGGTCTTACGGTCACCAACCACGCGGGCATCTTCTGCGCCGAGCGACTCGACATCGGCACGCGATTCTTCCTGCGCCACCTCCCCCGGCGGCGTGGTGCCGAGCGCGTCGTGGACCTGGGCTGCGGCAACGGTGTGGTGGGGCTGGCGGCGGCGCTCGCCAACCCCGAGGCGGAGGTTGTGTTCACCGACGAGTCGTTCCAGGCGGTGGCGTCCGCGGAGGCCACGTTCCGGGCGAATGGCGGGGCGGACCGCAAGGCGGAGTTTGTGGTGGGCGACGGTCTGTCGGGCGTGCCGGAGGGGACGGTGGATCTCGTGCTGAACAATCCGCCGTTCCACAGCCATCAGGCGACGACGGACGCGACGGCGCGGCGGATGTTCGGCGGGGCGCGGGATGCGTTGCTTCCCGGTGGGGAGCTGTGGGTTGTCGGGAACCGGCACCTTGGCTACCACGTCACGCTGCGGCGGATCTTCGGCAACAGCGAACTGGTGGCGAGCGACCCGAAGTTCGTGGTCCTGCGGGCGGTCAAGCGGTAGCCGCTGCGCGGGGCTTGTTCCCCACCCACCCGGGACGCCCTCCGAGCGGGTCCTCAATCGCCGGACGGGCTCCTCCGGAGCCCCTCGCACGCGGTCCGCAGCCGCCGTACGCCCTCCGTGATCTCCGCCGGACCCGCCACCCCGGCGAAGCTCAGCCGGACGTGTCCCGCGCTCGGCTCCGCGCTGAAGTACGGGCGCCCCGGCGCGATCGCGACGCCCGCCCGGAGCGCCGCCGAGACCACCGCGCTCTCGTCCGCGCCGTCCGGCAGGCGCAGCCACAGGTTGTAGCCGCCCGCCGGGATGTGCGGGAGGGCGAGTTCGGGGAGGTCGAGGCGCAGGGCGGCGGCGAGGGTGTCGCGGCGGCCCCTCAACTCCGCCGCGACCGTGCGCAGGTGGCGCGGCCAGGCCGGGGAGCCGACCAGCTCGACAGCCGCCTCCTGGAGCGGCCGCGGCACGAAGAAGCTCTCGACGACCTGGATGGCCCGCAGCCGCTCCAGCACGGGCCCGCGCGCCGCCAGCGCGCACACCCGGAAGCTGGGCGAGGTCGCCTTGGTCAGCGAACAGACGTGCACGACCACGCCGTCGTGGTCGTCCGTGGCGAGCGGCCGGGGCAGCGGCCCCGCGTCGTCGTGGACGAGCCGCCGTACGAAGTCGTCCTCGATCACGAATGCCCCGGCCTCCCGAGCGATGCGCAACACCTCGGGGCGGCGCTCCGCCGAGAGCACCGCCCCGGTCGGGTTCTGGAAGAGCGGCTGGCAGACGAAGACGCGCGCGCCGGTGGCCTTGAAGGCCGCGGCGAGGAGTTCGGGGCGTACGCCGTCCGTGTCCACCGGTACCGGTACCGGACGCAGTCCCGCCGCGCGGGCGATCGCCAGCATGCCGGGATACGTCGGCGACTCGACCAGCACCGGTGCGCCGGGCGGGGCCAGCGCGCGCAGGGCGGTCGTCAGCGCGCTCTGGCCGCCGGCGGCCACCAGGACCTCGGCGGCGGTGATGGCTCCGCCGATTCCCCGGGCGAACCATTCGCGCAGCTCGAGGATGCCGTCGATCGGAGGCCGGCCCCAGGCACCGGGCCGCCGGCCGGCCCGCGCCAGGGCGGCTGCCATAGCGCGCTCCGGCTGGAGGGAGGCATGGAGGTAGCCGCTGTTGAACTCGATGACGCCGGGCGGCGGTGCGGCGAGGGTGACCAGGACGCCGGAAGCGTCGACCGAGCGCGGTACGAGCTCGCTCGTGGCGTTGGCGCTGAGCGCGACCTCCTGCCAGGAGGTGTCGCCGGGCGCCGCCGTGTCCGTACGGGGCTGCGTACGGAACGCGCCCGCGCCGGGACGGGTGACCACCAGGCCCTCGGCGGCGAGCTGGGCGAGGGCCCGCGCGACGGTCACGGGACTCACCCGGTAGCGCTCCACGAGCATCCGGCTCGACGGCAACTTTCCACCTGGGGAGTAGTGGTTGAGTTCACGCCTGAGGGATTGGGCCAGTTCCGCGACACTGCTACGCTCATGCATGACAGTACAGAATAGCGCTATCCGCACAACGGCAGTAGCAGTGGGCACTACCGGAGCGGCCCGCAGCGGAACAATCCTCGCCGCGCTCGGTGTCGTCTCCTTCTCTCTCACCTTCCCGGCCACCGCCTGGGGTCTCGAAGGTTTCGGCCCCTGGTCGCTCGTAGCGGTACGCAGCGTTCTCGCCGCCCTGGTCGCCGGCGCCGCCCTGCTGGCCCTGCGGATACCCGTACCGGCCCGCCGCCACTGGGCCGGTCTCGCGGTGGTCGGCGGCGGCGTGGTCCTCGGCTTCCCGATGCTGACCACGCTCGCTCTCCAGACGTCCACCACTTCGCACGCCGCCGTGGTGGTCGGGCTGCTGCCGCTGACCACCGCCGCCATGTCGGCGCTGCGCACCGGTGCCCGCCCGTCGCGCGCGTTCTGGCTGGCGGCCCTCGCCGGCGCCGCCGTGGTGATCGCCTTCACGGTGCGCGAGAGCGGCGGTGCGCTGTCCACCGGCGATCTGTACCTCTTCGGCGCCCTGCTGGTCTGCGCCGCCGGCTACACCGAGGGCGGCAGGCTGGCGCGCCTGATGCCCGGCTGGCAGGTCATCGGCTGGGCGCTGGTCCTGTGCCTGCCGCTCGCCGTACCGGTGGCGGCCGTGGCGCTGGCCTTCGAGCCGGTGCACTTCACGGCGCACAGCGTCGCGGGGCTCCTGTGGGTGGCGATCGGCTCGCAGTTCCTGGGCCTGGTCGTCTGGTACCGCGGCATGGCGGAGATCGGTGTGTCCAAGGCCAGCCAGATCCAGCTGGCCCAGCCGCTGCTGACCCTGTTCTGGTCGGTCGCCCTCCTCGGCGAGCACCTGTCCCCCGCCGCCCCGCTCGCGGCCGTCGGCGTACTCGTCTGCATCGCGGTCACCCAGCGCGCGCGGACCTGAACGGCGCAACAGCGCAGCGCCAACTCCCACCCCCGGTCATAGACTGGGCCTTACGTAGAGCCGGCCTCGAGAAGGGCAGTCCCGATGCAAGCGAGCGTGGGCGACCAGCTGCTGGTGCACGGCAGGACCGTGGGTCACGAGGACAAGGTCGCGAAGATCGTCGAGGTGCTGGGGTCCGAGGGCAACCCGCCGTACCGTGTCCGCTTCGACGACGGACACGAGGCGCTGGTGTCGCCGGGTCCGGACTCCGTCGTACGGCACAAGGGTCCGACGGAGTAACCCCGCATCGCAAGAGCCCCGCATCCCGCAGCGGCAGGCGACCGGCCGCCGCCTCAGTTGGGCGGTTTCACTCTGTCCGGGTAGTGGTCCGCCACTACCCGGTCCATCGCGCCGATGCGGTCCGCCGCGACCTCCTTCGCCGAGAAGAAGACGTGGCCCCGCACCTCGGCGTAATCCTTGCCGAGCGTGAGATGGCGCGAGAGTTCCGCCGGATCCTGCCAGGCCGCGGGCTGCGCCGGGTCACCGGCCTTGTAGAGGGCCTCGCCGGCGTACAGGTGGACCTTCGTGCCGCGTGCGACGTCGGCCCACCAGGGCAGCAGCGTGGCGTAGTCGGCCGCCGCGAAACCGATGTTCCAGTAGAGCTGCGGCACGATGTAGTCGATCCAGCCCTCCTTCACCCACTTGCGGGTGTCGGCGTGCAGATCGTCGTACGTCTGCACCCCGGCCCGGGTCTGTGAGCCGAGCGGGTCGGTCGAGGCATTGCGCCACACCCCGAAGGGGCTGATCCCGAAGCGGACCTGTCTGTCCTTCTTCTTGACCGCCTTGATGCGGGCGGCCATCTCGCTCACCAGCCGGTCGGTGTTGTCGCGCCGCCAGGCGGCCCGGTCCGGGAAGCCGGCGCCGTGGCGCGCGTACGCCTCGTCGTCGTCGAAGACCTGCCCCGCGACCGGATACGGGTAGAAGTAGTCGTCCCAGTGCACGGCGTCGATGTCGTAGCGCTGTACGGCGTCCATCATCGCGTCCTGCACGAAGCTCCTGACCTCCGGCAGCCCCGGGTCGTAGTAGAGCTTCCCGCCGTACGGCAGGACCCACTCCGGGTGCACGCGCGCCGGATGCGAGGCGACCAGGCGCGACGGATCGGTGTGATTGGCGACCCGGTACGGGTTGAACCACGCGTGCAGCTCGAGATCCCGCCGGTGCGCCTCCTCCACCGCCGTCCCCAGCGGGTCCCAGCCCGGATCCTTGCCCTGTACGCCGGTGAGGTACTGCGACCAGGGCTCGTACGGCGAAGGCCACAGGGCGTCGGCGGTCGGCCGCACCTGGAACATCACCGCGTTCAGCCTGCGCCGTACCGCCGTGTCCAGATGGGCCAGCAGTTCGGCCTTCTGCTCGTCGGCGGTCAGACCGGCCTTGGAGGGCCAGTCGCGGTTGGCGACGCTCGCCAGCCACATCCCCCGGAGCTCGCGCTTGGGCGCCCGGCGCCCGGCGGGGGCGGCGGCCGCCGCGTCCCCGGTGACCGCGAGCATGGACAGCACCCCGGCCGCTGCCGCCAACAACCCTCTTCGACCGATCTGACCCATATGTCGCCCCTTACTAGGTGCATACGTCCCATCGTTTCCGCAGAGCATGCCCGCCCCGGCCCGTCACGCACACGTGGGTCCGGAGTAACGTCGGGGGCCGAGGCGGGCACCGGCACGGCCGGGGCCTGCCGAACTGTTGATCAGCGAAAGGCACGATGTGACGGACTCCATGGCGGATGTGCAGCGCGTCGGAGTAGTGGGCTGCGGCCAGATGGGCGCAGGCATTGCCGAGGTGTGTGCCCGCAGCGGCCTCGAGGTGAAGGTCGCCGAGACCACGGGCGAGGCCCTGGAGATCGGCCGCACCCGGCTCTACAACTCCCTCTCGAAGGCCGCCGAGCGCGGCAAGATCACCGAGGAGGAGCGGGACGAGACACTCGCCCGCCTCAGCTTCACGACCGACCTCGGCGAGTTCGCGGACCGCGACCTCGTGATCGAAGCGGTCGTCGAGAACGAGTCGATCAAGACGGAGATCTTCCAGGTCCTCGACCAGGTGGTGACCCGTCGGGACGCGATTCTCGCCTCCAACACCTCCTCGATCCCGCTGGTGAAGCTGGCCGTCGCGACCTCCCGCCCGGACCAGGTCATCGGCATCCACTTCTTCAACCCGGCCCCGGTGCAGAAGCTCGTCGAGCTGATCCCGGCGCTGACCACCTCCGAGGAGACCATCAAGCGCTCCGAGGCCGTGGTGCAGAACGTGCTCGGCAAGCACGCGATCCGCGCCCAGGACCGCTCGGGCTTCGTGGTCAACGCGCTCCTCATCCCGTACCTCCTCTCGGCGATCCGGATGTTCGAGTCGGGCATCGCGAGCCGCGAGGACATCGACAACGGCATGGAGCTGGGCTGCGCCCACCCGATGGGCCCGCTCAAGCTGGCGGACCTCATCGGCCTGGACACGGTCGCCTCGGTCGCCGACTCGATGTACGACGAGTTCAAGGAGCCGCTGTACGCCGCTCCGCCGCTGCTCCAGCGCATGGTGGACGCGGGCAGGCTGGGGCGTAAGACGGGATCCGGTTTCTACCCGTACTCCTGAGCCGCGATTCGCACGGAGTGTGCGGGGCGTACACGCATATGCCCCGCACACACGCTCCCGCCATGAGCACAGGGCGAGTTGGCTCTGTGCCACATGCACAGGGCCGCCGGACGGCCCTGTCGGAAGAAGGAGCGAACCGTGAGTATCGACACCGATCAGGCCGTGGTCGTCGAGGAGTACGCCGAGTTACGTCGCCGCCTCGACGTGGGGCTCACCAGGATCGACGGAAATCTGGCGCTGCTGGCCCACCGGGGCGACCAGGCCGACAGCGACCTGGCCGACCTGGCCGCGCGTGTGACGGCCCTGGAGCACCACCGCTGGCCGCTGCCGACCATCTCGGCACTCACCGCGACAGGGGCTCTCGCGGTGACCCTCTGGCAAGCCCTGGGCCGCTAGGTCCTGGGCCGCTGGGGGGCGCTCTAGCCGAGGCGCAGGTGGTGAAGCATCAGCAGCCCGGCCGCCATGTTGGCGGCCGGGACTTCGCCCCGGGCCACCATGTCGGGGACGAGTTTGAGCGGGACCCACTCGCGCCGCGAGGACTCGAAGTCGTCCTCGGGATGGCCGATGTACGTCGCCTCCTCGGCCCAGTAGAGGTGGTGCCGGGCGTCGGTGAGGCCGTTGGACGGCTCGACGGTGAGGAGATGGCGCAGCGGCCCGGGCCGCCAGCCGGTCTCCTCCTCCATCTCACGCGCCGCGGCGGTCTCGACGTCCTCGCCGTCCTCGACGACTCCGGCGGCGAGCTCCCAGCCCCAGCTGTCGGTGATGAAGCGGTGCCTCCAGAGCAACAGCACCTCGTTGGCCTCGTTGACCGCCGTCGCCACAGCCACCGGACGCAGCCGTATGACGAAGTGGTCGAGGTGCCGGCCGTCGGGGAGTTCGACGTCCGCGAGGTTGATCCGGAACCAACGATTCTTGTACACAGTCTGTTCGCTTAAGTTCGTCCACTGCACTGTTTTGCCACCTTCCGACAAGTCGATGGCAACATCGCAGCAGGATCACGGTCACAGCGGAACGCGCAGAGCCCCGTCGATCAGTTCGGCCGCCTCTTCGGCGCCGGAGCACCCGCTTCCCACCAGATGCTCGCGCACCGCCCGCAACCGGTCGCGCAGCCGCTGCGACTCCATCCCCTGGGCCCGCTGCGCCATCTCCGTCGCGATCTCCACCGCCCGGTCGGCCTTGCCCTGCCGCAGCTCGATGTGCGTGAGCATGGCGAGCCGGTGCACCCGGCCCCTGTCGTGCGCCGGAGAACCGACCGCCGCGTCCGCGTGCTCGCGCGCGGCGGGCAGATCACCCAGGCTCAGCAGCGCCTCGGCCACCTGTACGTTCACCAGGCCCGGCTGGACGTAGCCGGTCTCGTCCGGTTCGCTGCCCGGCCTGATGCACTCGGCCTCGCTCTCGGCACGCCGGATGCACGACAACGCGCCCCTGCCGTCGCCGAGATGGGCGTACGCCTTGGCCTGCATCGCGTGCAGATCGGCGGCCAGCGCCGGCGTGATCTGCTTGCCCGCCGTGCGCAGCGCCGCCTCCGCGAAGGCCACCGCCTGCCGGTATTCGGCCATGAACAGCGACTGGTTGACGAGCAGCGCGATGATGTACGCCCCGAGTCCCCGGTCCCCGCTGGCCTTCGCGAGCCGCAGGGCCTGGTGGAAGTACCGCTGAGCGAGTCCCTGAGCGTCCGAGTCGTACGCGCAGATGCCGGCCACCGCCACCAGGCCGCCCGTCGCGCGGTGCAGGTGGCGGCCCATGGCGTTGGAGTAACTGCCCCTCAGCAAAGGCGCGGTCTCGGCGTTGAGGAAGCCCACGATGCGCGACCGGGTCGCGATGCCGCCCGCCTTCCGGTACATCAGCTCGTAGTGCGCTCTCGCCGCGCGCAGCATCTGTATGTCGGCGACGCTGACGCGCGTCTGTCCCTTGCGCGAGACGTCCGCGTCCTCCGGCGGGTTCTCCCACTCCCAGACGGGCATCACCGCCGGAGTCCCGGTCACAGCCGGTGCGCCGAGGATGTGGGGCCGCTGCTGCTCGTCGGAACGCCACAGCGCGGTGGCCCGCTCCACGAAGCCGGTCAGCGGGGAGCCGTGCGGCATGGCTTCTTCGCCCGGCATGCCGAACCCGATGTCGTCCAGCGTTATGGGCCGGTGCAGCCGGGCCGCGAGGACCTCGCAGATCAGGTCGGGCACCTGGCCGCGCGGACGCTGGCCCTTCAACCACCGCGCGACGGCGGTGTGTTCGTACCTCAGCGCCAGACCTCTCGCGCTGCCCGCCTGGTTCACATGGGCGGCGAGGCCGGCGTTGGAGATGCCCGCCTCGTCGAGCAGGGCGTCGAGCAGGGTATTCGGCTGCATGGGCCTCTCCGGTGGCTCGGTGGGGCCATCGTAGTGGGGGTGCTTTCACACGGGGTGTGAACCAAGTGCCCGCGTTCGTGCCCCGCGCGCTCTGCCGCACCGCACCCCGTATCCGATTGACTCTGAGGCGCCTCCTGAAAGAGGCGGCCGGGCCGCCGGCTCCCCCTCGTACAGTGCGGCGGCCCGATCCTGCACCGTCCGCCCTGCCGGTCTGCCCGACACTCCGCGGCAGGGCGGACGGAGCCGTAGCCGTTCCACCGGGTGCCGGAGCGACGGCCGGTCACCGATTGGAGGATTCCGCGCGCGAACGGCGCAGCCCCTGATCCCCGGGCTGCGCCGGCATTCGCCTGCGGTCGTTGCGCACGACCAGCAGGGCGACGTCGTCCACGAGCCGCCCGCCGGTGTGCCGCAGCAGCGCCGTGTGGACGCGCTGCACCACCACGGCCGGCGATACCGGCGAGCCCAGCGCGGCGGCCTCGGTGAGCGCCCGCTGGAGGCAGAAGAACTCCCCGGAGGCGTTCCTGGCGTCCTCCGCCCCGTCGGTGTGCAGAACGAGCGCGTCGCCGGGAAGCAGGCGCGTACAGCGGTGTGCGGACAGGTCGGCGGGCAGCGGGAACATGCCGAGCGGCGGCATCGGGTCGCCGCCCGCGAGCTGTTCGGCGGTCCTGCGCAGCCGGTAGGGCCACGGGTGGCCGCAGTTGAGCGCCAGTACCTCGCCGTCCTCGTGGATCTCCAGCAGCAGTACGGTGACGAATTCCTCGGCCACCGGATTGTCCGGGTCCGCGCCGCTCACCGACGGGTGCTCGGACCGCGCCCGGTCCCGCAGGTGCCGTTGCAGCGCCCGCTCCAGCCGCCGCATGACGCCCGCCAGTTCGGCCTCGTCGTGCGCGGACTCACGGAAGCTGCCGAGCAGCGCGGCGACCGCCCCGATGGCGGCGAGCCCGTGCCCCCGTACGTCGCCGATGACGACCCGCACCCCGTGCACGGTGGCGACGGCCTCGTACAGGTCGCCGCCGACCGTCGCCCCGCGGCTCGCGGACAGCTGTCCCGCCGCGAGGGCGAGCCCGTCGAGCCGGGGCGGCAGCGGCCGCAGCAGCACCTGCTGGGCGGCGCGCGCGACCTCACGGGCCCGGCGCAACTCCCTCACGAGGCCGAGCCGGACGCTCGTCAGCAGGTAGACGACCAGCGCGATGAACGCGGCGCAGGTCACGAAGCGCGGCGCCATCGCGTCGTGGGAGGCGAACGGGCAGGTCAGCTCCCAGACGGTCGCGGCGACGAGCCAGACGGCGGGCAGCCCGAAGACGAGGGCGCGCCGCGCGTACGAGACGCATGCGCGGCGCACGCTCCGCCAGGTCTTTGTACGGATCATCCCGACGGCCCCCTAGGCCCTGGCCCTGTACGACGCTGCCTGTACGACGCTGGCCCTCGTCGGCCGGAATGATTGTGTCGACCGTCCGTCCCTGTTCGCGTACCCCACCCCCACTTCTCACCCAAATGAGTGAGGGGCGCATCCGTAACTCCGGACACGCCCCTCAGTACCACCGCTTCGCTACTGCTTCAACAGGTGCTATGCCCCGCGCAGCACCGCGCCCGTGCGCTCGCCGGCGAGCGCGACGGCGGCGTCGCGGGCGGCCGTGGCCTCCTCGACGGTCAGCGTGCGGTCGGCGGCGCGGAAGCGCAGCGCGTACGCGAGCGACTTCTTGCCCGCGCCGAGCTGCTCACCCGTGAACACGTCGAACAGCCGCAGCGCTTCGAGGAGTTCACCGGCGCCTTCGCGCAGCGCCGCCTCGACGTCCACCGAGGGCACGCCCTCGTCGACGACCAGCGCGACGTCCTGGGTCGCCACCGGGAAGGCGGAGATCCGCGGAGCCCGCAGTACTCCAGTACCGGCCTGCTCCAGCACGTCGGTCTCGACCTCCATCGCGCAGGTGCGCTCCGGCAGGTGGAGCGCCTTGATGACGCGCGGGTGCAGCTCACCGGCGTGCCCGACGAGGGTCTCCTCGCCGTTCACGGTGACGTACAGCGCGGCGCAGCGGCCGGGGTGCCACGGGGCGTGCTGGTCGGCGCGCACGATCAGCTCGACGCCGGCCTCACGGGCGAGCGTGCGAGCGGCCTCGACGGCGTCCGCCCAGTTGCCCGGGCGGCCCTTGCCCCACCAGCCGGCCTGCTCGCGGGCGCCCGCGAGGACGACGGCGGCGCGGCGCGGCTGACGCGGCAGGGTGGCGTTGAGACCGGCGATCTCCTCGTCGGTGGGCCGGCGGTCGACGGGCAGCCGCGCGGCCTTGTGCTCTTCACCGGTCGGCCGGAAGACGAGGCCGGTCTCGAAGAGCGCCAGGTCGTGCGAACCGCGGCCGTCGTTGCGGCGCAGCGCGCCGAGGAGGCCGGGCAGCAGCGTGGTGCGCAGCGACGGCTCCTCGTCGGAGAGCGGGTTGACCAGCTTGACCGTACGGCGGCGGTCGTCGTCGGCGGCCAGGCCGAGCTGGTCGAGCACGGCATCCCCGATGAACGGGTAGCTCAGCGCCTCGACGTAACCGGCACCCGCCAGCGCACGGCCGATGCGGCGGTGCAGCCGCTGCCGGTCGGTGAGCCCGCGGCCCGAGGGCGGCGTCGGCAGGGTGGAGGGCAGGTTCTCGTAACCCTCCAGCCGGATGACCTCTTCGGCCAGGTCGTTCGGGAAGGCCAGGTCGGGGCGCCAGGACGGCACGGTCACGACCAGTTCGTCCTGCCCGTACGCGTCGCAGCCGACCTCCTGGAGGCGTCGTACGACGGTCTCCCGGCCGTAGTCGACACCCGCCACCCGGTCGGGGTGGTTCGCCGGCATGGAGATCGTGCGCGGCGCGGAGGGCGCGATGACCTCGGTGACACCGGCCTCGGCGGTGCCGCCCGCGAGCAGCACCAGCAGGTCGACGGTCCGCTGGGCGGCCGCGGAGGTCGTCTGCGGGTCGGTGCCGCGTTCGAAGCGCTTGGACGCCTCGGACGAGAGCTTGTGCCGGCGCGCCGTACGGGCGATGGACAGCGCGTCGAAGTGCGCCGCCTCGATGACGACCTCGGTGGTGCCGTGCACCTGGCCCGTCTCGGCGTCGGTGGTGGAGTCGGCGATCTCGGTGTTGGCGCCGCCCATGACACCCGCGAGACCGATCGGACCGCGGTTGTCGGTGATCACCAGGTCCTCGGCGTCGAGGACCCGCTTGGTGCCGTCGAGCGTCGTGAACTTCTCGCCCGGCTCGGCGCGGCGGACGCCGATCGGCCCGTCGATGCGGGACCGGTCGTACGCGTGCAGCGGCTGCCCGAGCTCCAGCATCACGTAGTTGGTGACGTCGACCGCGAGTGAGATCGGCCGCATCCCGGCCTTCTGCAGCCGGCGCCGCAGCCAGATCGGGGAGCGGGCCTCGGGCTCCAGGCCGACGACCGTACGGGCCGTGAAGCGGTCGCAGCCCTGCGGGTCGGCGACCTTCACGAGGTAGCCGTACGAGTTGGGGGCGGGCACGTCGAGCAGCGCCGGGTCGCGCAGCGGCAGCCCGTACGCGGTGGCGACCTCACGGGCGACGCCGCGCATGGAGAGGCAGTAGCCGCGGTCGGGCGTGACGGCGATGTCGAGGACCTCGTCGACGAGCTCGAGGAGCTCGATGGCGTCGGTGCCGACCTCGTACTCCGGCGGCAGCACGATAATGCCGTCGCTGCCGTCGTCGCCCATGCCCAGCTCGTCGCCGGAGCAGATCATGCCGTGCGAGGTCTTGCCGTAGGTCTGGCGCGCGGCGATCGCGAAGTCGCCGGGCAGGACGGCGCCGGGCAGGACCACGACGACCTTGTCGCCGACGGCGAAGTTGCGGGCGCCGCAGACGATCTCCTGCGGCTCACCGGTGCCGTTGGCCATGCCGACGTCGACGGTGCAGAAACGGATCGGCTTCTTGAACTCGGTCAGTTCCTCGATGGTGAGGACCTTGCCGACGACCAGGGGGCCCTTGAGGCCGGCGCCGAGCTGCTCGACGCTCTCGACCTCCAGGCCCGCGGACACGAGCTTGGCCTGTACGTCACGGCCGGTCTCGGTGGCGGGGAGATCGACGTACTCCCGCAGCCAGGAAAGCGGGACCCGCATCAGATCTCCATCCCGAAGGGCCGAGTGAACCGGACGTCACCCTCGACCATGTCTCGCATGTCTTCTACGTTGTGGCGGAACATGAGCATCCGCTCGATGCCGAACCCGAAGGCGAACCCGCTGTACTTCTCGGGGTCGACGCCGCAGGCGGTGAGCACCTTGGGGTTGACCATGCCGCAGCCGCCCAGCTCGATCCAGCCCTCGCTGCCGCAGGTGCGGCAGGGACGGTCCGGGTTGCCGACGGACTCGCCGCGGCAGACGTAGCAGACCATGTCCATCTCGGCGGACGGCTCGGTGAACGGGAAGTAGTTCGGGCGCAGCCGGGTCTTCATGCCCTCGCCGAAGAGCGCCTGGACCATGTGGTCGAGGGTCCCCTTGAGGTCGGCCATGGTGAGGCCCTCGTCGATGGCCAGGAGCTCGATCTGGTGAAAGACGGGGGTGTGCGTGGCGTCGAGCTCGTCCGTGCGGTACACGCGGCCGGGGCACACGACGTACACGGGCGGCTCCCGGTCGAGCAGCGCGCGGGCCTGGACGGGCGAGGTGTGCGTACGCAGCACGACACCGGATTCGTCGCTCTTCGACCCATCGGCGCCCTGGACGAAGAAGGTGTCCTGCATCTGGCGCGCCGGGTGGTCGGGCACGAAGTTGAGGGCGTCGAAGTTGAACCACTCCGCCTCCACCTCGGGGCCCTCGGCGACCTCGTAGCCCATGGCCACGAAGACGTCGGCGACGCGCTCCATCAGCGTGGTCAGCGGGTGCCGGGCACCGGCCGGTACGCGGTCGTACGGCAGTGTGACGTCCACCGCCTCCTCGACCAGTACGCGCTCGTCGCGCTCCGCCTCCAGGGCGGCGAGGCGGGCGGCGAGGGCCTTGTTCACGGCGCCGCGCGCCATGCCGACGCGCTTGCCGGCCTCGGCCTTGGCGGCCGGCGGCAGGGCGCCGATCTCACGGTTGGCGAGCGAGAGCGGCGAGGTGGGGCCGGTGTGCGCGGTCTTCGCGTGGGTGAGCGCGTCGAGATCCGCCGCGGCGTCGAAGGCGGCGAGCGCCTCGTCCCGCATGCGCTCGATCTCTTCCGGTTTCAGCGCCTCGACCTCAACAGGGTCGTACGACTTATTGGGTGCGGACATCTCTTCCCGTACTTCCGATTGGCTGGTGGCGTGGCCCCCGCTCGACGACTGAGGACGCAAAGGTGCCAAAGGTCGAGTCTAAAGGCCGCGAGAGGTGAAGAAGCCCGTGGGCCGCTCAGGCGAGATAGGCCGGAGCGCCGACGGGCAGAATAAATCGGAACTGGGCGCCGCCACCGGGTCCGCGCCCGACGGTGATCGAGCCGCCGTGCGCCTCGACGATGCCCTTGACGATGTACAGGCCGAGGCCGGTGCCGCCGCGCTTGCTGCCCCGCCAGAACCGGGTGAAGACGCGCCCCATCGACTCCTCGGGAATGCCGGCGCCTTCGTCGCTCACGGTCACGGCTGTTCCCTTCACGGAGTGGTCGGCGGTCTTCATCGGGGCCGCGCTCACCTCAATGGTGACCTTTCCTTCCCCGTGCCGCACCGCATTTTCCAGCAGGTTGCCGAGCACCTGATCGATCTTGTCCGGGTCTGCCCAGAGATCGGGCAGCGGCTGCTGGATACGGACCAGGAAGCGGTCCGGCGGCTGGCCGTTGGAGATGTGCGCCTGGATGTGGCGTCCGACGGCCGTCGGTACGTCCACGGGCTGCCTGCGCACCTCGAGACGTCCGGAGTCGATGCGCGAGATGTCGAGCAGTTCGGCGATCAGCCGGGTGATCCGGCTCGCGTCGGCGTCGACGGTCTCCAGCATCAGCTTCTTCTGGTCGTCCGTGAAGCGCTCCCACTTGGCGAGCAGCGTCGCCGTGAACCCCTTGACCGAGGTCAGCGGGGAGCGCAGCTCGTGGGCGACGGTGGCTATCAGCTCTGCGTGGCTGCGCTCGGTGCGGCGCCTGGCCTCGGTGCCGCGGATGGAGACGACGACCCGCCGCACGGGCCCGGTCGGCTCCTGGCGTACGTACCGTGCGGAGACCAGCACCTCGCGGCCGCCGGGCAGCAGCAGATTGCGTTCGGGCTGCCCGCTCCGGGTGGCGAGTCCGCCGTACGGATCGGTCAGGCTCCACCAGCGCCGGCCTTCGAGGTCTTCGAGGGGCAGGGCGGTCTCCAGCGGTCTGCCGAGAGCGTCGTCCTTGCTGATGGCGGTGATCCGCGCCGCGGCGGCGTTGAAGCACACGACGCGGCCGCTCTCATCGGCGACGGCGAGGCCGTCGGGGAGGTCGTCGGGTTCGATCCCGTGGCCGTCCCGCGACGGGCTCGACGGACCATTCGTGCCCACAGCCATCCCCGTATCCCACCTCTTCCGAAGAGCGGAGGGGGTACCTCCCTGCGCAAGGGGGCCCCTCCCTGCTCGAGCGAAGCCGAGAGCTTGGGGGAAGAGCCGAGAGCTTGGGGGAGGGCCCCCGAGCCCGTCACCCTACTAGCTGGAGGTAACGCTGCGGCACCCTCCGGAAGCACGCTGCGCACGCGCGGACGCGTAGAGGCACACCGCGGCGGCCGTGGCGAGGTTGAGGCTTTCGGCCCTGCCGTGGATCGGAACGCGCACCACGGCGTCCGCGAGTGCGCGGGTCTCCTCCGGCAGCCCCCAGGCCTCGTTGCCGAAGACCCAGGCCGAGGGCCCGCCCATGGTGCCCGCGTCGAGCTCGTCGTCGAGGTCGTCGTCGCCCGCGCCGTCGGCCGCCAGGATGCGTACGCCCGCGCTCTTCAGCCCGCTGACGGCCTGCTCGACGGGGACTCCGACGGCGACCGGCAGGTGGAAGAGCGAGCCGACGGATGCCCGTACGGACTTGGGGTTGTACAGGTCGACGGAGGCGTCGGTGAGGACGACCGCGTCGGCGCCGGCGGCGTCCGCGCAGCGCAGCACCGTACCGGCGTTCCCCGGGTCGCGGACGTGCGCGAGGACGGCGACGAGCCGGGGCTTCGCGGCCAGGATCTCCTCGAAGGGCGAGTCCAGGAAGTGGCAGACGCCGACGATGCCCTGCGGGGTGACGGTCTGCGAGACCTCGGCGAGCACCTCGTCGGGCGCCAGGTGCACGCGGGCGCCGACGGCGCGGGCGGCGCCCACGATGTCGGCGTACCGCTCGGCGGCCTCGACGGTGGTGAACAGCTCGATCAGGGTCGGCTCGCCACTGTCACCGCGGTGCTCGACCGCCTCGCGCACGGCCTGCGGCCCCTCGGCGATGAACCGGCGCTCCTTGCCGCGAAAGCTCCGCTTGGCCAGCCGCTTGGCGGCGGCGACGCGCGGGGATCGCGGGGAGATCAGCTCGGGGGTGCCCATGGTCGGCGGCTCACTTCTCTGCGTACGAAGGGGGTCGTGCACGTGCGGTACAACGCACCGGACCCGCAGGCGGCGAACGCCTGCGGGTCCGGTCTGAAGACGGTGTCGCTCGCCTGGATCAGGCGGCGGTCTTCGGGGCGTTGACGTCGCTCGGGAGCGCCTTCTGGGCGACCTCGACGAGGGAGGCGAACGCGTTCGGGTCGTTGACCGCGAGCTCGGCCAGGATCTTGCGGTCCACCTCGATGTTGGCGGCGTTCAGACCCTGGATGAGGCGGTTGTACGTCATGCCGTTCTCGCGGGCAGCGGCGTTGATGCGCTGGATCCACAGCCGACGGAAGTCGCCCTTGCGCTTCTTGCGGTCGTTGTAGTTGTAGACCAGGGAGTGGGTGACCTGCTCCTTGGCCTTGCGGTACAGGCGCGAACGCTGACCGCGGTAGCCCTTGGCCGCCTCGAGAATTGCCCGGCGCTTCTTGTGGGCGTTGACTGCCCGCTTGACGCGTGCCACTTGTTAACTCCTTGTAGCGGGGCCGCGGGTGAACTCACACGGCCCGGAAACGTATTGGTCTCGGTCTCGACGTCGCGCCCCGGTTGCCCGGAGCCGCGACATCACTTGCCGAGAAGCTTCTTGATCTTCGGGGCGTCCGCCGGGGACACCACGACAGCGCCGGTCAGCGAGCGGGTCTTCTTGGAGGACTTGTGCTCCAGGAGGTGGCGCTTGCCGGCCTTCTCGCGCATGATCTTGCCGGAGCCGGTGACCTTGAAGCGCTTGCTGGCACCGCTGTGCGTCTTGTTCTTCGGCATAGCGCCGTTCTCTCCTCGTCAGTGGCGCTCCCCCGGTGCGTACCGGAAAGCGGGAGCGTCAGGCAGTGGTATGGGGACTGTGGCTTCCTGGGCCGAACCGGGGCCGCCTGGATGGCAGCCCCCGGATCACGCTTCGGAAGGGGTCTCGGTCTGTGCCTCGGCCGGGGCCTCGGCGACCTCGTCCGTCGACTCGGCCTGCTCGGCGTCGTCGGTGGCGTAGCCCTGGCGTTCGGCCTTGCGGGCCGCCTGGGCCTCGCGCGCCTCGGCCATGGCCTCGGTCTTCTTCTTGTGCGGGCCGAGAACCATGATCATGTTCCGGCCGTCCTGCTTGGGATTCGACTCGATGAAGCCAAGGTCCTCGACGTCCGAAGCCAGACGCTGAAGCAGTCGGAAGCCGAGCTCGGGGCGGGACTGCTCACGACCACGGAACATGATCGTGATCTTGACCTTGTCGCCCTGCTTGAGGAACCTGACGACATGACCCTTCTTGGTGTCATAGTCGTGCGGGTCAATCTTCGGCCGGAGCTTCATTTCCTTGATGACCGTGTGCGCCTGGTTCTTGCGCGCCTCACGGGCCTTCATGGCCGACTCGTACTTGAACTTCCCGTAGTCCATGAGCTTGCACACGGGCGGACGGGCGGTCGCCGCGACCTCGACCAGGTCGAGGTCGTACTCCTGCGCAAGCTCCAGGGCCTTCGCAAGAGGCACAATGCCGACCTGCTCGCCGCTGGGTCCGACGAGTCGCACCTCGGGAACGCGAATCCGGTCGTTAATGCGGGGCTCAGCGCTGATGGATCCTCCTCAGTAGCACCACACGACTGTCTGGCAGACAGCCGCGTAACGTCTGTTTCGTGAGACCAACCTCAGGGAGCCATGAAAAATGCCCCGGACGGGAACACAGGCGGGGCTCCTGGATGTACCGGAGCACCACCGCGCATCAACCGCGGGGCGCAATATCGAGCGGCGCTCCATCGTCCGTACGGAACGATGGGGACCGCCTGACCGGTGACCCGCCGTCCGTGAGGACAGCCAGGTGGGAGATCGGAGCCTCCACTTGTGGGCCGGGCACACAGGTGTCCGGCCGGTCGTTACACAAGGTTAGCAGCTCTCGGGGGGAGCGGCGACCCCGGCCGGACTGAGGCCAGAGCCTTACTGTCCGGGGCATATCGTGTGCGTCATGAGTGACGCGACCTCCCCCAGTGAATCCCCCGGCGAAGCCCCCGACTTCGACGCCATGACGCGCGACATCGCGGAAGTACCGGCCGTCGAGGTGATCGTGACGGTGGCGGTCAACCTGATGAGCGCCGCCGCCGTGAAGCTCGGCCTGACCGAGGACGGCGACCAGCACAAGGACCTCGACGAGGCCCGCAAGCTGGTGCACGCGCTGGCCGGCCTGCTGGACGCCAGCGCGACCGAGATCAGCTCGTTCCACGCGGCGCCGCTGCGGGACGGGCTGAAGTCCCTGCAGCTTGCCTTCCGTGAGGCGTCGACGGTGCCGGACGAGGTGGGCCAGGGCCCGGGCGAGAAGTACACGGGCCCGGTTTACGGCTGAGCTAAGAATTATCCCCGTACGAACAAGGGCTCGCCGGGAGGCGTGGCACCCGCCGGCAGCAATGCCAGGTCGAGGCCGCGCACCAGGCGGGCCCTCAGCGTTTCGTCGGCGGCCAGTGCCTGCGCGACGCGGCGGGCCGCCTCGGCCGGTTCGGCGCCGGGGGCGAGGACCAGCGCGAGGGTGCCGTCGGCGCTGCCCGGGCCGAGGTGGGCGCGCAGCACGGCCGGCTCCGCGGCGACAGCGGCCCGTACCGCGTCGGTGACGGCCGGGTCGTCGAGCGGCACCGCGCTGGTGCGGCCCTCGGCGGCGGCGAGCAGCGCGGAGCCGGTGAGCTGGTACGGCACAGGACCGGCCAGGTCGAGGACCAGCGTGTCGGCCCGCTCGTGGGCGACGGCCTGAAGCGCCTGGTGCAGCGGTACGGCGACGGGGCGCGCCTCGGGGTTCCAGCGGACGAGGGCCTCGGTGGAGGTGAACGCGGGGAGGGCGCGGCGGTCGCCGGCCTGGAGGGTCGGCACGGCCATGTCGCTGCTCTTCTCGCGGCGCAGCCCGCTGGTCTCGTCGGTCTCGGCTTCGCCGAGTACGGCGACGACGGGGACCAGCAGCCGGGCGCTCTTGAGCGCCTGAAGGACCTGCGGTTCGGCCGATCTGTCGGCGGACCAGGCGGCGAGGGCCGCCGTCAGCCGGGGGTCGGCGGTGCCGTCGTCGTCGGAGAAACCGGGGTCAGGGATGTTCTTGAGCGCCACGCGTCGAGCCTAGCCGCCGGGCGGTGAGGGTTTTCTCATCGGGGTTTCATCTGCGGCACAGCCGACGCCAAGTTTGTTTTCCTAGCGTCCGGCCCATGCCTCGACAGAGAGCCTCCATACTGACGGCCGTGATGCTGGTGACCTGTACGGTCGCCGCGCATACGAACCCCGTGGAGCGGAAGCCGCCGGATCCGGTGTCGGAGTCGTCTGCGGACAGCACGCCCCAGCACTCCGCGCTGGAGGGAGAACGGGTGATCGTGGAGCCCCGGGAACCCACGGCGCAGGTCGTGGATCTCGACGCGGTGCTGGCCAAGGCGGTCGGTCCGGTCGCGGCGGACACGGACGCGTCGGTGTCCGTCGGCGTACTCGATCTGGAGAGCGGCGATGCGGCGGTCTACGGGGACGAGGCGTACGACACGGCGAGCATCGTCAAGGCCGACATTCTGGCGGCGCTGCTGCTGCGGGCGCAGGACACCGGGCGGGTGCTGACCGCGCGGGAGAAGGCGCACGCCAGGGACATGATCGTGAACAGCGACAACGCGTCGGCGACCGCCCTGTGGCACGCGATCGGTGGCAGCGAGGGTCTCGATGCCGCGAACAAGCGGCTGGGGCTCACCTCCACCGAAGGTGGCGACGGCGAGCGGTGGGGGCTGACGCAGACCACGGCGAAGGATCAACTCACCCTGCTGGGAGCCGTGTTCGGCAAGGAATCGGAGCTGGACGAGCAGTCGCGTGCGTACATCCAGGGGCTGATGAAGCAGATAACCTCCGGGCAGGACTGGGGTGTCTCGGCGGCCGGGGACGGCTGGGCACTGAAGAACGGGTGGCTGCGGCGCAGCGCCACCGGACTGTGGGACATCAACAGCATCGGGCGGGTCACGGTCGACGGGCGGGTGTGGCTGGTCGCCGTCCTTTCGGACGGCGACACCACCAAGGAGGCGGGTATCACGCTCGTCGAGGACGTGGCGCGTACGGCCGTCAGGGCAGTCGGCGGGGCGCGCTGACCCTGGCGCTTCGCCAGAGGGCCACGGCGCCGGCCAGCAGGAGGGCGCCGAGGCCGCCGGCGACGGGGGCGAGCCAGCCGGCCGGTTCGTCGGACTCGCGCAGGGGGTCGGGGCCCGCGCCGAAGTACTTCTTTCCGTACGGGGCCGAGGCCGGGCGCAGGGCCGCGGGGCGGAGCTTGCCGGCCGCCTCGATGGCGGCGGCCGGGTCGACGAAGCCGTAGCCGCGGGCGTCGTCGCGGCCACCCTCGGGGGCGTTGCGGGCGGTGTCCGCGAGGAGCTTCTTGACCTGGGCGGGGGTCAGGTCCGGGTACGCGGATCGTACGAGCGCGGCAGCGCCGGAGACGAAGGCGGAGGCGGCGCTCGTGCCCCAGCCCTCGTAGTAGCGGCGGTCGGGGTCGGCGATGATCACGTCGACGCCGGGGGCGCTGACCGTCGCGTACCAGCGGCTGGTGGAGAAGGAGGCGTGGGTACCGGCGCTGTCGACGGCGGCCACGGCGATCACGCCGGGGTAGGCGGCGGGGTACGAGATGTGGTCGCCGTCCTCGCCGCTGTTGCCGGCGGAGGCGACGACGACGGCGCCCTTGGCGAGGGCGTACTGGACGGCGGCGTCCTCGGCGGGCTCGGGGTGGGCGGACTTGCTGTCGTCGCCGAGGGAGAGGTTGATGACGTCGGCGCCGTGGTCGGCGGCCCAGCGGATGCCCTGGGCGAGGGCGTTGCCGCGGGTGGTGCGGGCTCTCTTGCGGGCGGGGTCGCCGCCTTCGAGGATCACCCGGACCGGGAGGATCTTCGCCTCGGGCGCGATACCGACGACGCCGTCGGCGCGGCCGGGGCCGTTTCCGTGGCCGGCGATGATCCCGGCCATGGCGGTGCCGTGGCGGGCCCAGGCGCGGTCGCCCTTCCCCGCGCCGAAACCTATGAGGTCCTTGCCCGCCAGTACCCGGCCTTCGAGGTCGGGGTGGCTGCCGTCGACGCCGGTGTCGAGTACTGCGACGGTGATGCCCTCGCCCTTGGTCGTACGCCAGGCCTCTTCGGTGTGCAGCGCGTCGAGCGCCCACTGCTGGGCGCGAATGCTGTCGGCGTGGGCGGCGGGGGTGGGCGGGAGCAGGACCAGGGCGGTGGAGGCGAGGGTGGCGACGACGGCGCGGGGGCGGGTGCGGCGGGGGGCGCGGCGGGGTTCGGCGGCGCCGGTTACGTGGTTCATCGGGGAGGCTCCGTGGCCGGGCGTGCGGTCCTGCGCAGGCCGCGTTCGACCTGCTCGGCGATGCCCTCGGCCTCGTGGCCGAGGCCCGCCTCGGCGGGGGCGTTCGTCGCACCGGCGGTGGTGGCGCGACTGGCGGGCTGCGGGTCGGCGACGGTGCGACCGTCGGCGAAGCCGGAGACGGCGTACACGACGACGGGTACGTCGGTGAGCACGCTCACCGTCCAGCTCGCGCGCTGCCGGTCGCCGAAACCGGCGGCGACGGTGCCCTCGGCCGGGTAGGTGCGGGGCATCAGGTCGGTGCGGTCGGTGAGGACCTCGTTGGTGAAGCGGGCGCGCAGCGCCTTCATGGCCGGCGCGTCGGCCTCTGTGAAGATCATGCCGACCGTGGTGACGCTGCTGGTGGTGGCGTCGCTGTAAGTGGCGCGCAGCAGGCGCAGGCAGCCGACCGGCTGGAGCGCCTTGAGCAGCAGCGGGTCGAGGGCTTTCGCGCAGCCGCTGTCAGGGGCGACGGCCACGCGCGTCCAGACGCGGTCGGCGCCGCCGGGGCCCGCGCCGTCGCCCTTGATCTTCGGCGGGAAGAGGGTGTCGACGGGTGCGCTGTGCCAGAGGCCGCGCGCCTCGGCGTAACCGGTGGGAGCGGCGGCCTCGGCGTCCGCGCCGCCGGTGAGCCAGCTGCCCGTGACGGCACCGCCGATCAGGCCGAGGCCGAGTACGAGGCAGGCCGCGGCGGCCACGACGCGGGCGGGGCGTCGGGTACGGACGGGACGCAGCCGGGTGGTGGTCTCGGCCGGCGTCTCCGGCACCGCTACCCCCCAGGCGCGCGGTGCAGCGAACTGCGCGGGCCGGGGCGCACCCGGCTGCCGGCCCAGGTCGACGGCCCCGACGGGCCTGCGCCGGGTGGAGCCGGGCAGCGGCGTTACGGGCAGACCTGCGGGCGGCGGCGGAGCCTCGGGCGGCAGGGCCCCCGGCGCGGCGGGCACGGGCCGCAGCCGCGCAGTGGTCTCGACGGCCGGCACGTCCCGGGATACCGCACCCCCCTGCTCGCCCTGCCCGCCCTGCCGCCCGTCGCCACCGCCGGTGCCCCCCGCACCACTGGCGACTCGCGGGGCACCGGGGTACGCCGGGGCCGGGGCGGAGTACCCGCGCGGTTCGGGCACGGAACGACGCCCGTCCTGCGCGCCTGACGCGGGCGCCGGCGCCGCGACGGGGTGACGCGGAGCGGCAGCAGCGGGCGTACCCCGGCCATCGGCCGACGGCGCGGAGGCGGAGCGAAGCGGAGCGGCCGGTGCGGGCCCGGCGTGGGGACCTGCGGCGGGCGGCGGCGTTGGCGCGGGGTGGCGCGGAGCGGCAGCAGCCGGCGCACTCCGGCCATCAGCCGGAGGGGGTGCTGGTGCTGTAGTGGGACCGGCCTCGTGGCCTGCGGTGGGTGGCGGCATCGGGCCAGGGGGCCTCGGCGCGGCGGGGGGTGCGGGGGGTGAAGGCTGCGGCTGCGGCGGCCGCGGGGGGTGGTCCGGGGCGTGCCAGGTGGCCGGGAGTGGTGGGGTGGTGGGGCGGGGTGGGAGAGGGGCACGGTGTGCCTCGGTGCTCATCCGCCCCCCTGTTCGTGGTTCGCCCGGCCTGTCCCCGCGATGCCCGATCGCCTTTCGGGGCAGGTCCGTTCGAGTCGTCCTCACCGCGTGAGCGCCACTCTACGGGCTGCCGCGGGCCAGGCGGGAACCAGTCCCCGGGCTCGCGGCATCTGACCGGATCATCCCCCTACCCAGCGGTAATCCGCTCTGGCAAGCTCTGGCCATGACACCGCGCGCTGCCGACCGGGCCAGGTACGACCGGGCCACTGCCCACCTCGACGCTCCCGTCGCCGTCGTCGACCTGGAGGCGTTCGACGACAACGCCGCCGACCTGGTCCGCCGGGCGGCCGGCAAGCCGATCCGGGTGGCGAGCAAGTCCGTACGCTGCCGGTCGCTGCTGGAGCGCGTACTGGCACGGGACGGCTTCGCGGGCATCATGTCGTTCACCCTGGCGGAGTCGCTGTGGCTCGCGCGGTCGGGGTTCGAGGATGTGCTGCTCGCTTATCCGTCGGCGGACAGGAGTGCGTTCGCCGAGCTGGCCGGGGACGCGAAGCTGGCCGCCGCCGTGACCGTGATGGTCGACGATCCCGCGCAGCTGGAGCTGATCGACCGGGCCCGGGAGGGCGGCCGGGAAGAGATCCGGGTCTGCCTGGAGCTGGACACGTCGTTGCGGCTGCTCGGGGGCCGCGTACGGATCGGAGCCCTGCGTTCGCCGCTGCGCGGACCCGCCCAGCTCGCCGAGCTGGCCCGCTCGGTGGCCCGCCGCCCGGGATTCCGACTGGTCGGCATCATGGCGTACGAGGGTCACGTCGCCGGAGTCGGGGACGCGGTCGCGGGGCAGCCACTGCGTTCCCGCGCGATCAGGATGATGCAGGGCGCCGCGCGCAGGGAGCTGGCGGTCCGCCGGGCGGCCGTCGTACGGGCGGTACGAGCCGTGGCGCCGGACCTTGAGTTCGTCAACGGCGGCGGCACCGGCAGCGTCCAGCACACCGCCGCCGAGCGGTCCGTGACAGAGATCGCCGCGGGCTCCGGGCTGTTCGTACCGCGGCTCTTCGACAACTACACGTCGTTCACCGGCCGCCCCGCCGCCCTCTTCGCCCAGCCCGTCGTCCGCAGGCCGGGCGTGGGCGTGGTGACCGTGCTCGGCGGCGGCTATCCCGCCTCGGGGGCCCCGGGCCCGGACCGGTCGCCCGTCCCGTATCTCCCGGAGGGGCTGCGGTACGACCCCCAGGAGGGGGCCGGTGAGGTGCAGACACCGCTGATCGGCTCCGCCGCCGACGATCTGCTGATCGGCGACAAGGTGTGGTTCCGGCACGCGAAGGCGGGCGAGATGTGCGAGCGGTTCGACGCGCTTCAGCTGATCGAGGGCGACGCGGTGACGGCGACCGTACCGACGTACCGGGGCGAGGGCCGCACGTTCCTGTAGAGCGAGAGGGTGAGGGTGAGGGCCGGGCTGAGGTCTTCAGCCCGGCGCCCTCGGCGATCGGCTAGAGCGGGGTCACGTACGCCCCCGCGATGCCTCCGTCCACCAGGAAGTCCGTCGCGTTGATGAACGACGAGTCGTCGCTGGCCAGGAAGGCCACCGCCGCCGCGATCTCGTCCGCCTCCGCGAACCGGCCGACCGGGATGTGCACGAGCCGGCGCGCCGCCCGCTCCGGGTCCTTGGCGAACAGCTCCTGGAGGAGGGGCGTGTTGACCGGCCCCGGGCAGAGCGCGTTCACGCGGATGCCCTCGCGCGCGAACTGCACGCCGAGTTCACGGGACATCGCCAGGACGCCGCCCTTGGACGCCGTGTACGAGATCTGGGAGGTGGCGGCGCCCATGATCGCGACGAACGACGCGGTGTTGATGATCGAGCCGCGGCCCTGGCGCTGCATGTAGGGGATGGCGGCCTTGCAGCACAGGTACACGGACGTGAGGTTGACGTCCTGGACGCGCTTCCACGCCTCCAGGCCCGTGGTGAGGATCGAGTCGTCGTCGGGCGGCGAGATGCCCGCGTTGTTGAAGGCGATGTCCACCGAGCCATAGGTGTCGTACGCCGTCTTGAACAGCGCGTCGACCTGCTCGGCGTCGGTGACGTCGACCCGTACGAACGTGCCGCCCACCTCGTCGGCCGCGGCCTTGCCCGCGATCTCGTCGATGTCGCCGCAGACGACATGCGCGCCCTCGGAGGCCAGGCGGCGCGCGGTCGCGAGACCGATGCCACTGCCGGCGCCCGTGATGACGGCCGTACGTCCGACCAGGCGGCGGCACACGATGGATTCGGTCGATTCGGTCGAGTCAGTCGCAGTCATGGTTTCAGGCCTCCGTGCTGATGAAGATGTTCTTGGTTTCGGTGAAAGCGGTGAGCGCGTCGGGGCCCAGCTCGCGGCCGAGCCCCGACTGCTTGAAGCCGCCGAACGGGGTCGAATAGCGCACGCTGCTGTGGGAGTTGACGGAGAGGTTTCCCGCCCTGACGGCCTGGGACACGCGCAGCGCGCGGCCCACGTCCCGTGTCCAGATGGATCCGGACAGGCCGTAGTCGGTGGCGTTGGCGAGGCGGACCGCGTCCTCCTCGTCGTCGAAGGGGAGGACTACGGCGACCGGGCCGAAGACCTCCTCCGTCGCGACCGCCGAGTCCGGGCGTACGCCGGTGAGGACGGTCGGCGCGAACCAGAAGCCGGGGCCCTCGGGGGCGCTGCCTCGAATCGCCTCCGCGCCCTCGGGGACGTACGACCGTACGCGCTCCAGCTGCGACTTGGAGATCAGCGGGCCCATCTGGGTCTTGTCGTCCGACGGGTCGCCGACCACCACGCTCTCGATCGCGGGGGCCAGGAGCTCCAGGAAGCGGTCGTACGCCGAACGCTGGACGAGGATGCGCGTACGGGCGCAGCAGTCCTGCCCGGAGTTGTCCAGGAAGGACATGGGGGTGGCGGCGACGGCGGCCTCGATGTCGGCGTCGGCGAAGACGATGTTGGGGCTCTTCCCGCCGAGTTCGAGGGTCACGCGCTTCACTCGATCGGCGCACTTGGCCATGATGTGCTTGCCGACGCGCGTCGAGCCGGTGAAGACGATCTTCGCTACGCCGGGATGCTCGACCAGGGCGTTGCCCGCCACGTCGCCCGCTCCCGGCAGGACCTGGAAGAGGTTGTCGGGGAGCCCGGCTTCGAGGGCGAGTTCGGCGAGGCGCAGGGCGGTCAGCGGGGTGGTCTCGGCGGGCTTGAGGATGACGGCGTTACCGGCGGCGAGCGCGGGGGCCGCTCCCCAGGCGGCGATCGGCATGGGGAAGTTCCACGGTGCGATCACGCCGATGACGCCGAGTGGTTCGAGGAGGGTGATGTCCAGGCCGCCGGCGACCGGGATCTGCCGGCCGCTGAGGCGTTCCACTCCCCCGGCGGCGAAATCGAGCAGATCGCGTACGTTGCCCGCTTCCCAGCGGGCGTTGCCAAGGGTGTGCCCGGCCTCGCGGACCTCCAGCTGGGCCAGTTCCTCGATGTGTACGTCTACGACGGAGGCGAAGCGGCGCAGCAGGCGGGCGCGGTCGGCGGGGGCGGCGGCCGCCCAGGCACGCTGCGCCCCTGTGGCGCGTACGACAGCCGCGTCGATGTCGGCGGCGGTCGAGGCGGCGACGGTGGCGATGACCTCTTCGGTTGCCGGGTTCAGAATCTGGTGCTCGAGGGAGGAAGAGGAGGAGGACAAGGCGGGCCTCACAGTCGTTCGAAGGAGCGGCGGAGCTCCCAGTCGGTCACCGCGGAGTCGAACGCTTCGAGTTCGACCCGCGCCATGTTGCGGTAGTGCGCGACGACTTCGTCGCCGAAGGCGGCCTTGGCGATGGGGCTGTTCTCCCAGAGTTCGGCGGCCTCGCGCAGCGATGTGGGCACGTGCTCGTAACCGCCGGTGTACGCGTTGCCCGTACAGACCTCGGGGAGTTCGAGCTTGTGCTCGATGCCGTAGAGGCCGGCCGCGACCAGGCCGGCGACGGCGAGGTGCGGGTTGACGTCGCCGCCGGGCAGCCGGTTCTCGAAGCGCATCGAGCGGCCGTGGCCGACGACGCGGAGCGAGCAGGTGCGGTTGTCGTGTCCCCAGGCGACGGCGGTCGGGGCGAAGGAGCCGGGCTGGAAGCGCTTGTAGGAGTTGATGTTCGGCGCGTAGAGGAGCGCGAAATCGCGGAGGGCGGCCAGCTGTCCGGCCAGGAAGTGCCGCATGACGGGGGACATTCCGTCGGTCGCCGCTTCGTCCGCCATGACGTTGCGGCCGTCCGCATCCTGCAAGGAGAGGTGGATGTGGCAGGAGTTGCCCTCGCGCTCGTTGTACTTCGCCATGAAGGTGAGCGAGACGCCCTCCTGCGAGGCGATCTCCTTGGCACCCGTCTTGTAGATGGCGTGCTGGTCGCAGGTGACGAGAGCCTCGTCGTACTTGAAGACGATCTCGTGCTGGCCGGGATTGCACTCGCCCTTGGCCGACTCGACGGTCAGGCCCGCCGCCGTCATGTCGTTGCGGATACGCCGCAGGAGGGGTTCGATGCGGCCTGTGCCGAGGACCGAGTAGTCGATGTTGTACTGGTTCGCGGGTACGAGGTCCTTGTAGCCCCGGTCCCAGGCCTGCTCGTAACTGTCCTTGAAGACGATGAATTCGAGCTCTGTCCCGACGTGTGCGGTGTAGCCGAGCTCGGCGAGGCGCTCCAGCTGGCGGCGCAGGATCTGGCGGGGAGCGGCCACTACCGGTGAGCCGTCGCTCCAGGCCAGGTCGGCGATGAGCATGGCCGTGCCGTCGTTCCAGGGAACGCGCCGCAGGGTGGAGAGGTCGGCGTGCATGGCGAAGTCGCCGTAGCCGCGGTCCCAGGAGGCCATCTCGTATCCGTCGACCGTGTTCATCTCGGTGTCGACGGCCAGGAGGTAGTTGCAGCCCTCGGTGCCGTGGTCCAGTACGTCGTCGAGAAAGAACTGGGCGGCGAACCGCTTGCCCTGGAGGCGTCCCTGCATGTCGGGGAAGGCCAGGACCACTGTGTCGATTTCACCGCTCGCCACGAGGGCACGGAGCTCCTCGAGAGCTAGCGGGGGTGTGCGGTCTGCCACGGAAATTTCCTCCTTCGGTCAGCCGGAAGCCATAAGGTATTGCTGAAGACCATTGCTTGGGAAGGGGAAACCGCAACGTGGCGAATGAAATCGGCTCGATGGACCCTCTGACGCCGGTCCTGCGGCCCGTCCGGGCGGGGAACGGCTTCGAGGAGGCGCTGGAGCAGATCCTCCAGGTCCTGCGCCTGGGCCTCGTGCCCGTCGGGGAACGACTGCCCGCCGAGCGCGAGCTGGCCGACCGCCTGCGGATCAGCCGGGTCACGCTGCGCGAGGTCCTGAAGGTCCTCCAGGACCAGGGCCTCGTCGAGAGCAGGCGCGGCAGGTACGGCGGAACGTTCGTGCTGCCGCACCCGGACGCCTCCGGGGAGGGTGAGCTGCGCCGGCGGGTGGAGTCCGTCGACGTGGAGGACGCGCTGCGCTTCCGCGAGGTGCTGGAGGTCGGTGCGGCCGGGCTGTGTGCGGCGTACGGGCTCGACGACGACGGCGCGCGGCGGCTGCGGGCGGCGCTCGCCGCGACGCACGACGCGCCGCTGGCCGACTACCGCCGGCTGGACACGCTGCTGCATCTCACGCTCGCGGAGCTGTCCGGATCGCCGACCCTGACCGCGCAGTACGCCGCCGTACGCGCCACGGTGAACGGCCTGCTCGACTGCATCCCGCTGCTCGTACGCAACCTGGAGCACTCCCAGCAGCAGCACACCGCGCTGGTCGAGGCGGTGCTCGACGGCGACGCGGACGGGGCGCGCGAGGTGATGCGCGAGCACTGCTCGGGCACGGCCGCGCTGCTGCGGGGATTCCTCACCTGACAGGTGCCGTGTGACGCCGGACGATGCGGATCCGTAACAGCGGCTTAACGCACAGGTCTTGCGCTGGGACCGGCCGAACCACAAAGGTATGGCGACCCACCATTGACCCGAGCATTGACCCGAGGCAGGAGCGGCTCATGGCCGACAGCACCGACTCGCGCACCCCACCACCACCCACAGCAGCACCAGCCTCCCCCGACACCGACGCCGACGCCGGCTATCTGCAACGGCGCACCCTGCGCCGCGGCAGCGCCGGCTGGCTGCTGCTCACCGGACTCGGCGTCGCGTACGTCGTCTCCGGCGACTTCTCCGGCTGGAACATCGGCCTCGCCGAAGGCGGCTTCGGCGGGCTCGCGATCGCCACCCTCCTGATGGGCGTGATGTACGCCTGCCTGGTCTTCTCCCTCGCCGAGCTGTCCGCCATCCTGCCCACGGCCGGCGGCGGCTACGGCTTCGCCCGGCGCGCGCTCGGCACCTGGGGCGGCTTTCTGACCGGCACCGCGATCCTGATCGAGTACATCCTGGCGCCCGCGGCCATCTCCATCTTCATCGGCCAGTACGTCGAGTCGCTGAACCTCTTCGGACTCACCGCCGGCTGGCCGGTCTACCTGGCCTGCTTCGTCATCTTCATCGGCATCCACCTGTGGGGCGTCGGCGAGGCGCTGCGCTTCAGCCTCATCGTGACCGCCATCGCCGTGGCCGCGCTGCTGATCTTCGCGGTCGGCGCGTTCACCGAGTTCAGCGCGGACAACCTCAACGACATCCCGGTCGACAAGGAAGCCCTCGGCGCCAACTCCTGGCTGCCCTTCGGACTGCTCGGCATCTGGGCCGCCTTCCCCTTCGGCATGTGGTTCTTCCTCGGCGTGGAAGGTGTTCCGCTGGCCGCCGAGGAGGCCAAGGACCCCGTACGTTCCATGCCGCGCGCCCTGGCCATCTCCATGGCCGTCCTGGCGCTGCTCGCCCTGATCACCTTCTTCGCGGCCACCGGCGCGCGCGGCTCGGCGGCCGTGCAGGACGCGGGCAATCCGCTGGTCGTGGCGCTCCAGGGAGACGGCGATCCGACGCCGCTCAGCCGCTTCGTCAACTACGCGGGACTGGCGGGCCTCGTCGCCTCGTTCTTCTCGCTCATCTACGCCGGGTCGCGGCAGCTCTTCGCGCTCTCCCGGGCCGGCTACCTGCCCCGCTTCCTGTCGCTGACCAGCCGCCGCAAGGCCCCGTACCTCGGGCTGCTCATCCCCGGCGCGATCGGCTTCGCGCTGGCGGCGGGGACGGGCGACGGCGCCCGGATGCTGAACATCGCGGTCTTCGGCGCCACCATCTCGTACGCCCTGATGGCGCTCTCCCACATCGTGCTGCGTCGGCGCGAGCCCGCACTCCACCGCCCCTACCGCACGCCGGGCGGCATTCTCACCTCGTCCGTGGCCTTCGCGCTGGCGCTGTCCGCGCTGGTGGCGACGTTCCTGGTGGACAAGGACGCGGCGTTCATCGCGCTGGGGGTGTACGTCGTCGCTCTCGCCTACTTCGCGTTCTACAGTCGGCACCGGCTCGTTGCCGCGGCTCCCGAGGAGGAGTTCGCCGCGCTCGCCGAGGCCGAGGCCGAACTCGAACGCGACTGATCACCACTGATTCACCACTGAGTCCCACACCGACCGGAGGATCCGTGTCCAAGCCGCTCATCGGCATCAGCACCTACCTGGAGCGCGCCAAGTGGGGCGTCTGGGACATGCCCGCCGCCCTGCTCCCGGCCGGGTATCCGCGCCTCGTGCAGGCGGCGGGCGGCCTCGCCGCGATGGTGCCGCCCGACTCGCCGTCGTACGCCGGGGAGGTGGTGGCCCGCCTCGACGGCCTGGTCGTCGCGGGCGGCGCGGATGTGGAGCCCGTACGGTACGGAGCCGAGCCGCACCCCCGCACCGGGCCGCCGGCCCGGGAGCGGGACGCGTGGGAACTCGCCCTGATCGAGGCCGCTTTGGCGTCCGGTACGCCGCTGCTGGGCATCTGCCGCGGCATGCAGCTGCTGAACGTCGCGCTCGGCGGCACCCTTGTTCAGCACCTGGACGGCCACACCGGCGGCCTGGGGGCCTTCGGCGAGCACGCGGTGAAGCCGGTGCCCGGCACGCGCTACGCCTCGGTCGTACCGGAGGAGACCGGCGTACCGACGTACCACCACCAGGCCGCCGACCGGCTCGGTGACGGCCTGGTGGTGTCGGCGTACGCCGCCGACGGGACGCCGGAGGCCCTCGAACTGCCCGGCGAACAGTGGGTGCTCGGCGTCCAGTGGCACCCGGAGATGGGCGGGGACCTGCGGGTGATGGAGGCGTTGGTGGCGGCGGCCACGGTCGCCGCTGCGTAAGCGGCAGCTCCCGACCTGACAAGGCGGCTCTGGACAGTACGCCGTGCGCGCACGTCAGATACGGCCGGCCAGCAGGCGCGTGATCGGGCCCATGGTGCGCTGTTCGGCCTTGCGGCCCGCTACGAACGAGGCGGCGCCGATCGCCACCGCGCCGGCGCTCGCGCCCGCGATGACGGCCTTGCGGGCGTTGAGCAGCACCCACGCGGTGGACGCGGTCGACGCGACCTTGCCCGCCGCGGAGTCCAGGGCCTGACGGCTCGCCTCGACTCCCTTGATTCCGGCGGCCTTGGCGGAACCGAGCGCGTCCGTGGCCTTCGCGGTGGTGTCGGCGGCCGCGGCCTTCGCCGTGCCCGCCGTGTCCGCGGCCTTCGCGGTGGCGTCATTGGCCGTGGCCTTCGCGGTTCCCGCCGTGTCCGCGGCCTTTCCGGTGGTCTTGGACGCGGCGGTCCTGGAGGCGGCGCGGGTCGCTGTGGCGTTGTTGTTGGCGCCGGCGTTGGACTTGGGCTTGGTGTTCTTGTCCTGTTCAGTCATGCCCTTCGGGTATCCGCTAAGGGCCATGACAAACAGTCAGCCCTTCTCCGGAGCCGGGCGCGTCAGCCCCAGCAGGTCCCGCGCGGGCCCCGTGGGCCGGGGTCCCGTCGGCCAGACCGCCCGCAGGTCGCGGCGCAGCCGCACGCCTTCGACCGGGATTTCGACGAGGCGGCGGGAGGCCAGCTCCTCCCGCACGGCCAGCTCACTGAGCACGCTGGGGCCCGCCCCGCTGACGGCCGCTGCCTTCACCGCTGTCGTGGAGGCGAGTTCGAGGAGGGGGTCGGCCAGGCCGCCGTACCCGGCGAGCGCCGCGTCCAGGACCTGCCGGGTGCCGGAGCCCTTCTCGCGCAGGATGAGTGACGCCTCGGCCAGTTCCCGCGCGTCCACCGGGCGGCGTCGGCGCGCCCAGGGGTGGTCCTTGGCCGCGACCACGACGAGCCGGTCGTGGCCTATGACGACGCCGTCGAGCCCGTCCGGTATGGCCAGGCCCTCCACGAAACCCAGGTCGGCCTCACCGGTGAGCAGCCGCGCGGCGACGGCGGCGGAGTTGCCCGCCAGCAGCGACACCGCCGTACCGGGGCGCTGTCCGCTCAGCGCGATCAGCCAGCCCGGCAGCAGATACTCGGCGATCGTCATGCTGGCCGCGACGCGCAGCCGCGAGTCCCGCCGCCCGCGCAGCGCCTGTGCCCCCGCGTCGAAGGCCTCGGCCGCCTCCACCACCCGGCGCGCCCAGTCGGTGACGAGCGCCCCCGCCTCGGTGAGGCGCGAACCGCGCGGCGAACGGTCGACCAGGGCGACACCGAGCTGCCGTTCCATGGACCGGATACGGCTGCTCGCGGCAGGCTGGCTTATGCCGAGCTCCCGCGCCGCGCGTCCCAGACTGCCGAGCCGGGCGACACCGAGCAGCAGCTCCATGGCGCCGAGGTCGGGCACCCGGTGGGCGAGCGGCCCCCTGTCGCCGGAGGCCGGGGCGGAGGTGGAGCCATCGAAAGCCATAAGGTCAGTTTATGACCTCATAGGAAGACCGTCCCTGGTGGGGGCCGCCCGGTCCGTCCAGTGTGGGCGTATGGCCACGTATGCGCAGCCGCGCTCTCTCCTCGCCGCCCGCGCCGGACGGCGGCTCCCCGCGCTGCGCCATCTCGGCCCGAACTGGTACGCCACGGTCATGGGCACCTCCATCGTCGCCAATGCCGGCGCCGCCCTCCCCTTCGCCGTCCCCAGCCTGCGCCCCGCGCTCACCGTCGTCTGGGGGCTGTCCGCGCTGCTGCTCGGCGCACTGCTGCTCGCCCGCGCCGGGCACTGGGCGTACCACCGCGACCAGGCCGGGGCGCACCTCCTCGACCCGGCCGTCGCCCCCTTCTACGGCTGCCTGGCCATGGCGCTGCTGTCGGTCGGCGGCGCCACGGTGACGGTCGGCAGGGACGTCATCGGCCTCGACGCCGCTGTCGCCGTCGGCACGGTGTTGTGGGGCGCGGGCACGGTAGTCGGTCTGGGGGCGGCCGTCGCGATCCCGTACTTGATGGTCGTACGTCACCGGGTCGAGCCCGGCAGTGCCTCGCCCGTGTGGCTGCTGCCGGTGGTGGCGCCGATGGTGGCGGCCGCGCTCGGGCCGCAGCTCGTCCCGTATCTGCCCGAGGGCCAGTGGCGGGAGTCGATGCTGCTCGGCTGTTACGCGATGTTCGGGCTCAGCCTGCTCGCGACGCTGCTGATGATGCCGCTGATCTTCGCGCGCCTCCTGCGACACGGCCCGCTGCCGCTCGCGTTGACGCCGACCCTGTTCCTCGTCCTCGGGCCGCTCGGCCAGTCCACCACCGCGGTCAACTCGCTCGCGGACGTGGCGCCGGGCGCGACCCAAGCGCCGTACGCCGACGCGCTCGGCGCGTTCGCGGTCATCTACGGCGTTCCCGTGATGGGCTTCGCGCTGCTGTGGCTGGCGCTCGCTGCGGCGATGGTGGTCAGGGCGGCCAGGAACGGCATGCCGTTCGCCATGACGTGGTGGGCGTTCACCTTCCCCGTCGGTACGTGCGTGACGGGCGCCGCCGGACTCGCCCGCCACACCGGCCTCGACGCCCTCGGCTGGCTGGCAGCGGCCTTGTACGCGGCGCTCGTCGTCGCCTGGGCGGTCGCCGGCGTACGTACGGCTCGCGGCCTGGTCAGCGGAGTGCTGCTCGCAGCACCCGGGGCGCCTCGGCCAATGATGGCCCGTACCAGGTGAGATGACGCCCGCTGACGAGCGCGGCGGGCAGCCCGGGAAAGGCCTCGGGCCCGTCGTCGGCCGTGAAGCGGTAGGGCTCGTCGGGGAGTACGACGAGGTCCGGCCCGGCCGCGCGCAGTTCGTCGAGGGGGATGCGCGGGTAGCGCTCGGCGTGGCCGGCGTAGAGGTGGTCGACGCCGAGTCTGGCCAGCAGGTCCCCGGCGAAGGTGTCGCGGCCCAGCACCATCCAGGGCCGGCGCCAGATCGGCACGATTGCCTTCAGCCGCGGGCCGTCCATCGGAACCTCACCCCAGGCCGCGTCCGCCGCGTCGAGCCAGGCGGGTCGGCCGCTCAACCCGCAGCCGTCGACCAGGACCCGCTCCAGCTCGGCGAGGGCCTCGGGCAGATCGCGGATCACGGTGACCATGACGGTGAGCCCGGCCTGCCGCAGGGCGGCGAGATCGGGCTCGCGGTTCTCTTCCTCGTTGGCGATCACGAGATCGGGGCGCAGTCGTACGACCGCCTCGACGTCCGGATTCTTCGTGCCGCCGATCCGTACGACGTCGAGGTCCGCCGGGTGGCTGCACCAGTCGGTCGCTCCGACGAGCAGGCCGGGCGCGCTGACGGCCACGGCCTCCGTCAGGGACGGTACGAGCGAGACGACGCGTGGGCGCACAGCGGCCTGCCCGCCGTCAGCCGGCTTGACGCGGGTCGGCGTCGGAGTCGCCGTCGTCGCCGTGTCCGACCGTGCCGGCCGCCGCTACGACGAGGATCCGGGTGCCCGGTTCGGTGGCCCGCCACCGGTGCCGTACGCCGCCGGACAGGAACAGCGTGTCGCCTCGCTCCAGCCGGTACGCCCGGCCTTCCGCCTCCACCTCGGCGGCGCCGTCGGCGATGTACATCAGCTCGTCGCCGTGGTGCTGGAACTCGCGCCCGGTTTCCTGCTCCCCGATGTATTCGGTGGCGCGCAGCTGATGCCTGCCGCGCACGACACACCGCACGGCCGCGCCATCGCCGTCTGCCTCCCCGGCGCGTACGACATCGACCGTACGTCCCGAGTCGGCGGCGGCGATCAGCTCGGCCGCCGAGGTCTCCAGCGCGTGGGCCACCCGCTCCAGGGAGCGGGTGCTGGGTCTGGCGCGCTCGTTCTCGATCTGGCTGAGGAATGGCACCGAGAGGCCGCTGCGGGCCGCGACCGTGGCCAGAGTGAGGGCCAGGGACTTGCGACGCCTCCGGACGGCCGTACCGACCCGAAGAGTTTCCTTGTCGTCCATCGCTCCGGCTCCCTCCCTGTCTCGTGGTCGTCACCAGTCATCAGTCACCGGCACTGAGAGCAGCCTACGCAGCTTCGCGCGCCGGTTTCGTACATACGTCAGGGAAGGCCCCCCTGTCCAGGTCAGAACACACCGAGGGGTGGACATCGCCCGCCAGGCGATGTCCACCCCTCGGTGGTGCTACGGCGTCCGGCTCAGCCCGCGGCCGGCGCCATCTTCTCCGCGATGCCCGGGTTCTCCTTCATCCAGGCCTTCACCGCTTCTTCCTCATGCCCGGTGCCGCGCTTGTGGATCTCGTTCTCCAGCCCGCCGAGCTGCTGCTCGCTGAGCTTGAAGTTCTTGAACCACTTCGTCAGCCTCGGGTAGTTCGCCGGGAAGTCCTTGCTGCCGATGATGTGCAGCCGGTCGCCCTCGCCGAAGAGCTTCTTCGAATCCTTGAGCTTTGTCATCGGGTACTCGTTGTACGCCCAGTGCGGGGTCCACAGGAGCACCGCGACGGGCTCCTTCTTGGCGTACGCGCGCTTCAGCTCGGCCAGCATGCCGGGTGTGGAGCTGTCGACGACCTCGTACTCCTTGTCCAGGCCGTAGCCGGGCAGGACGTTCTTCTTGAGGTTCTCCATCGTCGCCGTGCCCGGCTCGATGCCGATGACGCGGCCCTTGAACTTCTCGCCCTTGCCCTTGAGGTCCTCGAGGGTCTTGACGTCCTTGACGTACGACGGGACCGCGACCTCGATCGACGTCGGCCCGTACCAGGAGCCGATGTCGCTCAGCTTGTCGCCGTACTTGTCCCAGTAGTTTTTCTGCGTGTACGGCAGCCAGCCGTCGAGCTGTACGTCGACCTGGCCGCGCGACATCGCGGCGTACATCGGACCGACCTCGAACTGCTTGAGGTTGATCTTGTAGCCGCGCTCCTCCAGGACTTCCTTCCAGAGGTACGTGGCGGCGATGTCCTCTTCCCACGGGAACCAGGCCATCTCGACGGCGCGGTCGCGCTCGTCCTTGCCGTTGGCGGCCTTGGAGGTCTTGGCGACCGGCGCCCACTTGTCGGCCAGGCCCGGGTTGTCCTTCAGCCAGGCGCGGACGGCGTCCTGCTCCTTGCCCTTGCCGCCCGCCTGGATCTTCGCTTCGAGATCCGTGAGCTGCTTCTCGGTCATCCTGAAGTTCTTGAGCCACTTGCCGACGGCCGGGTTCTCGTCCGAGAAGCCCTTTCGCGTGAGCGTGTGCACGCCGTCGCCCTTGCCCCAGGCGCCCTTCGGGTCCTTGAGCTTCTTCAGGTCGTAGGTGCTGTACGCCCAGTGCGGCGACCACAGCGTCGTGACGATGGGCTCCTTCTCGGCGTACGCGCGCTTGAGCTCGGCCAGCATGCCGGGCGTGGAGCCGTCGACGACCTCATACTCGTCCTCCAGGCCGTACTCCTTCAGGACCTTGTCCTTGAGGAGGCCCATCATTCCGGCGCTGGGCTCGATGCCGATGATGCGGCCCTTGAACCGGTCCGACTTGCCCTTGAGGTCTTCGAGGGAGTCGATGCCCTTCATGTACGAGGGGACGGACAGCTCCAGGGAGGTCGGTCCGTACCAGGAGCCCATGTCCTCCAGCTTGTCCTGGTACTTCGCCCAGTACTTCTCGTGCGTGACGGGCAGCCAGGCGTCGGTCTGGATGTCGATCTGGCCGGTGGACTGACCGGTGTAGAGCGAGCCGGCCTCGTACTGCTTGGCGTCGACCTCGTAGCCGCGCTGCTCCAGCAGTTCCTTCCAGAGGAAGGTGCTGGCGATGCCCTCGTCCCACGGGATGTAGCCCATGGAGATCTTCTTGCCCTGGCCGACGTTCTTGGGGTCGTCGGCGTCGGCGTTGGCGGACTTGGCGCCGCCGAACATGCTCATGCCGCCCGCGATGAGGGCGAGGATGACGACTCCGGCGATGGCGACGGCAGGCTGCGGACGGTAGTTCCACATCTTCAGGCCCTTGGCCTTCGCGAGCGCGCGGCGGCCGAGCGGGGAGACCTGGTGGCCGAGCGCGCCGGTCATCCGGTCCAGGTACATGGCGAGGATGACGATGGACAGACCGGCTTCGAAGCCGAGACCGACGTCGATGTTGCCGAGCGCGCGGTAGACCGCGCCGCCGAGGCCGCCGGCGCCGACCATGCCGGCGATGACCACCATGGACAGGCCCAGCATGATGACCTGGTTGATACCGGCCATGATCGTCGGGAGCGCGAGCGGGAGCTGCACGCGCAGCAAGGTGTTGCGCGGGCTCGTACCGAACGCCTCGGCCGCCTCGACGAGGTCGCCGTCGACCTGGCGGATGCCGAGCTCGGTCATACGTACGCCCGGGGGCAGCGCGAAGATGATCGTCGCGATGATGCCGGGAACGGCGCCGACGCCGAAGAACAGCACGCCGGGGATCAGGTAGACCATCGCCGGCATGGTCTGCATGAAGTCCATGACCGGGCGCGTCACGGCGCTGACCGTCTTGGAGCGTGCGGACCAGATGCCGAGCGGTACGGCGATGGCCAGCGTGATGATGGTCGCGACGAGCACGAGCGAGAGGGTCGACATGGCGTCGTCCCACATTTCGATCGAGTCGATGAGCGCGAAGCCGGCGAAGGCGAGGGCGCCTGCGGCCAGACCGCGCAGCCGGCACGCGATGACGGCGAGGATGCCGGCGAGCAGCAGCGGCTCGGGGGCGGCGAGGGCGTTGTAGATGCCGTCCTGCATGCCGCTGATGACGGTGCTGGCCGCGTCGAAGACGGTGGAGAGATGGGTCTGGAGCCAGTCGACGCCGCTGTTGACCCACTCACCCATGGGGATCCTAGGCACTGGCGATCACCTCGGCCTCGGCCGGAGCCGCAGTCTCAGTCGCAGCCGGTGCCGGTGCCGGTGCCGGAATCATCGGCTCACCGAGCACGGCCAGCAGCCTCGCCCGCGGTACGACGCCGATGAGCTTCCCGTCGGCGTCGGTCACGGCGACGGGCGCACCGCTGGTGGAGCAGGGGGTGAAGAGTTCGATGATCGGGGTGTCCTCGGAGACGGTCGCGGGAGCGGCGCCGAGCACGTCCTTCGCGTCGCGCAGCTCCTGGCCGTCATCCGCCGTCGTACCGAAGGCGGTCTCGGGGTCGGCCATGACGGCGCCCGCGGTGAGCACCCGGGAGCGGTCCACGTCCTGGGTGAAGGAGGCGACGTAGTCGTTGGCCGGGGTGACGAGGATGTCCTCGGCGGTGCCCAGCTGGACTATGCGGCCGTCGCGCATGACGGCGATGCGGTCGCCGAGGCGCATCGCTTCGTTGAGGTCGTGGGTGATGAAGACGATGGTCTTCTTCAGGCGCTTCTGGAGTTCGAGGAGCTGGTCCTGCATGTCGCGGCGGATCAGCGGGTCGAGGGCGCTGAACGACTCGTCCATCAGCAGGACGTCGGCGTCCGTGGCGAGCGCGCGGGCCAGACCGACGCGCTGCTGCATACCGCCGGACAGCTCGTCGGGCCAGGACTTCTCCCAGCCCTTGAGGCCGGCGAGTTCCAGTGCCTCGGTGGCGCGCTTCTCGCGTTCGGCGCGCGGTACGCCCTGCACTTCGAGGCCGTATCCGGCGTTCTCGAGAACGCTCCGGTGCGGGAAGAGCGCGAAGTGCTGGAACACCATGCTGATCTTCGAGGAGCGTACGGCGCGCAGTGCGGCGGGGCTCAGTGCGGTGAGGTCCTGGCCGTCGAAGAGGACCTGGCCGGCGGTCGGCTCCAGCAGCCCGTTGAGCATCCGCAGCAGCGTGGACTTGCCGGATCCGGACAGTCCCATGACCACGAAGATCTGGCCCGGTTCGACGGTGAACGAGGCGTCGATCACCGCGGCCGTCGTCCCGTCGGCGCGCAGGTCGTCACGGTCCGCTCCGCTTTCGAGCTTCCGTACCGCCTCTTCGGGTCGTCTGCCGAACACTTTGTACAAGTGATCGGCTTGCAGCCTGGACACATATACCTCACGCGTTGAACCGAAAACGGCTCGCCACACCACCCCCGCGGCCGGCGAGCCGTGGAGCGGTACGGATTCGGTCCGATTCACCCATCAAGAAGTTGAATCCACAATGGGTCCGCTCCGAGGCGACGCCTGCCCGTGCTTATACGAGCCAAACAGTGGAGTGATCCACTTCACCTGCCGGTCACTTTCGCGACGTACGGCATGGGGGCTGTACGGCATCATCGGGGTGTGACGCGACGCCTGATGCTCCTCGACACCGCTTCCCTCTACTTCCGCGCGTATTTCGGAGTCCCGGACTCCGTACGCGCCCCGGACGGTACGCCCGTCAACGCCGTACGCGGCCTGCTCAACTTCATCACCCAACTCGTCCAGACCCACCATCCCGACGACCTCGTCGCCTGCATGGACGCCGACTGGCGGCCGCAGTGGCGGGTCGACCTGATTCCCTCCTACAAGGCGCACCGCGTCGCGGAGGAAACGGAGACGGGCCCGGACGAGGAGGTCATCCCCGACACGCTCAGCCCGCAGGTGCCGATCATCGAGGACGTGCTCGACGCGCTCGGGATCGCCCGGGTGGGCGTGGAGCCGTACGAGGCGGACGATGTGATCGGGACGCTCACGGGCCTGGCCACCGGGCCCGTGGACATCGTCACCGGGGACCGCGACCTCTTCCAGCTGGTCGACGACGCCCGGGAGGTGCGGGTGCTGTACCCGCTGAAGGGTGTCGGCTCGCTCCAGGTCACCGACGAGGCGTGGCTTCGCGACAAGTACGGGGTGAACGGTCCCGGGTACGTCGATCTGGCGCTCCTGCGCGGCGACCCGAGCGACGGGCTTCCGGGCGTTCCCGGGATCGGCGAGAAGACGGCCGCGAAACTCCTCGACGCGTACGGGGACCTGGCGGGGATCATGGCGGCGGTCGGCGACCCCATGTCCAAACTGACGCCGTCGCAGCGCAAGCGGCTGGACGAGGCGCGGGACTACATCGCCGTCGCGCCGAAGGTGGTGCGCGTCGCCTCCGACGTACCGCTGCCGGACTTCGATCCGGCGCTGCCCACCGAGCCGCGCGACCCCGCGTCGCTCGACGAACTCGCGGCGCGGTGGGGGCTCGGCAGCTCGCTGCAGCGGCTGCTCGCCACTCTCCACGGCTAGACTGCTAACTTAGGTAAGCCTAAGCATCCAAGCGTCTGAGCAAGCGAGAGTCAGGGGAAAGCGCCGTGGCGGAACGACCGGCCCGCAAGACACCGCAGGTTCGCGAGGCACAGGTGGTGCGCACCGAGCGGATCACGCCGCACATGGTGCGCGTCGTCCTGGGCGGTGAGGGGCTGGCCGGCTTCGCGGCCGACGAGTTCACCGACCACTACATCAAGGTGCTGTTCCCTGCGGCCGGAGCGGTGTACCCGGAGCCGTTCGACATGGCCCGCATCCGCGAGGAGTTCCCGGCCGAGCAGTGGCCGGTGCCCCGGACGTACACGGTGCGGGCGTGGGACGCCGTACAGCGCGAGCTGACCGTGGACTTCGTGGTGCACGGCGACGAGGGCCTGGCCGGTCCGTGGGCGGCGCGGGCACGGTCCGGCGAGACGGTGCGCTTCCTCGGCCCCGGTGGCGGCTACGCGCCGGACCCGGCGGCCGACTGGCATCTGCTGGTGGGCGACGAGAGCGCGCTTCCGGCGATCGCCGCTTCCCTGGAACGGATCCCGGACGGCGCCGTCGCCCACGCCTTCGTCGAGGTGGCGGGCCCCGAGGAGGAGCAGAAGATCGCCACGCCCGACGGGATCGACGTGACCTGGCTGCACCGGGGCGAGAACCCGGTCGGCGAGGCCCTGATCGCCGCGGTGCGCGGTTTCGACTTCCCGGCGGGCGACGTCCACGCCTTCGTCCACGGCGAGGCGGGCTTCGTGAAGGACCTCCGCCGCCATCTGCGCATGGACCGCGGGATCGCGCGCGAGCGGCTGTCCATCTCGGGCTACTGGCGTCTCGGCCAGGACGACGACGCGTGGCGTGCGATCAAGCGCGAGTGGAACGAGCAGGTTGAGCGCGAGCAGGAGCCCGCCGCCTGACCGTCCGCTCCCCCGTTGTTGTCCGTACGGAATTGACCCGGCCCCTCGCTGATCTTCAGCGGGGGGTCTTGTCGCCTCCGTAGGTACGGGCGGACTCGTCCACCTGCGCGAGCCTGCGCAGCGCCATGAGTACCGCGTCTCCGAGTACCGTGCCGATCACCACGCTCTCCACGAGGTCGTCCATCGCGGCCCTCCCCTGGACGTAACCGAGATCCGCGCGGGCGACCGTCTGGGCCGCATCGGCGTAGTCGTCCAGCACCCGGCTGAAGCCGCCGTGTCCGAGGCGGCCGAGCGCGGCCAGCGCCGCCGCGAGTGCGGCGGCGGCCGGATTGTCCGGATCGACCTGCCACTCGCGCCGGGCGATCAGGGCGTCCACCTCGGCGCGGGCGGCCACGGCCTCGTCGTCCGACTCCTCGCCGTACCGCTTGATGATGCTGTTCGTGGCCTCGCCGAGTATGCCGTGCACCGGCCGGGCGGGATCGTCGACCACCGCGAGGACGTCCCGGATGGCGGCCACCTTCAGCCCGCCCACATCGAGCAGCGCGCGGATCAGCCGCAGCCTGCGCTCGTGCGTCTCGTCGTAACTCGCCTGGTTGGGGCTGGTCAGCTGACCGGCCGGCAACAGCCCTTCCCGTACGTAGTACTTGACCGTCGGCACCGGAACCCCGGTCCTGCGACTCAACTCACCGATGCGCACTTCGCGTTCACCCTCTCCGTGCTTGCCAACCCCCATCTCATCATAGATAGTCTCGCTATCGGATAGTGGACAGCGCCACTATCCATTACTTCTCCTGGGGGACCCCTATGCCGCTCAACGCGCCTTCATCCCGCCCATGGCTCGCCTGGCACCGGCCGTTGCTCGTCTTCTCCGCCGTGATGGCCGTGCTGGCCGTCGTCTCGGCGGTGGGGATGGCCGTCGACGAACGGGTCCTGGTGGGCTCGCCCATCTGGTTCAAACCCCTCAAGTTCTCGATATCGCTGCTCATGTACGCGATGACGCTGGCCTGGATGCTGTCGCTCGCCACCCGCGGCCGCCGGTTGGCATGGTGGGCGGGCACCGTCGTCGCCCTGACGGGTGCGATCGAGATGGTCATCATCGTCGGCCAGGTGATACGCGGCAGGCGGAGCCACTTCAACTACGAAACCGCCTTCGACGGACTGCTGTTCAACGTCATGGCCGTGACGATCGTGACGCTGTGGATCAGCTCCCTGGTCATATCCATCCTGCTCTTCCGCTCTCGGCCGGCCGACCGCGCGGCCGCCTGGGCAATGCGGCTCGGCGCGGTCATCGCGCTGGTCGGAGCCGCCCTGGGCAACCTGATGTCGCAGCCCACTCCCGAGCAGCGGGCGGCCGGCGGCCGGGGAGTCTCCGACGTGGTCGGCGCGCACAGCGTCGGCGTACCGGACGGCGGCCCCTCGATGCCACTGACGGGCTGGTCCACGACCGGCGGCGACCTGCGCATACCGCACTTCGTCGGCATGCACGCCCTTCAGCTGATCCCACTCTTTCTGCTGGTCCTCATCGCCCTGGCCCCGCGCCTGGCCCCCCTGCGCGACGAACGCGTACGGCTGCGGCTGGTCCTGGTGGCCTCCGGGTCGTACGCCGCCGTCCTCGCCCTGGTCACCTGGCAGGCCCTGCGCGGCCAGGCCCTGATCCATCCGGACGGCGCAACGCTGACGGCCGCGGCGCTGATCCTGGCCGGCGCGGCCGCGGGAACGCTCGTATCGCTGCGTACCACTCCCGCCCGCGCACAAGCGAACGACACTGACAAGGAGCTCGTCGCATGACCGGAACGCTCTTCGACATCACCTTCTTGCTGGCCACCCCGGTATGGCTGCTGCTGATCTTCGCCCCGGCCTGGCCGCCGACCGCACGGCTCGCGGCATCACCCTGGACCGTCGCTCCGGTCCTCGTCGTCTACTTCGCCATGGCACTCCCGGTCTTCCCCGAGCTGTGGGCGGCGGTGGCATCCCCCGACATCGACGTCTTCCGTGAACTGGCGGCCAAAGCCAACGGCGCCGGGGCGATCTGGGCGCAGATCATCGCCTGGGACCTGCTGATCGGCCAGTGGATGTTCCTCGAAGCGCGCAGGCTCTCCCTCCATCCGCTGGTGATGGGCCCACTGCTGGTGCTGACGATCCTGCTCTCACCGTTCGCACTGCCGGTCTTCCTCGTCCTGCGCGCGGGGAAGACCAAGGCGCTCACAAGGCAGAGCCAGGTGAGGACTTCGGCGTAACGTCAGACGGCCGGGCGCTCCGCGACGCCCGCTATGCGCAGCGCCGCATCGGCCGTCGCCTCGGCGAAGGCCTCGGGCGGGCGGTCCGGATCCGAGCGATGGATCAGGATCACGCCCTCGATGAGCCCGAAAACGAGGTCGGTACGGAGCGCCAGCTCGCCCTCGCCGAGCGCTCCGCAGACCTTCGTCGCGGCCAGCAACTGCCCGTAGGCGTCCTTGAGATCGGCGCGTACGCGGCGGAAGCCGGCGAAGGCCTCCGTGCGCACCTCGGGCAGCAGGTACAGGGCGCCGAGATTGTGCGGACCACCACACAGCAGCTCGACGTCCGAGCGGCAGAGCTGCCACAGCCGGGCCTCCGCCGACGCGGTGTCGTCGGCCAGCAGGCGACGGGCGAGGACCAGAGAGGGAGCGACCGTCGAATCCAGGAGGCCGGCGAGCAACTCTTCCTTGCCGGTGACGTGGTGGTACATCGTCGCCTGACGCATCCCCGCCTGTTGGGCAATGGAACGGGTCGTCGTGGCCGCGTAACCCTGGGTGGTGAACAACTCGGCCGCCGCCTCGAGGAGTTCCTCACGGGGCATGAGCCCGCTGTCCGGACGCTGGTCGGCGCGCGGCCGTCCGACCCGTCGCCCTGTGGTGCTCATACCGTCGATCGTCGCACATCCCCCCGTCTGTCGATCTCGATGAACATGCCCTGTCCCTACCGCGCCCGCAGCGTGGCCAGCACTTCCCGGTCCGGCTGAAGGGTGAGCGTCGGCACCGGCCGGATCTCTCCGGGGTCGACGTCCAGCTCGAAGCGCCGCGCCAGCACGGCCAGTACAAGCACGGCCTCGACCATGGCGAACCGCGCCCCGAGGCGGACCCGCCACGGTCATCCCTGGCCCCTTCGGCCGTACGCCGACGGCCGCATCGGTGTCCGTGGTGGTCATGACGGGTCTCCCCTGTTCAGGTGGCGCGCGTCGTGTCGTGCGCTCCGAGTGAGTCCATGGAAGCGCACAGGTCCGACACCGCACCACCCCTGTGGATAACTCACAACCACACGTCACACAGGCCCCGTTGACCCCACACACACCAGTGCGCCGCTCCCCTCAGGCTTCCAGGGGAGCGGCGCACCAGTAACACTCAAAGAAGACGAACCGTCAGCCCACCGACGAGTACGCGACAACGCCCCGCAGCACAGCGTCCACTGCCTTGCGGGCGTTCTTCGTGACCGTACTGCCCTCCGCCGATGACGGCGCGGCCGCCGCGATCTGCCCCAGTACGTCGATGACCTGCTTGCACCAGCGGACGAAGTCCCCGGCCGGCATCTCCGCCTCGCGCAGCACCTCGTCGAGACCCTTGCCGGAGGCCCACATGTACACCGCCCAGGCGAAGCCGAGGTCGGGCTCGCGCTGCCCGACGCCCTCCGCCTGGTTGATCTTGAAGTCCTCCTCCAGGGCATCGAGCCTGCCCCAGATGCGGACCATCTCAGCCAGCGCGATCTTCACGGGCCCGGTCGGTACCTTCGGCGCGACCGCGTCGTCCGCCTGGCGCGCCTCGAAGACCAACGCCGAGACACACGCCGCCAGCTCGGCCGGCTTCAGCCCTTCCCACACGCCCTCGCGCAGGCACTCGGACGCCAGCAGGTCGAGCTCGCCATAGAGCCGGGCGAGCCGCTTGCCGTGCTCGGTGGCCGCGTCGCCGCGCAGGTAGTCGAGCTCGGTCAGCAGGGCGTAGATCCGGTCGAAGGTACGGGCGATGGTGTTCGTCCGCCCCTCGATCCTGCGCTCCAGCTGCTTCGTGTCCCGCTGGAGCCGGTGATAGCGCTCGGCCCACCGCGCGTGGTCCTCGCGCTCGTCGCAGCCGTGGCACGGATGCGCGCGCAGAGCGGTGCGCAGCCGCGCGATCTCACGGTCGTCGGCCGCGACCGCGCGCTGCTTGCGATGCCGGTCGGGCACGATGTGCCCGGCCTTGGTCCGCAGCGCGGACGCCAGATCGCGCCGCGACTGCGGGCTGCGCGCGTTGAAGGACTTCGGGATCCGCATCCGCTCCAGCGCCTCGACCGGCACCGGGAAGTCGATCGACGCGAGCCGCTTGACCTGCCGCTCGGCGGTCAGCACCAGGGGCCGGGGCCCGTCGTGCTGGTCGAACCCGCGGTGCCCGTTGGCACGCCCGGCGGGCAGCCCCGGGTCCAGCACCAGCGCCAGCCCCGCGAACTTGCCGGTGGGCACGTGAATGACGTCGCCGGCCTTCAGCTTCTCCAGCGACGCGGCCGCCGCGACCCGCCGCTGCGTCGCGCCCTGCTTGGCCAGCTCGGTCTCGCGGTCCTTGAGCTCGCGGCGCAGCCGCGCGTACTCCTCGAAGTCCCCGAGGTGACAGGTCATGCCCTCCCGGTAGCCCTGAATTCCCTCTTCGTTCTTCTGGACCTGCTTCGAGATCCCGACGACCGACTTGTCGGCCTGGAACTGCGCGAAGGACGTCTCGAGCAGCTCGCGCGACCGGTGCCGTCCGAACTGCTGCACCAGGTTCACCGCCATGTTGTACGACGGCTTGAAGCTGGAGCGCAGCGGATACGTACGTGTCCCGGCCAGTCCCGCGAGGGCCCCCGGGTCCATGCCGCGCTGCCAGAGCACGACCGCGTGACCCTCGACATCGATGCCCCGCCGCCCGGCCCGCCCGGTCAGCTGCGTGTACTCACCGGGGGTGATGTCCGCGTGCTGCTCGCCGTTCCACTTGACGAGCTTCTCCAGCACCACCGAGCGGGCCGGCATGTTGATGCCGAGCGCCAGCGTCTCGGTCGCGAAGACGGCCTTGACCAGCCCGCGCACGAAGAGCTCCTCGACGACCTCCTTGAAGGTCGGCAGCATGCCGGCGTGGTGCGCGGCGATGCCCCGCTCCAGGCCTTCGAGCCATTCGTAGTACCCGAGGACGTTCAGGTCCTCGCCCGGGATGGAGGCCGTCCGCTCCTCGACGATCTCGCGGACCAGCAGGCGCTCGTCCTGGTCGTTGAGCCGCAGGCCCGCGTACATGCACTGCTGCACGGCGGCCTCGCAGCCGGCCCGGCTGAAGATGAACGTGATCGCGGGCAGCAGGTCCGCGGCGTCGAGCCGCTCGATGACCTCGGGCCTGGCGGGCGTCCAGATACGGCTGCGCTGTCTGCGCTCGCGCTCCCGGTCCGCCTCCCGCATGTTTCCGCGGCCGCGGCCGCGCGCGAAGGGGGTGCTGTTCTCCATGCGCGCCAGGCGCACCAGGTCGGGGTTGACCTCGCGCCTGCCGCCCCTGCCGTCGTCGGACTCCTCGAAGAGGTCGTACATCTTGCGCCCGGCGAGCACGTGCTGCCACAGCGGCACGGGCCGGTGCTCGGAGACGATCACCTCGGTGTCGCCGCGGACGGTGTCCAGCCAGTCGCCGAACTCCTCCGCGTTCGACACGGTCGCCGACAGCGACACCAGCGTCACCGAGTCGGGGAGGTGGATGATCACCTCTTCCCAGACGGCGCCGCGGAAGCGGTCGGAGAGGTAGTGGACCTCGTCCATCACGACATACGCGAGCCCCCGCAGCGCCTGCGATCCCGCGTACAGCATGTTCCGCAGGACCTCGGTGGTCATGACGATCACCGGCGCGTCGGGGTTGACGCTGTTGTCACCGGTCAGCAGCCCGACCTTGTCGGCGCCGTAACGCCGCACGAGGTCCTGGTACTTCTGGTTGGACAGCGCCTTGATGGGCGTGGTGTAGAAGCATTTACGGCGCTCGGCGAGCGCCAGGTGCACGGCGAACTCGCCGACGATGGTCTTGCCCGAGCCGGTCGGGGCGGCCACGAGCACGCCCTTGCCGGCTTCAAGGGCTTTGCATGCCTCGACCTGGTACGGGTCCAGCTCGAAGTCGTACAGCTCGCGGAACGGCGCAAGCGCGGTGGCCTGCTCGGCTGTACGGATCCGGGCAGCGGCGTAACGCTCAGCTGGGGAAAGGTCCTCTGTCATCTTGTCTTCGAGCCTACCCGCCACGTATGACAGTCAGCCCGATCTTTAAATACGAGGGCCAAGCACCCGAGGGCCGAGCACCCTGACGGCCCCCGGCACGCACACGGCGGTCAGCGGCAGCGCCCCCAGCGGCTCACCGTCGGCGTACCCGGTAACCCCCACCGCCGCCAGCTCGACCTTGGCCGCCCGGTGGACGGAAACCTTGGGATGACCGAGATGGGTCCCCCTGTAGACCTTCGGAAAGACCCGGATCAGCGTCGTGCGGGAGCAGTCCCCCACCACCGTGATGTCGAAGAGCCCGTCGTCGGTCCGCGCGTCGGCGCAGATCCGCATCCCGCCCCCGTACGACGTCCCGTTCCCCACGGCGACCAGCGTCGCCTCGACCTCGCGGACCTCCCCGTCGTCGAGCGTGATGCGGTACGGAATGGGCCTGAAGGAGGCCAGTTCCGCGATCATCGCGAGGTCGTACTTGAACCGCCCGCTCGGCCACCGCATCCGGTTCCCCCGGTCATTGACCCGCGAGTCGAACCCGGAGGCGAGTACGGTCCCGAACCACTTCTCCCCCACCCGCCCCAGATCCACGTCCATGATCCGCCCGCCCTTGAGCGCTTCGGCGGCGACTCTCCCGGCGGCGGCCGGGTCCCGTACAGGCAGTCCGAGCGTACGGGCGAAGTCGTTGCCGGTCCCGACGGCGATCACCCCCAGCGGCGTCCGCGTCCCGGCGACGGCCTGCAGAGCGAGCGAGGCCATCCCGTCTCCGCCGACGGCTATCAGGGCCCCGGTCCCGCCCGCGACGGCGTCGCGCGCCCGCCGCAGGGCGTCGTCCGCGTCCTGGCCGAGGACCGTGCGTACGGAGAATCCCGCGTCCCGCAAAGCAGAAGCGGCCGGTTGCGCGGCGTGCGCGCCCCGGCCGCGTCCGGCGGTGGGATTGACGAAGAGGGTGATCTCACTGGTCACCCGGCGGACCCTACAAGGTCACGTGACGTCGTCGTAACTCTGCAACTGCTTCGGCCCCGACCCGGTACTCCCAGCCCCTGCCTGCTCGGGCAGTGCGCGCGCGCCGGGAACGGTCTCGATCTCACCGATCGCCTCGGGAGTGAGGTCCAGCTCCGAGGCCTCGTCGTCGTCCAGCTCGGCGTCGGGGTTGTTGCGGGCCCGCCGCTTGTCGTTCAGGACCGAGAATCCGACCGCCATGAAGTACAGGAGGGTGATCGGCCCGGCCAGGGCGAGCATGCCGACGGGGTCGGTCGTCGGCGTGATGATCGCGCCGAAGAGGAAGACACCCATGATCACGCCGCGCCACCACCCGAGCATGCGACGGCCGGTGAGGATGCCCGTGAGGTTGAGCATCACGAGGATCAGCGGCAGCTCGAAGGCAAGGCCGAAGACGAGCACCATGCGCAGGGTGAAGTCGAGGACGTCGCCCAGGGACAGGATGTTCGCCGAGCCACCCGGCGTGAGGCTGAGGAGCACCTTCACGCTGATGGGGAGAATGAGATAGGCGAGGTAGGCGCCGGCCGAGAACAGCGGCACCGCGGCTCCGACGAACGCGTACGTGTACTTCTTCTCGTTCTTGTGCAGTCCCGGCGCCACGAAGGCCCACAGCTGGTACAGCCAGACCGGACTCGAGATCACGAGACCGGCGACGAGGCTCACCTGGATCGTCACGGTGAACGGAGCCGTCAGCGTGTTGAAGGAGACGATCGCGCAGTTGCCGCCGTCACTCGTGACGTTGGGCGGGCACTTCGGCACCGACTTCGTCATGAACTTCATGAGGTCCTCGCTGTACACGAGGGCCACAATCGTGACCGCCATGATCGCGAGCACGCCCTTGGCGAGCCGGTTGCGAAGCTCACGCAGGTGCTCCACGAGAGGCATGCGCCCCTCGGGGTCCTTCTCCAGTTTGGGGGCAGACTTGAGCAACCCACGTCCTCATCTCGTGCGGCAGGCGTTCATCGTTCCTCGCGGAACGGTGCCTGCGGCGGCCCAGGTGTCAGCGCTTGGTCGTGTCGGTGGGCTCGGCCACCGGGCGCGAGCTCGTCACGTCCCCGGGCGCGGCCTTGATCGTACGAGGGGCGGGCGTGGTGTGGTCCTGGGCGTTGCCCGTCGCGTGCGGCGGCGGGTCGGCCGGGGTGCTCTGGTCGTCGTCCTTCTTCATCGCCTTGGCCTCGCTCTTGAGAATGCGGGCCGACTTGCCCAGCGAACGGGCCATGTCCGGAAGCTTCTTGGCACCGAACAGCAGGATGATGACGACGAGGATGAGAATGATCTCGGTGGGGCCGAGCCTACCCATAGCTTTTACCTTCTTCACCGAGGCGACAGGGAGTCTGATGCCCGACCGGCCGGACACATGTCCGGTCGCCGCGCTGGCTGCGATCGTAACCCGTAGGAGTAAACGCAGGGCAATGCCCGTGCGTACTACGGATTGCGGCCCACGCCTCGCTCCTGGAGCCGCTCAACCAGCCTACGCCCCCGGAACCGTGCCGATCGCAGCCCCGCTTCCTACCGCCAGGCTTCGCCACTGCGAGCCAGGCCCTCGGCCGCCCGTTCGAGGTTCTCCGCCGCCGTGTTGATCTCACGCGAGGTGGCGGCGACCTGGCGCCCGAGGCGCTGGACCTCCATGAACACCCGGATCGCCAGCACGCCGAGCACGGCGAGGCCGAAGAAACCAAGAGCGATTGCGAGCATCGGCCAGAACATGCGCAGAGCCTAGACGGTCAGACGGTGGAGTGAAGTCGCAGCGTCCGCACGCCGCCCCCGGTGAGCAGCTCGACGATCCGCTCGCCCGCCGGTTTGCGCACCGCCGCCTCGCACTCGGGGCAGGTGAAGGAGTAGAAGGTCGTACGGCGGCTGGCGCCGATCGCGAGGCGCAGGGAGCCCGCGGACAGTTCGAAGCGGGCGCCGCAGTCGGGGCAGCCCGCCTTGAAGAGGACCGGGCCCACCTGGGTGGGGACCCTTGGCAGTAGCGACATGTCCACCAATCTCCTTGGTTACGCCTGGCCGGGGCTCTCGTAGGCCGCGAGCGCCTCGCGGGCCGCTTCCCGCGCGCTGACCGCCAGCTCCGGCGGCGAGACGATGTGCCCGTCTCTGCCGAGCCGCAGCGCGAGCCGCCGCAGCGAGGCGGGTTCCGGCGTACGCAGGGTGATCCGCAGGCCGCCGTCGGGCAGCTCCTGCGCGCTGTCGTGCGGGTAGTACTCGGCGACCCAGCGCCCGCCGGGCCCCACCTCGACCACGACCTCGGGGTCGTCGGCGGACGGCTGGACCAGTCCCTCCGACAGGTCACGGAGCTCGATCTCCGGCGGCGAGGACGGCTCGTCGAGCAGCCTGATCTCCGCGACCCGGTCGAGCCGGAACGTACGCCGCGCCTCGGAGAGCCTGCACCAGGCCTCCATGTACGTGTGGCCGACGGCGAACAGCCGGATCGGGTCGACCTCGCGCTCGGTCAGCTCGTCGCGCGCCGGGGAGTAGTAGCGCAGCCACAGCCGGCGCCGTTCCGAGATCGCCCGGTCGACGTCCGCGAAGACCCCGCCCTCGGACTCGAAGGTCACCGAGAGCCTGGAGCTGGCGCCCGCCGCCTCGCCCGCCGCGGCCTCCAGCTTCGCCGTGGCCCGCAGCAGCGCCTGCCGGTCGCCCTCGCGCAGGCCAGGAAGGGTGGAGACGGCGCGGGCGGCGACGAGCAGCGCGGTGGCCTCGTCGGCGGCGAGCCGCAGCGGCTCCGCGACATCATCCGCGTTGTGCCACCAGATCCGGTCGCCGTCGGTGTCGATGTCGAGCAGGTCGCCGCCGCGGAAGCTCGTTCCGCACATGGGCAGGACGTCGAGGTCGGAGATCAGCTCGTCCTCGGTGATCCCGAAGGCGCGGGCGACGTCGCTGACGTGCGCGCCGGGGCGCTCGCGCAGGTACGTCACCAGGGAGAGCATCCGCCGGGTCTGGTCGATCGCATTCGTGGCCATGGTGGCTGTGTCCTCGGTCCTTCTCAGTCCTTGGCCACGGCGCGCAGCCGGTCCACGACGTCCGCCCGCAGGTCAGCGGGCTCCAGTACGACGACCTCGGGGCCGAGCTCCACGAGCCAGGCGTCGAGCCCGTGACCGTACGGAATCGCCAGCTCGTCCCAGCCGTCACCCAGGTCCCGTACGGCGGTGGCCCTGGCCCGCAGCGGGTAGCCGGAGCCCTGGCGCAGCTTGATCAGCGCGGTGCGGGTGGCGGTCTCGCCCGCCCAGCTCTCGACGGTCTCGCGTACGGTCACGACGTCCGGCACCTCGGCGATGAAGGACCCGGCGCGGGAGCGGACCTTGCCGGTGATGCGGGAGAGCCGGAAGACGCGTTCGGCACCGCGCTCGCGGTCCCAGCCCGCGAGGTACCAGTGGCCGCGCCAGCACTCCAGCGTCCACGGCTCGACGTGCCGGGTCTCGGGGCGGGCGGCGTTGGCCTTGCGGTAGTCGAAGACGACGGGGCGCCGGTCGCGGCAGGCGAGCATCAGCGGCTCGAAGGCGCTCTCGTGGACCGGGATCCGCGGTTCGAGGGCGCTCTGGTGGCCCGCGTACGGGTCCTCCGCCTCCGGCATGCCCGCTGCCCGCAGCTTCTGGAGCGCGCCGCTGGCGGCGCCGGCGAGGCGGGCCTGCTGCCAGACCTTGGCGGCGAGGCCGAGGGCGGCGGCCTCTTCGGCGTCGAGGGTGATGGCGGGGAGGCGGTTGCTGTCGCGGCGGGCCAGGTAGCCGGCGTCGCCGTCGAGGTTTTCGACGGTGTCGATGACCAGACCGAGTTCGCGCAGATCGTCCTTGTCGCGCTCGAACATCCGGTTGAAGGAATCGTCGGTGCCGGCCTCCAGGTAGGCCTCGATGGACCCCCGGAGCTCGCGCTTGCTGAGCGGGCGCCGGGTCCCGAGCAGGCACAACGCCAGATTCATCAACCGTTCGGCCTTGGCAATCGCCATCGGCACCCTCTCTCTTGCTCTACGACCGCCGACCGTACCGCCCCGGGGTGTCGCGGCAAAAGCCGAGGGCCCCACGCCGGATGGCATGGGGCCCCTCTTTTGTGGCCTTTTCGAGCTACCGGATCAGACCGCGACGAGGTCGCAGACAAAGATCAGCGTCTCGCCCGGCTTGATGACGCCGCCGGCGCCGTTGTCGCCGTACGCGAGCTGCGGGGGAATGATCAGCTCACGGCGACCGCCGACCTTCATGCCCTGTACGCCCTGGTCCCAGCCGGCGATGACCCGGCCGGCACCGAGCGGGAACTGCAGCGGCGTGCCGCGGTTCCAGCTGGAGTCGAACTCCTCACCGGTGGAGAACGCCACGCCCACGTAGTGGACCTTGACGTTGTCGCCCGCCTTGGCCACCGCGCCGTCGCCCTCCCAGATGTCCCTGATCTGCAGGTCCTTCGGCGGCTCGCCACCCGGGAAGTCGACCTCGGGCTTCTCGATGCTCACGGAAAATGCTCCTCTGTACTACGAAATGGGCAACCTGGACAGTCTTACATCACCGCGAGAATGTCCACCTGGAACACCAGCGTCGAGTTGGCGGGGATGGACTGCTGCTTCTTGTCACCGAAGGCCTGGTCCGGCGGAATGACGAGGAGCACGCGGCTGCCGGCCTTCTTGCCGATCAGACCGTCCTTGAGACCCTTCAGGGTGACCTGCGGCAGCGCGAACTGCTGAGTCTTGCCCTGGGCGTAGGTGCTGTCGAAGAGCTTGCCGTCCTTCCACACCAGCCCCTGGTAGGCGACGGAAACCGTGTCGGAGTCCTTCACCGTCGCGCCGTCGCCCTCCAGCACGTAGCTGGAGACGAGCTTCTTCGGCGGGTCGGACTTCTTCGGCACGGTGACCTTCGGCGCCTTGCCGTCGGTGTTGGTGGCGACCTTGGGCAGGTCGATGTTGTCCTGCGCGACTTCCTTGCCCTTGGCGGACGTGGGGATGGTCTTGGCCGTCAGGATGTCCACGACGAAGACCAGGGTCGCGTTGGGCTTGATGGTGGGGGGCTGGCCCTGCGCGCCGTAGCCGAGCTCCGGCGGGATGACGAGCTGGACGCGGCTGCCGACCTTCTGGCCCTCCAGGCCCTGGTCCCAGCCGGGGATGACCTGGCCGGCGCCGAGGGTCAGCGGGAAGGGCTGCTTGCGGTCGAAGCTGTTGTCGAAGGGCTTCGTGGAGTCCCACTGCTGGCCGAGGTAGTTCACCTCGATGGCGTCACCCTTTTTGAGGGTCGCAGCATCGTCCTTGCCCTTGCTGAGGACCTCGGTCTTCAGTTCCTTGGGCGGGTCGCCCTCCCCCTTGGCGAGGGTCGGCTTCTCGCCGAACTTCTCGCCCGCGGTGATCGCCGGCAGTCCGTTCTTTGACGAGGTGGAATCGGAGCCCTTGTCGTTGCCGCACGCCGCTGTCGAGAGCAGCAGCAGGGGGACGACAAGTAGGCCGGCAAGTCGGCGCACGTGTTCCTCAGATCTCAGACGGCACAGTAGTCGCCCGACACTCTAAGGCGTGGCCGGGGCCCCGCACGAGGAACGTGCGGGGCCCGGGTCGCGTTCCGGTAAATCCGGCAATGGCCGGATCACATACCGGCGATGAGCTTTTCCACCCGGTCGTCGACCGACCGGAAGGGGTCCTTGCACAACACGGTGCGCTGTGCCTGGTCGTTGAGCTTGAGGTGTACCCAGTCGACGGTGAAGTCCCGCCGCTGTTCCTGAGCCCTGCGGATGAAGTCTCCGCGCAGCCGCGCCCGGGTGGTCTGCGGCGGTACCGACTTGCCTTCGAAGATCTTCAAGTCGTTGCAGATACGCGCGGCTTGTCCCTTCTTCTCCAGCAGGTAATAGAGCCCGCGCCGACGGTGGATGTCGTGGTAGGCGAGGTCTATCTGAGCGACCCGGGGGTGCGACATGGTCATGTTGTGCTTGGCGCGGTAGCGCTCGATGAGCTTGTACTTCATGACCCAGTCGATTTCGGTGCCGATCCGGTCGAGGTCCTCGGCCTCGATCGCGTCGAGCGCGCGGCCCCACAGTTCGAGGACCTGTTCGACCGTGCCCGTACGGATGCCGCGGCGGTCGACGAAGTCCACGGCCTTGTCGTAGTACTCGCGCTGTACCTCTATGGCGGAGGCCTCGCGGCCGCTGGCCAGGCGCACCTTGCGCTGCCCGGTGATGTCGTGGCTGACCTCACGGATGGCCCGGATCGGGTTCTCCAGGGTGAGGTCACGCATCACCGTGCCCGCCTCGATCATGCGCAGGACGAGGTCGGTGGCGCCGACCTTGAGCAGCATGGTCGTCTCGGACATGTTGGAGTCGCCGACGATGACGTGGAGCCTGCGGTAGCGCTCGGCGTCCGCGTGCGGTTCGTCGCGGGTGTTGATGATCGGCCGGGAGCGGGTCGTCGCGGAGCTGACGCCCTCCCAGATGTGCTCGGCCCGCTGGCTGACGCAGAAGACCGCGCCACGCGGGGTCTGCAGCACCTTGCCGGCGCCGCAGATGAGCTGGCGGGTGACGAGGAACGGGATGAGGATGTCCGCGAGCCTGGAGAACTCCCCATGGCGGGCCACGAGGTAATTCTCGTGGCAGCCGTAGGAGTTTCCCGCAGAGTCGGTGTTGTTCTTGAAGAGATAGACGTCGCCCGCGATTCCCTCCTCGTGCAGGCGGCGTTCGGCGTCGACGAGCAGGCCTTCGAGAATGCGCTCGCCCGCCTTGTCGTGGGTGACGAGCTCGGTCACGTTGTCGCATTCGGGAGTTGCGTATTCCGGATGCGATCCCACGTCGAGGTAGAGGCGGGCGCCGTTCCGCAGGAAGACATTGCTGCTGCGGCCCCATGACACAACACGGCGGAAGAGGTAGCGCGCCACTTCGTCAGGAGACAGTCGGCGCTGTCCCCTGAACGTGCACGTGACGCCGTACTCGTTCTCCAGCCCGAAAATGCGGCGGTCCATGACTGAACATTACGCCTGATGGCCTGTCCTGAAACCGGGTTCGGCCGCACCGATTCGATCATTTTCGCAAGGCATTACGACAGAGTCGTGGGGAAGGGGAGCCGCGACGGGAATCGTGAGAACCCGCCGGGTGGCCAGCAGGACCAGCAGCGCGGCCACTCCGCCGACCGCCGCGACGGCGAAACTCGCGGCGGTGCCGCCGTGTTCGACGGCCGGTCCCGCGGCGCCGGTTCCCACCGCCGCGCCTACGCCGAAGGTGGTCACCAGCCAGGAGAAGGCCTCGGTGACGGTGCCGCGCGGGGCGTGCCGGTCGACGACGATGAAGGCGCAGGCGAGCGCGGGCGCCAGGAAGACTCCGGAGACCGCGGCCAGTACGACCATCGCGGGGATGCCCGGAGTGAGCATCAGCGGCAGGTACCCGAGCGCGAGCAGGGCGACGATGAACCGCAGCCGCCGTTCGGGGGCGCCGGCCCACTGCCGGGCGCCGTACACCATGCCGCCGGCGAGCGCGCCGAGGCCGAGGGCCGCCATCAGCCAGCCGTACACCGCTTCCCGGCCGTGGTCGTCGGCGTACGCGACACCCGCGACGGTGATCGAGCCGAGAGCGAGACCGATGAAGAAGAACGAGCCGAGCAGGGCCAGCAGGCCCGGCGAGCGCAGGGCGCCCAGCCAGTGAGCCTCACGGGGCGCGGAACGCCAGGTCCGCGACGGCTTGGAGAGTACGACGGAGAGCGCGCCCAGCACGCCTATCACGTTGATGACGAGCAGTGCGGCGGCCGGCGACCAGAGCGCCACGAGCAGCGTGACGAGCAAGGGACCGACGGTGAACATGATTTCCTGGGCCACCGCGTCCATGGCGTACGCCCGGTGCACCCGGTCCTCGCGGCCGAGCACATTCGGCCACAGCGCCCGCAGGCCGCCTTCGAGGGGCGGGGTGAAGAGACCGGCGAGGGCCACGGCGGCGTACGCGAGGGCCAGCGGATCGATTCCCGCGAAGGTGAGCAGGACCATGCCGAGCGCGGACAGGACGGCGGCCGGGAGCTGCACGCGCGGCTGCCCGTACAGGTCCACGGCGCGGCCGAGCAGCGGCTGCCCCACCGCGTTCCCGAGCCCGTACACCGCGGCCAGGCCGCCCGCCAGCGAGTAGCTGCCGCCCTCGGCGCGCGTGAAGAGCACGATCGCGATCGGGGCGGTGGCGTTGGGAAGCCGGCCCACCAGGGTGCCCGCCAGCAGGCGCGCGGCGTACCGCGTCCTGAGGAGATCCGCGTATCCGGCGGCCATGTCTGCCCCTCTCCGCCCCGGCGCGCGCCGAGGTTTTACGTATAACGTCCTGTGCCATACGTACCATGAGCCAGTCCGCGGGTCCACCTCGCGGCGAGAAACCGTCTGTGCGGAGGCACGAGTGACCAGCCGGGACGACACCCACGACGCCGCCTCTGCGGGCACGCCCCCCACCCCGCCGACCAGCAGGGACGTGGCCCGCGCCGCCGGGGTCTCGCAGGCGACCGTGTCGCTGGTACTGGCCGGCAAATGGCGTGGGCGTGTGTCGGAACGCACCGCGAATCTCGTCCGGGGGGCCGCGCGGGAGCTCGGGTACCGCCCGAATCTCGCCGCCCGGAACCTGCGGCTCGGCCGGACCAGGACCGCGCTGCTCGTCGTGCCCGCGCTGACCAACGAATTCTTCGCCCGGGTCTACGCGGGCGCCGCCCGCACCGCCGCCGAGCACGATTTCGGCGTCGTCCTCTACCCCTCCCCCGAGGGCACCGAGCCCGCCAGGGACCCGTTCGCGTCGGCGCAGGCCGCCCTCGACGGCGTCATCGCGTCCTCGATGGCCACCGAGGCGCTGGGCGCGATCCGCGGCGCGGGGCTGCCGCTCGTGATGCTCGACAGCGACCCGGAGGACTCCGGCGCCGCCGCGCACGTGAACCTCGACATCGCCGACGGAATGCGCCTGGTGACGGAGCATCTGCTCGCCCTCGGCCACCGCCGGTTCGTCCATCTCGCGTCGGCCGTGGACTCCTGGACCTTCGACGTACGCGCGGCGGCACTCCACGACTCGCTGCGCCGGGCCCCCGACGCCGTCGTACGCACCGTGCGGGCGCCCCTGGACGTACACGGCGCCAGGCAGGCCGCGGAGCTGGCGCTGACCGGGCCCGGCCCACGGCCCACCGCGCTCGTCTGTGACGACGACATCCTCGCGGCGGGCGCCTGCAAGGCGGTGCGGCGCCTCGGGCTGCGGGTGCCCGAGGACGTCTCGGTCACCGGCTTCGACGACCTGGCCCTCGCGACTGCCGTGGAACCCGAACTCACCACCGTGCGGCTGCCCGCCGAGCAGGTCGGGGAGCGCGGCATGGCGGCGCTGCTGGCCGTCCTGGACGGTCGGCGGCCCGAGGGCGGCGACCTCCCGGTGGAACTGATGGTGCGCGGCTCCACCGCCCCCGTCTGACGGGTCCCCGGACGCGACGGTGCCCCGGGCCGCTGGGCGGTCCGGGGCACCAGCCGGTGCGGGTCCGGGGCTACGACTCCTCGGTGTCCGAAGGAGTGTCGGTGGGCGCGGCCGCGTCGCCGTCCGCCTCCAGCAGACGCGACAGCTGACGGCCGACGATGCGCTTGAACTTCCGCTCCTGCGGGCGCGTACGGTCCAGGACCGCCACTTCGAGCCGCTCGGCGGGGATCTCCCGCTCGCTGCCGTTGGTGTCCCGCGAGAGCGCCTGCACTGCGAGCTTGAGCGCCTCCGCGAGCGTCATCCCGTCCCGGTGGCGCTGGTCGAGGAAGGTGCTGATCTGCTCGGCGTTGCCGCCGACCGCGACCGAGCCGTGCTCGTCCACGATCGAACCGTCGTGCGGCAGCCGGTAAATCTGGTCGCCCTCGGGGCGGGCCCCCACCTCGGCGACGACCAGCTCCACCTCGTACGGCTTCTCCGCGTTGCTGGAGAAGATCGTGCCCAGCGTCTGCGCGTAGACGTTGGCGAGGCCACGGGCCGTCACATCTTCACGGTCGTAGGTGTATCCGCGCAGATCGGCGTACCGGACGCCCCCGATCCGCAGGTTCTCGTACTCGTTGTACTTGCCGGCGGCGGCGAAGCCGATCCGGTCGTAGATCTCGCTGAACTTGTGCAGCGCGCGGGACGGGTTCTCGCCGACGAATACGATGCCGTCGGCGTACTGCAGCACGACGAGGCTGCGACCGCGGGCGATGCCCTTCCGGGCGTATTCCGCCCGGTCGGCCATGGCCTGCTGGGGTGAGACATAGAACGGCGTCGACACCGGCTATCCGTCCCTTTCTGTCGTTATCACGTTGATTCCAAGGACAGGAGCCGTCAGAGAAGCGCGGCCCGGGGACCGTCGGGCTGCTCCAGCCGCCGCTCGAGGATCGAGCGGGCCAGCTCGGAGGACTCCGCCTCGGTGAGCCGCCGGAAACCCTCTTCGGTGATCACGGTGACGATCGGATAGATACGGCGGGCCACGTCCGGGCCGCCGGTCGCCGAGTCGTCGTCGGCGGCGTCGTACAGCGCCTGGATCACCAGGGTGGTCGTCTGCTGCTCCGTCAGGTCGTCGCGGTAGAGCTTCTTCATCGACCCGCGAGCGAAGATGGACCCGGAGCCCGTCGCCGCGAACCCCTTCTCCTCGGAACGGCCGCCCGTCACGTCGTACGAGAAGATGCGGCCCTTCTCGCGGTCGACGTCCCAGCCCGCGAAGAGCGGGACGACGGCCAGGCCCTGCATGGCCATGCCGAGGTTGCTGCGGATCATGGTGGAGAGCCGGTTCGCCTTGCCCTCCAGGGAGAGCTGGGCGCCTTCCACCTTCTCGAAGTGTTCGAGCTCCAGCTGGAAGAGCCTGACCATCTCCACGGCCAGACCGGCGGTGCCGGCGATGCCCACCGCCGAGTACTCGTCGGCGGGGAAGACCTTCTCGATGTCGCGCTGGGCGATCATGTTGCCCATGGTGGCCCGCCGGTCGCCGGCGAGCACCACGCCGCCGGGGAACGCGGCGGCGACGATCGTCGTGCCGTGCGGAGCCTCGATGACGCCCTTCATGGGCGGCAGGACGCGGTTTCCCGGCAGCATGTCGGGTGCGTGATCGCCCAGAAAGTCCATGAATGACGACGAGCCCGGCGTCAGGAAGGCTGCCGGCAGACGCCCGGTGCTACGAGGGTTGGCTTCCACGCGTTTCCTTCCGGATAGGCGGCGGCCCGCCACTGGAGGGCCGGGCCGATCTTTCGAACTGTGCACGGACCATACCCGTACGGTTGCCGGTCATCCGTCCCGGTGCGGCGGACCTGGGTCCACGGCCACCGGGACGGACAACGGGCTTTACTCCCCGCCCTTTTGGACGAAGGAGCGCACGAAGTCCTCGGCGTTCTCTTCGAGTACGTCGTCGATCTCGTCCAGCACCGAGTCGACGTCGTCCGACAGCTTTTCCTGGCGCTCCTTGAGGTCCTCGGAGGCCTGCGCGTCCTGCGCGGTCTCCTCGACCTCCTCGGTGGAACGTGTCGCCTTCTGCTGTCCGCCGTCGCTGTCCTTGGTCGCCATCTCTACCTCACCCCGCTCGCTCGGTTCGATGTCCTTGATCAGACCCTACAAGCGGGGTCTGACATCCGCGCCGTACTTTCACAACGCGTGGGGACCACCTCGATGATTCCCACCCGTCGCCCCTTTCAGCCGCCGGAGAGCACCCGGACCAGGTCTTCCGCCGTCCTGCACCGGTCGAGCAGTTCCTTCACGTGGTTACGTGTACCGCGCAACGGTTCCAGGGTGGGGACGCGCTGGAGCGAGTCCCGGCCCGGCAGGTCGAAGATCACCGAGTCCCAGGAGGCCGCCGCGACATCGTCCGCGTACTGCTCCAGGCAGCGCCCGCGGAAGTACGCCCTGGTGTCCTCAGGAGGCTTCGTGCGGGCCCGGTCCACCCCACCCTCGCCCAGGAGCCGCTTCATCTTCCCGCGGGCCGCCAGACGGTTGTACAGGCCCTTCTCGGGGCGTACGTCGGCGTACTGGAGGTCCACCAGGTGGAGCCGGGGGGCGTCCCAGTCGAGGCTGTCGCGCCTGCGGTAGCCCTCCAGGAGCTCCCGCTTCGCGATCCAGTCCAGCTCGCCCGACAGGCTCATCGGGTCGTTCTCGAGCCGGTTCAGTACGTCCTCCCAGCGCCCCAGGACGTCCTTGGTCTGGTCGTCGGCGTCGACGCCGAACCGCTCCTCGACGTACTTGCGCGCCAGCTCGAAGTACTCCATCTGAAGCTGCACAGCGGTGAGTGTCCGGCCGCTGCGCAGCGTGATGAGCCGCTGCAGCGTCGGGTCGTGCGAGACCTGGTGCAGGGTGCGCACCGGCTGGTCGATCGCGAGGTCGACATTGATGAAGCCGTCCTCGATCATCGAGAGAACCAGAGAGGTCGTACCCAGCTTGAGGTACGTCGAGATCTCGGAGAGGTTCGCGTCCCCGATGATGACGTGGAGCCTGCGGTAGCGCTCGGCGTCGGCGTGCGGCTCGTCGCGGGTGTTGATGATGGGGCGCTTGAGGGTCGTTTCGAGGCCTACCTCAACCTCGAAATAGTCGGCCCGCTGGCTGATCTGGAAGCCGTGCTCGTGGCCGTCCTGGCCGATGCCCACCCGGCCTGCGCCCGTGACGACCTGCCGGGACACGAAGAACGGGGTCAGGTGGCGCACGATGTCCGAGAAGGGGGTCTCCCGCTTCATCAGGTAGTTCTCGTGCGTGCCGTAGGACGCGCCCTTGTTGTCGGTGTTGTTCTTGTAGAGGTGGATCGGCTGGGCGCCGGGCAGCTGGGCGGCGCGCTCCGCGGCCTCCGCCATGATCCGCTCGCCGGCCTTGTCCCAGAGCACCGCGTCCAGCGGATTGGTCACCTCCGGGGAGCTGTACTCGGGGTGCGCGTGGTCGACGTACAGCCGCGCGCCATTGGTCAGGATGACATTGGCGAGGCCGATGTCCTCGTCGGTGAGCTGGCTGTTGTCGGCGGCCTCCCGGGCGAGGTCGAAGCCTCGCGCGTCCCGCAGCGGGTTCTCCTCCTCGAAGTCCCAGCGGGCGCGTCGCGCCCGGTGCATCGCCGCCGCGTAGGCGTTGACGATCTGGGACGAGGTGAGCATGGCATTGGCGTTCGGGTGGCCGGGGACGGAGATCCCGTACTCCGTCTCGATGCCCATTACTCGCCGTACGGTCATGCGGCCCTCCTTGCCCGCGTCGCCCCCGGACGGGGGCGGCACTCAAGTACCGCTGGTTCTCCGGTGCGTGTGCGGCGCCAGGTCCCGCACAGCGCGACTCGGCGGTACCGAAGAGCCAGCCTAGAACGCCTTTGCGCCGGTGGGGAGATCAATTGCGTCATTGCTCTGGTGTGGTCGGTGTGGTGGCCCGTAATGGCGAGAATGCAACCGGCTGCGGATACCCGACGGGTACCCGCAGCCGGTCTGCGATCTACAGGTACTGACCGGTGTTTGCCACCGTGTCGATGGAGCGTCCGGTGTCCGCGCCCTGTTTTCCAGTGACGAGCGTGCGGATAAATACAATCCGCTCGCCCTTCTTTCCGGAGATACGGGCCCAGTCGTCCGGGTTCGTAGTGTTCGGCAGGTCCTCGTTCTCCTTGAACTCGTCCACGCAAGCCTGGAGGAGGTGGGAAACCCGAAGGCCCTTCTGGTTCTGGTCGAGGAAGGCCTTGATGGCCATCTTCTTGGCCCGGTCGACAATGTTCTGGATCATCGCGCCGGAATTGAAGTCCTTGAAGTACAGGACTTCCTTGTCGCCGTTCGCGTACGTGACCTCGAGGAAGCGATTCTCCTCGGACTCGGCGTACATCTGCTCGACGACCGACTGGATCATGCCGTGGACCGCGGCTTCCCTGGAGCCCGTGTGCTCGGCCAGGTCGTCCGCGTGCAGCGGCAGGGTGGACCGGAGGTACTTGGCGAAGATGTCCTTCGCCGCCTCGGCGTCCGGACGCTCGATCTTGATCTTGACGTCGAGCCGGCCCGGTCGCAGGATCGCCGGGTCGATCATGTCCTCGCGGTTGGAGGCGCCGATGACGATGACGTTCTCCAGGCCCTCCACGCCGTCGATCTCGGCGAGCAGCTGCGGAACGATGGTGTTCTCCACGTCCGAGCTGACACCCGAGCCACGGGTGCGGAAGAGCGACTCCATCTCGTCGAAGAAGACGATGACGGGGGTGCCCTCGTTCGCCTTCTCCCGGGCACGCTGGAAGACGAGGCGGATGTGCCGCTCGGTCTCACCGACGTACTTGTTGAGGAGCTCGGGGCCCTTGATGTTGAGGAAGTAGCTCTTCCCCGCGGGCTTGCCGGTCACCTCGGCGACCTTCTTGGCAAGGGAGTTGGCGACGGCTTTCGCGATCAGCGTCTTGCCGCAGCCGGGCGGGCCGTAGAGCAGGATGCCCTTCGGGGGCCGCAGTTCGTGCTCCTTGAAGAGGTCGGGGTAGAGGTACGGAAGCTCGACCGCGTCGCGGATCAGCTCGATCTGGTTGCCCAGACCGCCGATCTTGTCGTAGTCGACGTCCGGGACCTCTTCGAGGACGAGCTCCTCGACCTCGCTCTTGGGGATGACTTCGTAGACGTAACCGGACCTGGGTTCGAGCAGCAGGGCGTCGCCGGGGCGGATGGTGACGTCCATCAGCGGCTCGGCGAGCCGCACCACCCGTTCCTCGTCGGTGTGCCCGAGCACCAGGGCGCGCTCGCCGTCCTCAAGGATTTCCTTGAGGGTGACGATTTCCCCGGCGCGCTCGAACTCCATGGCCTCGACCACATTGAGGGCCTCGTTGAGCATGACTTCCTGGCCACGCCGGAGCTCTTCGAGCTCCACGCTGGGGCTGACGTTCACCCGTAGCTTGCGGCCACCGGTGAAGATGTCGGCCGTGCCGTCCTCGTTCGCCATGAGGAAGACACCGAAGCCGGCCGGCGGCTGCGCGAGCCGGTCGACTTCTTCCTTGAGGGCCACGATCTGGTCGCGGGCCTCACGGAGCGTATTGGCGAGCCGCTCGTTCTGTGCGGACACGCCGGCCAAGTTGGTCTGCAGCTCGACGATCCGCTCTTCGAGAATCCTCGTGTGACGCGGAGAGTCGGCGAGCTTGCGGCGCAGGACGGCGATTTCCTGCTCGAGATAGGCAACCTGACCGGCGGGGTCCTCAGACCCTCGCCCGGGCCGGATGCCGCGGTTGATGTCGTCGTCGTGGGCTGCCACGGTCCTCACCTCCTCCAAGGGGAGCTGGACGCTTCCTGACCCTACCTGGGCGGGTGCTGGTTGAAACCCCTAGATCACAAAGACTGCGGGGTGTGTCCGATCTTCACCCTTGCGTACTCGCTCACACCAGGGGAATACCCACCCATCAACACGGCAAAGCGGCCGGTTGTATCGTCGAAGTGTTCAACACCCGTCAGGGCTGGCTCCAATTGCTACAACCGCGCAGAAAACGGCAGGAGATATGACCGTGCAGCAGAAGGCTCCCACCGACGACGGCGCACAGACCGGTGACCCGCTCGAGGTGTGGATCGACCAGGATCTCTGCACCGGCGACGGCATCTGCGTCCAGTACGCCCCCGAGGTCTTCGAGCTCGACATCGACGGCCTGGCGTACGTGAAGGGCTCCGGCGACGAACTGCTGCAGAGCCCCGGCGCCACAACGCCCGTGCCCCTGACGCTTCTGAGCGACGTCGTCGACTCGGCGAAGGAGTGCCCGGGCGACTGCATCCACGTACGCCGCGTCGCGGACCGGGTCGAGGTCTACGGACCCGACGCTGAGTGACGAATCACATACTGCGCGCGTCCGGCACGACGGTTCTGGCGAACTTGCCGCCCTTCCACTGCCACTTGACCTTCTCCTGCCGGTCCGGGCAGCAGCGCGGCACGTCCGGCGACGAGTAGCCGAGCAGGGTCGCGGAGACCACGCCCGCGCTCACGGCGAAATCGCTGATGCCCAGGCCGTCCGCGGGGTCCACCAGGGTCGCCACGACGCGCGACGCGGGCCCGGTGAGTACGTAGACGCCGCTCGGCGGGGTGCCGATTCCCGACACACAGCGCACGACCGCCACGGTTTCGGGCCGGCCGTCGCCGTCGAGGTCGCCGGAGCCCTCCTTGACCACGGCGGGCTTCTCGCCGTGGCAGTCCAGGGGGTACACGGCGCTCGACGCGTCGGGCGCGGCCGCGGCGGCGGCCTTGACCGGTCCGGCTCCCGGGGCGGTCTGGGAGGCGGTGGCGGCTTCGGGCTGGAGCAGTCCGGCCGTGGCTACGACCGCGGCCATGGCGGCGGCGGTGGCGAGCCAGTGCACCGGGCGGGGCCGGTTGTGCGCGAGGTCCAGGGTGGCGGAGGTCTGCACGCGGGGTGTCTCCTGGGGCTGTACCGGTGGGGTGGCGAGCATCGTGCCACACGTCACACCGCCGCGGAACGGCGGGGTCCGTACCCGTAACAGAAATCCCGTAACAGAAATCCGGTAACGGAAAAGCGCCGCCGCTGAGTTCCCCGGTCGGTCGGGGAACTCAGCGGCGGCGCTTGCTCGTTGTCGGGTCAGCCTCGGGAGGCCGACCCGCTCTCGCTTCCGGGACCCGTGTAGTCCTCGCCGTACGCGCCCTTGGCGGGACGGCGGCGGCGCAGCGGGGCCTCCACGCCGTCCGCGAGGCGGCGGGCGGTGAGCAGGAAGCCGGTGTGGCCGATCATCCGATGGTCGGGGCGCACGGCCAGACCCTCGACGTGCCAGTTGCGGATCATCGACTCCCAGGCGGTCGGCTCCGCGAAGCAGCCGATCTCGCGGATGGACTCGACGGTGCGCGCGAGCTGCGTGGTGGTGGCCACGTAGCAGCAGAGGATGCCGCCGGGGACGAGCGCCTTGCGGACGACGTCCAGGCACTCCCACGGGGCGAGCATGTCCAGGATCACGCGGTCGACGTCGGTGTCGGACAGGTTGTCCTGGAGGTCGCCGACGGTGAGCTGCCAGGCGGGGTGCGGACCGCCGAAGTAGCGCTCCACGTTCTGCGTGGCGATCTCGGCGAAGTCCTCGCGGCGCTCGTAGGAGTGCAGCATGCCCTGGTCACCGATGGCGCGCAGCAGGAAGCTGCTCAGCGAGCCGGAGCCGACTCCCGCTTCGACGACGCGGGCGCCGGCGAAGATGTCGGCGAAGGCCAGGATCTGCCCCGCGTCCTTGGGGTAGACCACGGCGGCACCGCGGGGCATGGACAGGACATAGTCGGGGAGCAGGGGGCGCAGCGCGAGGTAGGCGACGTTTCCCGTGGTACGGACAACACTGCCCTCGGGAGCACCGATCAGCTCGTCGTGGGGGAAGGAACCCTTGTGGGTGTGGAAATTCTTCCCGGCCTCGAGCGTGAACGTGTAGTGGCGTCCCTTGGGGTCGGTGAGCTGGACCTGATCCCCGACCTGGAAGGGGCCGCGACGTCGGGCGGCACCGGTCGGTTCGGACATGTGAACAGCCTACCGGTCTTTTGAGCCCGGGCTCTCTACTGCGGGCGGGCCATGGCCGACACGAAGGCGCGCTCCACATCGGCGGTGGACAGCACGCCGTAGATCTCGCCCGTCTCCTCGACCACCAGGTATTCGGTGGCCGGGGCGGCGCGCAGGCGCTCCAGCAGGGCCTCGCCCGCCAGCTCGGCCGGGATCTTCATGTCCTCGGTGAGGTCCTGCGCGAGACCGCTCACCGCCACCCAGGGCCTGCGGTGTTCCGGTACGCCGACGATGGCCGCCTCGCGGACGACGCCGGTGGGCTCCCCCTGCCCGTCGACGACGACCAGGGCGCGCGCTCCTGCCGTGTTGGCGCGGCGCAGGGCCTCGGAGAGCGGGGTGGCGGATTCGACGGGGACGGCGCGCCGGGTGAGCGTACGGGCGCGCAGGTCGGGGAGGTGTTCGCGCAGCCGTGCCATGCGCAGACTGTTGCCGGCGCCGGTCCAGATGATCGCGGCGAGGATGGCGGCGAGCAGGGCGTCGGTGACGGTCTCCATGCCGCCGATGTCCTCGGTGGCGTTGCCGAGGGCGCCGGTGTGGGTGAGCAGCGGGAGACCGATGAGCACGGCGACGGCGAGCGCCCTGCCGACCCAGGCGGCGGCGATGGTGCCGCTCATCGGCTTTCCGGTGATCTTCCAGACGAGGGCGCGGAGCATCCGGCCGCCGTCCAGCGGGAGGCCGGGCAGCAGGTTGAAGGCGGCCACGATGAGGTTGGAGATCATCAGGCCGGCCAGCAGGACGCCGGGCACGGTGCCGGGTTCCACGACGCGCATGCCGGCGTAGAAGACACCGGCCAGTACGAGCGAGAGCAGCGGGCCGACGAAGGCGAGGACGAACTCGCGCCCCGGCGTCTCCGACTCCTTCTCGATCTCCGACACCCCGCCGAAGAACTGGAGCTGGATGCGGCGCACCGGCAGCTTGAAGCGCAGCGCCGCCACGGTGTGGGCCAGTTCGTGGACCAGTACGGAGGCGTAGAACGCGACGGCGAAGAAGAGGGAGACGAGGTAGCGGAGGTTTCCCAACTCCGGGAGCACGCGGTCGAGCTGGCCGCCGAAGACCCAGGTGATGAGGGCGGCGACGAGGAACCAGCTGGGGGCGACGTACACCGGCACGCCGAACGGGCGGCCCATGAGGAGGCCGCCGCCCGGCTCGCGCGGGCGCTGCGGCTTGTCGCCGCTCCCGTCGCTCCCGACGCGCTTGTCGCGCTCGCCGCTCTCGTTCACAGGGGCCCTTCGTTCGCAGGCGTCACTCGCCGCCGCACCCGGTGATCAGCCGACCGTGCAGCGAGGGGGTCTGCCGTCGATGGTATGCGGACGACTGTCAGTGGCGGGCCGTAGGGTCTTGGACATGACTACGAGTTCCGGTCGGGCCGACGCTGCCCAGCGCCCCATGTCGCTCTCCCCCTCCCGGGCGAGCGACTTCATGCAGTGTCCGCTGCTCTACCGGTTCCGGGTGATCGACAAGCTGCCCGAGAAGCCGAGCGAGGCGGCGACGCGGGGCACGCTGGTGCACGCCGTGCTGGAGCGGCTCTTCGACGACCCGGCGACGGAGCGTACGGCGGGGCGGGCCAGGGCGCTGGTGCCCGGCCAGTGGAACCGGCTCCTGGAGTCCAAGCCGCAGCTCACGGAGCTCTTCGCCGAGGATCCGGAGGGCGAGCGGCTGGCGCGCTGGCTGGTGGAGGCCGAAGAGCTGGTCGAGCGGTGGTTCACGCTGGAGGACCCGACCCGCCTGGAGCCCGCCGAGCGGGAGCTCTTCGTCGAGACGGAGCTGGATTCGGGGTTGCGGCTGCGCGGCATCATCGACCGGGTGGATGTGGCGCCTTCCGGCGAGGTCCGGATCGTCGACTACAAGACAGGCAAGGCGCCCCGGCCGGAGTACGCCGAGGGCGCGCTGTTCCAGATGAAGTTCTACGCGCTGGTGATCTGGCGGTGGAAGGGCGTCGTACCGCGCCGGCTTCAGCTGGTGTATCTCGGCAGCGGCGACGTGGTGACGTACGACCCGGTCGAGGCGGATCTGGAGCGGGTGGAGCGCAAGCTGCTCGCGTTGTGGGCCGCCATCAAGGAAGCCACCGAGACGGGGAACTGGCGGCCCCGCCCGACCAAGCTCTGCGGTTGGTGCGACCACAGGGCGGTCTGTCCGGAGTTCGGCGGCACTCCCCCGGTGTACCCGCTGCCCGTCGCCATCACGGTGCGACCGGCCGATCCGGCCTAGGGCTGTCCCGCGGGTCAGGGTCGGAAAGGCCGCGGCGTCTGGTGCGGTGCATCGCAAGGCGCCGGAGCATCCTCAAAGCGGAGCTATTCGGGTGTTTCGGCAACTCGGCGAAGGGGCGTGCCAGACGCCGCGGCCGCGGCCCTGATCCGCCGGACAGGCCCTGCGGCGGCCAGGGCAGAATGGACCCGGTCTAGAGAAGGAGACTCCGTGGCTATCCGCGTCCTACTGGTCGACGACCAGCCCCTGCTGCGCACCGGCTTCCGGATGATTCTGGAGGCCGAGCAGGATCTCGCGGTCGTCGGTGAGGCCGGAGACGGTCTGCAGGCGCTCGACCAGGTCCGGGCGCTGCAGCCCGATGTAGTCCTGATGGACATCCGGATGCCGCGGATGGACGGCGTGGAGGCGACCCGTCAGATCAGCGGTCCCGGCAAGGACGGTCCGGCGAAGGTGCTCGTGCTGACCACCTTCGACCTCGACGAGTACGTCGTGGAGGCGCTGCGCGCCGGGGCCAGCGGCTTCCTGCTGAAGGACGCGCCGGCCAACGAGCTCGTGCAGGCGATCCGGGTGGTGGCCGCCGGCGAGGCGATGCTGGCGCCGAGCATCACGCGGCGGCTGCTCGACAAGTACGCGGATCACCTGCCGTCCGGCGAGAATCAGGTTCCGGACACGCTGCACACGCTGACCGACCGTGAGGTCGAGGTGCTCAAGCTGGTGGCCCGCGGGCTGTCCAACGCGGAGATCGCCGCCGACCTCTTCGTGAGCGAGACGACCGTGAAGACGCATGTGGGGCACGTGCTGACGAAGCTCCGACTGCGCGACCGCGTGCAGGCCGCGGTGTACGCGTACGAGAGCGGCCTGGTCAGGCCCGGCGCCCAGTAAGGCGCCCAGCAGCGGAAGCCAGGACGCCGGGACCCGGCCCCATGCGGGGGCCGGGTCCCGGCGTCGCTTGCTGTCAGCCCTTGCTGATCTCCCAGAAACGGAAGACGGTCGACGCGTCCAGGGTCCACTCCAGGCCTGAGATGTCGTCGTAGGCCACGGCGTACTGCTTGCCCTGCCACAGCGGAATGATCGGCACCTCCTCGGCGACGATGTCCTGGAGCTTGCCGAAGTCCTCGTCCGCCGTGGGCCGCTCGGTCGCGGCGGCGGTGTCCGGGATGATGCCGTCGGTGATCCGGCGGTTCTCGTAGTTGTTGGCGAGGACGTTGTCCTTGCCGAAGAACGGCAGGGTGAAGTTGTCCGGGTCCGGGTAGTCGGGGACCCAGCCCTTCACGTATACGCCGTACTTGCCGGCCGCGATGTTCTTCTCGTACTCGTTGATCTCGGCCGACTTGACGGTCGCGTCGAAGAGCCCGCTCTTGTTGAGCTGCTTGGCTATCGTCTCGAACTCGTGGACCGTGGCGGGTCCGTAGCGGCTGGGCGTGGCCCAGAGGGTGAGCTTCACCTTGCCGGTGATGCCCGCACCGCGCAGGACCCGCTCGGCCTTGGCGGGCTGCGGGCTGCCGCCGTAGGCGTCGAAGAACGCCGTGTTGTGGGCGTCGATGCCGCTCGGAATGATCGAGTACAGCGGGGTGGCGGTGGACTGGTACACGTCCCGGACGAGGGCGTCGCGGTCGACGAGGAACGCCATCGCCTTGCGCACGGCGAGCTTGCCGGCGACCGGGTCCTTCATGTTGAAGACCAGGTGCTGGACCTCGGCGCTGGAGCCCTCGACCACCTCGATGCCCTGGTCGTCGCCGGTCGACGAGTTCTCGAGCTCGGCGATGTCGTCCGCCGTGAGGCCTCGGTAGGCGACGTCCACGTCACGCTGCTTGAGGGAAGCGGCGAGCGCCTTCTGGTCGCCGTGGAAGAACTTCATGGTGACGCCGGAGTTCTTCGTCTCGGCGGTGCCCTTGTAGTTCTCGTTCACGGAGAAGTCCGCCTGGGCTTCGCCGAAGCTGTCCAGCTTGTACGGCCCCGAGCCGACCGCCTTCTCGTCGGTGCGCAGCTCGTCGAAGGCGTACTCGCGGTGGTCGACGATGGAGCCGGCGCCCGAGGCGATCTTGCTCGGGAAGGTGGCGTCCGGCACCTTGAGGTGGAAGACGACGTTCTTCGCGTCCGGCGTCTCGATCCTGCCGATCGAGCCGAGCATGACGCCCGCGGGGCCGGCCTTGTCGTTGATCTTCAGCGAGCGCTCGAAGGAGTACTTGACGTCCTTCGAGGTCAGCTCGTTGCCGTTGCTGAACTTCAGGCCGTCACGCAGCGTGCAGCGGAAGACCGTGCTGCCGCCCTTGTCGAAGTCGCAGGTCTCGGCGGCCTCGGGCTGCGGAGAGGTGCTGCCCTTGGGGAAGCTCAGCAGCGACTGGAAGACGTTGTTGAACAGCAGCCAGGAACCTGGGTCGTAACCCGATGCCGGATCGGTGGCCAGCACCTCGTCCGACATTCCGATGACCACGCCGCCGTCAGTGCCCCCCGGGCCGCCCTCCTCGGTGCCACAACCGCTGAGCAGCCCCGCCGCCAGTCCCGCCGCAAGCGGTGCCGTCAGCCACTGGTTACGCCTTTTCACGGATCCTTGCCTCACAGATTCGATGAATTACCCACCGGCGACGCGGGTTTCGCGGCCGGATACTGCCGGCGTCAGGAGACGCCGCGGCCCAACTCCCACAGCTGCAGGTCGGCCGAGGAATTGAGCGCCCACTCGACGCCGGTGATGTTGTCGCGAGCGGCTACGTACTGCTTGCCCTGCCACAGCGGCAGCACCGGTACGTCGTTGGCGACGATTTCCTGGATCCGCTCGAACGGCTTCGCGGCCGAGGCCCGGTCGGCCGCGCGGCGCGACTCGGGAATGAGCTTGTTCCTGGTTTCGCTGCTGACGTACGGGGTGTTGAGGAAGTTGTCCTTGTCCAGGAACGGCGCGACGTAGTTGTCGGCGTCCGGGAAGTCCGGGAACCAGCCCATGCCGTAGACGGCGTACTCGCCGCGCTTCTGGCTGTCACGGAACTTCGACCACTCGGTGCCCTTGATGCCGACGTCGAAGAGCTTCGTGGCGTTGAGCTGCTCCTGGAGCACCTCGAACTCCTTCTTCGTCGCCGTGCCGTAGTGGTCGCTCGTGTAGTTCAGCGTCAGCTTCACCGGCGTGCTGATGCCGGCCGCGCTCAAAATGCCTGCGGCGTTCGGCCGGTTCGGCTCGCCGTACTTGTTGAAGAACGCGTTCTGGTGGCCGGTGATGGTGTTCGGGATGAGCGAGTACAGCGGCTCGGCCGTGGCCGGGTAGACCTCGCTCGCGAGCTCCCCGCGGTCGACGACGGCGGCCAGCGCCTGGCGCACCGCCTTGTTCTTCACCGTGGAGTCTTCGGTGTCGAAGCCCAGGTAGCGGATTTCCAGGCCGGGCATCTCGACGAGCTCGATGCCCTTGGTCGGGTTCTCCGACATGTCCTTGATCTGCTCGGGCTGCAGGGTGCGCGTCATCATGCTGATGTCGCCGTCCCGCAGCGCCTTCTCCATGGACTGGGTGTCGGCGAACGACCGCAGTTCGACCTTGTCGTTGCGGAGCTCCAAGTCGCCCTTGTACTCGGGGTTCTTGGTGAAGACCGCCTTGACGACCCGCTCGCCCTCGGTCTCGGTCTTCAGCGTGTACGGGCCCGAGCCCTCGGCGTCGAATCCGTCCCGGAGCTTGTCGCTCTTGTACGTGTCGGAGTCGACGATCCCGGCGGCAGGCGTGGCGATCTTGTACGGGAACGTGGCGTCCGGCGTCTTCAGGTGGAAGACGATCCCGTGGTCCCCGTTGGTCTCAATCGTATCGATGTTCGACAGTAGTGCGACCGGGCCGTTGTTGTTCTTGATCTTCAGTACGCGGTCGATCGAGAACTTGACGTCCTCGGCGGTGAGCGCGTCACCGTCGGCGAACGTCAGCCCGCTGCGCAGGGTGCAGCGGTAGCTCTCGTTCTGGGTGTCCGTGAAGCCGCACTTGGAGGCCGCGTCCGGCACCGGCTCGCCGCCGCCGCGCGGGACGTGCATCAGCATCTGGACGGTCTGCCGCAGGACGTTCCAGGCACCGGCGTCATAGGCGAACGCCGGGTCGAAGGGCGCGGGCGCGTCCTTCGTCGCGACGAACTGGTCCGTGGTGCCCACGACGATGGCACCGCCCTTGCCGCCGCTGTCCGCGCCGCCGCAGCCGGCGAGCACGGGCGCGAGCAGGCCAATCACAGCCGGCAGCACCAAAGTCTTGCGGTTCATCCTGGACGTTCTCCCTCATCCGGCACTGGGTTTCAGCGGTGTACGGGACACTCCGCCGCGGCCGCCCGGTCGGGGCGGAGCGATCGGGCCGGATCAGAGCGATCGGTTTCCGTGGCCCCAGCAACTGGTTGAGCGTTGAGGCACGTGGTGATGCGGCGAAGTTCTCGTGTTGAGATTAGTGGGAATCGCCCGGCAGGCTTTACCGGGGCCGGGCCGCCGCGTTATCGGCTGGTGATCATGATTCCCGACGGGTCGTCGCCGCGGGCCGGGAATGATTCGTACACCACTCCACCAATCAGGACACAACGGCGTCAAATACGGCCCGTGAAGGCCGCTTTGACGCCCTGGGGCGCCGATCGGGGCAGGCCTGGGGGTGACTAAGGTCACCAGACCGAGCCTTATGACCGCCTGTGCATTTCCGGCTGCGTGTGTCACGGAAAATGCACGGCCCCATGCCCACGGTTTCCGCCCAATAGCGCGAATACGCTCAGTGCGCGGTTCAGTTCATCCGTGTGATCAAAGTCGTGAGAAAGGCGAGATCGACTTCTTCGAGCGATCCCACGACCACCCGGCCGCGCGCGGGCGCGATCGGCGCGACGGACGGGACGGCCACCACGCGGCAGCCGGCCGCCTCGGCGGCCGCCACACCGGTCGCCGTGTCCTCGACGACCGCGCATCTGCCGGGCTCGGCGCCGAGCAGCGCTGCGGCGTGCAGATACGGGTCGGGGTGCGGTTTCGTACGGGCCACCTCGTCGCCCGCGACCGTGAGCGTGAACATCTCGCGGCCCAGCGTCTCCAGGACGCGGTCGATGATGCGCCGGTGCGAGGCGGAGACCAGGGCGGTGGGCACCTCGTGGGCGGCCAGTTCCGCCAGCAGCCGCGCCGCACCCGGCATCAGCGGCACTCCGCGCCCGATGCGCTTCTCGAAGCGGTCGTTGAGCAACACGGTGAGCTCGGGCAGGGTGATGTCCGCGCCGGTGACCTCGATGAGGTAGCCCGCGCTGCGGGTCATCGGCCCGCCGACCACCACGTCGCGCCACGCCTCGTCCAGCGCATGCCCGAGGTCCGCGAAGACCTCCGCCTCGACCTCCCACCAGAAACCCTCGGTGTCGACCAGGGTGCCGTCCATGTCGAGGAAGACGGCCTGCAGTGCGGAGCCTTCGGCCGTACGGGTACTGGGCGCGGGGACGGTACTGGTCATCCGGGCACACCTCCTGAAGGGACGAGAAGGCCGGCCGTCTCCCCAGGTGGGAAGGCGACCGGCCTGCGCTGGACCGACCAGTGTACGACTCGTGCGGGCCTATCGCGCGTTGAAGTACTTCGCCTCGGGGTGGTGGATGACGATCGCGTCGGTGGACTGCTCGGGGTGGAGCTGGAACTCCTCCGAGAGGTGGACACCGATGCGCTCGGGCTGCAGCAGTTCGGCGATCTTCGCGCGGTCCTCCAGTTCGGGGCAGGCGCCGTAACCGAGCGAGAAGCGCGCGCCGCGGTACTTCAGCGCGAACATGTCCTCCACGGCGTCCGGGTCCTCTCCCCCGAAGCCGAGTTCGCTGCGGACGCGGGCGTGCCAGTACTCGGCGAGCGCTTCCGCCAACTGGACGGAAAGACCGTGCAGTTCGAGGTAGTCACGGTAGGAGTTCGATTCGAACAGCTCGGCCGTGGCCTCGCCGATCTTTGATCCGACGGTGACGACCTGAAGACCCACCACGTCCGTCTCGCCGGACTCCTCCGGGCGGAAGAAGTCGGCCAGGCACAGGCGGCGGCCGCGGCGCTGGCGCGGGAAGGTGAAGCGGGTGCGCTCGGATCCGTCGTCGTTGAGGAGGATCAGATCGTCGCCCTTGGAGTGGCAGGGGAAGTAGCCGTAGACGACGGCGGCTTCGAGCAGGTTCTTGGTGTGGAGCTGCTCCAGCCAGCCGCGCAGCCGGGGCCGGCCCTCGGTCTCGACGAGCTCTTCGTACGTCGGCCCGTCGCCGGTCCGCGCCTGCTTGAGGCCCCACTGCCCCTTGAACAGCGCGCCCTCGTCGAGCCAGGAGGCGTACTCCTTCAGGCCGATGCCCTTGACGACGCGGGTGCCCCAGAACGGCGGCTCCGGGATCCGGTTGTCGATGGAGACGTCGGAGCGTACGGAACCTTCGGGCTCTTCGACTTCGAGCACGGCGGTCGTGGCCTTCGTCGGGACACGGCGCTGCTTGAGCTCGGGGAGCTTGGCGCCGGGGACGCCGCGCTTGACGCCGATCAGGGCGTCCATCAGGCGCAATCCCTCGAACGCGTCGCGGGCGTAGCGGACTTCGCCCTCGTAGATCTCGTGCAGATCCTGTTCGACGTACGCCCTCGTCAGCGCCGCACCGCCGAGGATGACCGGGAAGTCTGCGGCCATCTTGCGCTGGTTGAGCTCCTGGAGGTTCTCCTTCATGATCACGGTGGACTTCACCAGGAGACCCGACATGCCGATGACGTCGGCGCGGTGCTCCTCGGCGGCCTCCAGGATCGCGGAGACGGGCTGCTTGATGCCGAGGTTGACGACGGTGTAGCCGTTGTTGGACAGGATGATGTCGACGAGGTTCTTGCCGATGTCGTGGACGTCACCGCGGACGGTGGCCAGCACGATCGTGCCCTTGCCCTCGTCGTCCGTCTTCTCCATGTGCGGCTCCAGGTAGGCCACCGCGGTCTTCATGACCTCGGCCGACTGGAGCACGAACGGCAGCTGCATCTGGCCGGAGCCGAAGAGCTCACCGACGACCTTCATGCCCTCCAGCAGCGTGTCGTTGACGATCGCCAGCGCGGGCCGCTCGGTCAGCGCCTCGTCGAGGTCGGCCTCCAGGCCCTTCTTCTCGCCATCGATGATCCGGCGCTGAAGCCGCTCGTCCAGCGGCAGCGCCAGGAGCTCCTCCGCCTTGCCGGCCTTCATCGACTTGGTGTCGACGCCGTCGAACAGCTCCAGGAACCGCTGCAGCGGGTCGTAACCCTCCGCACGGCGGTCGTAGATCAGATCCAGAGCGACCTGGATCTGCTCCTCACCGAGGCGGGCGATCGGAAGGATCTTGCTCGCGTGCACGATGGCCGAGTCCAGGCCGGCCTTCACGCACTCGTCGAGGAAGACGGAGTTCAGGACGATGCGGGCGGCCGGGTTCAGGCCGAAGGAGATGTTCGACAGGCCCAGCGTGGTCTGCACGTCCGGGTGGCGCCGCTTGAGCTCACGGATGGCCTCGATCGTGTTGACGCCGTCCTTGCGGGACTCCTCCTGGCCGGTGCAGATGGTGAAGGTGAGGCAGTCGATGAGAATGTCCGACTCGTGGATGCCCCAGTTGCCGGTCAGGTCGTCGATGATCCGCTCGGCGACGGCGACCTTGTGCTCGACGGAGCGGGCCTGGCCCTCCTCGTCGATGGTCAGTGCCATCAGCGCGGCGCCGTGCTCCTGCGCCAGCTTGGTGACCTTCTGGAAGCGGGACTCGGGGCCGTCGCCGTCCTCGTAGTTGACCGAGTTGATGACGGCGCGCCCGCCGAGCTTCTCCAGGCCGGCCCGCAGGACGTCCAGCTCGGTGGAGTCCAGCACGATGGGCAGGGTGGAGGCGGTGGCGAACCGGCCGGCCAGCTCGGCCATGTCGGCGGCGCCGTCACGGCCCACGTAGTCGACGCACAGGTCGAGCATGTGCGCGCCCTCGCGGATCTGGTCGCGGGCCATCTCCACGCAGTCGTCCCAGCGGCCCTCCAGCATGGCCTCGCGGAACTTCTTCGACCCGTTCGCGTTCGTACGCTCGCCAATGGCCAGGTACGACGTGTCCTGGCGGAAGGGGACGGTCTGGTAGAGGGAGGCGGCGCCCGGCTCGGGGCGCGGGTCGCGGGGGGCCGGGGTGAGGTCACGTACGCGCTCGACGACCTGGCGCAGGTGCTCGGGCGTCGTACCGCAGCAGCCGCCCACCAGGGACAGGCCGTAGTCGCGTACGAACGCTTCCTGGGCGTCGGCCAGCTCCTCGGCCGACAGGGGGTAGTGCGCGCCGTTCTTGCCGAGGACGGGCAGGCCGGCGTTGGGCATGGCGGAGAGCGGGACGCGCGAGTGGCGGGCGAGGTAGCGCAGGTGCTCGCTCATCTCGGCCGGGCCGGTGGCGCAGTTCAGGCCGATCATGTCGATGCCGAGCGGCTCCAGCGCGGTGAGCGCGGCGCCGATCTCGGAGCCCAGCAGCATGGTGCCGGTCGTCTCGACCGTCACGGAGCAGATCAGGGGGACGGTGATGCCGGCGACGTCCATGGCGCGGCGGGCGCCGATGATCGCGGACTTGGTCTGGAGCAGGTCCTGGGTGGTCTCCACCAGGAGCGCGTCCGCGCCGCCCGCGAGCATGCCTTCGGCGTTCTGCTGGTAGGCGTCGCGCAGCGTGATGTACGGGGCGTGGCCCAGCGTCGGCAGCTTCGTACCGGGTCCCATGGAGCCGAGCACCCAGCGCTGACGGCCGTCCTTGGCCTCGAACTCGTCCGCCACCTCGCGGGCGATGCGGGCGCCCGACTCGGACAGCTCGAATACGCGCTCGGGGATGTCGTACTCGGCGAGCGCGGCGAAGTTCGCACCGAAGGTGTTGGTCTCGACGCAGTCGACGCCGACCGCGAAGTACTCCTCGTGGACGGTGCGCACGATGTCGGGGCGGGTGATGTTCAGGATCTCGTTGCAGCCTTCGAGGTTCTCGAAGTCCTCGAGGCTGGGGTCCTGCGCCTGGAGCATGGTGCCCATCGCCCCGTCGGCGACCACCACTCGACTGGCGAGTGCTTCGCGGAGGGCTTGTGCGCGGCTGCTGTGGCTGGCAGGCGTTGGGGTTGGCAACGAGGCCATGGATCTGCTCCCTGGGGTGCGACGGCTGTCGGCTTTGCGGCTTCCCGGCGGAAGGCGCACCAGGCCAGCGTAGCCGTGACCCCGTCCGCGGCGTGAAGGCGTCCCACGGGGCGGACGGTGTCGTGCTCTGATTGCTCACGGTCGCGGGGTGAACCCCCGTCGGTGACACCAGGTCGGCATGAGCCGATAGTGTTCAGCATTGTCGAACCGAGGTGGAGGTGGCCGAGCATGGCGAAGAACATCCAGTCGCTCGAGCGGGCGGCAGCGATGCTGCGCCTGCTCGCGGGTGGCGAGCGCAGGCTCGGTCTGTCCGAAGTGGCCTCGTCCCTCGGACTTGCCAAGGGTACGGCGCACGGCATCCTTCGCACCCTCCAGGCGGAGGGTTTTGTCGAACAGGATTCCGCCTCCGGCCGCTACCAGCTGGGCGCCGAGCTGCTGCGTCTCGGCAGCACCTATCTGGACGTGCACGAGCTGCGCGCCCGCGCGCTGGTGTGGACCGACGACCTGGCCCGCTCCAGCGGCGAGAGCGTCTATCTGGGCGTACTGCACCAGAAGGGCGTGCTGATCGTCCACCACGTCTTCCGGCCGGACGACAGCCGGCAGGTGCTGGAGGTCGGCGCGATGCAGCCGCTGCACTCCTCCGCGCTGGGCAAGGTGCTGTCCGCGTACGACCCGGTGGCGCACAACGAGGTCGTCGAGAACGAGCGCAAGACCTTCACTCCGCGCACGATCACGGACGCGGACGACTTCGAGAAGGTGCTCGACCTGACCCGGGCGCGCGGCTGGGCCGCCGACGTGGAGGAGACCTGGGACGGGGTGGCCTCCATCGCCGCCCCCATCCACGACCGCCGGCGGATGCCCGTCGGCGCGGTCGGCGTGACCGGCGCGGTGGAGCGGATCTGCGGTGAGGGCGGAGAGCTCCGCGGCGAGCTCGTCGCGGCCGTACGGGACTGCGCCCGCGCGGTGTCCCGGGACTTGGGCGCCGGGCGTTTCTAAGGCGCGGCTCCACCCCCCGTCACGCCCCTGCTGTCACGCTGGTAACGATCGCGACACCCGGTCGCAGAACTCTTGACGTGCGTGTTAACCGGGGGCAAAACTGCCGTTCATCGGTCGGCAATGCCGAACACCTACCGGCAATACGCGCTAGAGTGTGGCAACGCCAAGGGACCGGGCTAGGCCCTCACCGAGGGCGCGAACCACCCGGAGGGACCCGGGGTTCGCCTTTCCCCTGGACGCAAGGACAAAGGAGTCGCGGGTGTCTACCTCCGACATCTTCATCGGCGAGATCATCGGTACCGCCGTACTCATCCTGCTCGGCGCAGGCGTCGTCGCCGCCGTCGTGCTCAAGCGCTCGAAGGCGCAGAACGCCGGCTGGCTCGCCATCACCTTCGGGTGGGGCTTCGCGGTCTTGACTGCCGTCTACATGACGGGCAGCCTCTCCGGCGCCCACCTCAACCCGGCGGTCACCGTCGGCATCGCGATCAAGGACAGCGACTGGAGCGACGTTCCGGTCTACATCGCCGGCCAGATACTCGGCGCGATGATCGGCGCCGCCCTGGTCTGGATCGCGTACTACGGCCAGTTCCAGGCCCACCTCACGGACCCGGAAATCCTCGCGGAGCAGCCTGCCGAAGAGGGCCTGGTCGACCAGAAGGCCGCACCCAAGGCCGGCCCCGTGCTCGGCATCTTCTCCACCGGTCCTGAGATCCGGAACGTCTGGCAGAACCTCGCCACCGAGATCATCGGCACCGTCGTGCTCGTCCTCGCGGTCCTCACCCAGGGCCTCAATGACAGCGGCAAGGGTCTCGGCGCCGTCGGCGGACTGATGGTCGCCCTCGTCGTGGTCGGCATCGGCCTCTCGCTCGGTGGCCCGACCGGCTACGCGATCAACCCGGCCCGTGACCTCGGGCCGCGCATCGTCCACGCCCTGCTCCCCCTGCCGAACAAGGGCGGCTCCGACTGGGGCTACGCCTGGATCCCCGTCGTCGGCCCGCTGGCCGGCGCGGCGATCGCCGCGGGTATCTACAACATCGCGTTTGTCTGAGCCGACCGGCCGACCCTCTACAGACCTCCGGGAGCACACCGTGAACGACGTACACAGCACCGGCCCGTTCATCGCGGCCATCGATCAGGGCACCACCTCCAGCCGCTGCATCGTCTTCGACAAGGACGGCCGGATCGTCGCGGTCGACCAGAAGGAGCACGAGCAGATCTTCCCGAAGCCGGGATGGGTCGAGCACGACGCGACCGAGATCTGGACCAACGTCCAGGAAGTCGTCGCCAGCGCGATCAGCAAGGCGGGCATCACCCCCGCCGACGTCAAGGCGATCGGCATCACCAATCAGCGCGAGACCACGCTGATGTGGGACAAGAACACCGGTGAGCCCGTCCACAACGCCATCGTGTGGCAGGACACCCGCACCGACGCGCTCTGCAAGGAGCTCGGCCGCAACGTCGGCCAGGACCGCTTCCGCCGCGAGACCGGCCTGCCGCTCGCGTCGTACTTCGCGGGACCCAAGGTCCGCTGGCTGCTCGACAACGTCGAGGGCCTGCGTGAGCGCGCCGAGGCCGGCGACATCCTCTTCGGCACCATGGACTCCTGGGTCATCTGGAACCTGACGGGCGGCACCGACGGCGGCGTACACGTCACCGACGTCACCAACGCCTCGCGCACCCTTCTCATGAACCTGCACGAGATGCGGTGGGACGAGAAGATCCTGCAGTCCATGGACATCCCGGCCGCCGTGCTGCCGGAGATCCGTTCCTCCGCCGAGGTGTACGGCGTCGCCAAGGCCGGCCCGCTGATGGGCGTCCCCGTCGCCTCGGCGCTCGGTGACCAGCAGGCGGCGCTGTTCGGGCAGACCTGCTTCGCCGAGGGCGAGGCCAAGTCGACGTACGGCACCGGCACCTTCATGCTGATGAACACCGGTGACACGCCCGTCAATTCGTACAACGGCCTGCTGACGACCGTCGGATACCAGATCGGCGACCAGAAGCCCGTCTACGCCCTCGAAGGCTCGATCGCCATCACCGGCGCGCTCGTCCAGTGGATGCGCGACCAGATGGGCCTCATCAAGTCGGCCGCCGAGATCGAGACGCTGGCCTCCTCGGTGGAGGACAACGGCGGCGCGTACTTCGTGCCCGCCTTCTCCGGCCTCTTCGCCCCGTACTGGCGTCCCGACGCCCGCGGTGTGATCGCCGGCCTCACCCGGTACGTCACCAAGGCGCACATCGCCCGTGCCGTCCTGGAGGCCACCGCCTGGCAGACCCGCGAGATCAGCGACGCCATGACCAAGGACTCCGGCGTCGAGCTGACGGCCCTCAAGGTCGACGGCGGCATGACCTCCAACAACCTGCTGATGCAGACGCTCTCGGACTTCCTGGACGCACCGGTGGTGCGGCCCATGGTCGCCGAGACCACCTGCCTCGGCGCCGCCTACGCCGCCGGCCTCGCCGTCGGCTTCTGGTCCAGCACCGACGAGCTGCGCGCCAACTGGCGCAGGGCCGCCGAGTGGACCCCCCGCATGGACGCGGCCACGCGGGACCGCGAGTACAAGAGCTGGCTCAAGGCCGTTGAGCGGTCCATGGGCTGGCTCGACGACGAGAGCTGACGAGGAGTTACGAAAATGACCACCCTGCAGAGCGTCCCCGCCCTCGGGACGCGCCCGGCCGACGGTTCCACCACGAGCCGCGCCGAAACCCGGGACCAGCTTTCCAAGGCGACGTACGACCTCCTGGTGATCGGCGGCGGCATCCTGGGCATCTCCACTGCCTGGCACGCCGCTCAGTCGGGGCTGCGGGTGGCTCTGGTGGACGCCGGCGACTTCGCCGGCGCCACCTCCTCCGCCTCCTCCAAGCTGCTCCACGGCGGACTGCGCTACCTCCAGACCGGCGCGGTCAAGCTCGTCGCGGAGAACCACTTCGAGCGGCGCGCCGTCTCCCGGGACGTCGCGCCGCACCTGGCCAACCCGCTGAAGTTCTACCTCCCCGTCTACAAGGGCGGGCCGCACGGCGCGGCCAAGCTGGGCGCGGGCGTCTTCGCCTACTCGGCGCTGTCCGCCTTCGGCGACGGAGTCGGCCATGTCATCGGCGCGGCGAAGGCCGCGCGTGAGGTGCCCGAGCTCCGTACGGAAAACCTCAAGGCCGTCGCGGTGTACGGCGATGACCAGATGAACGACTCGCGCATGGCCCTGATGACGGTCCGTGCCGCCGCCCAGTCGGGCGCGACCGTACTCAACCACGCCGAGGTCACCGGGCTGCGCTTCACCAACGGGCGGGTCACGGGCGCGGAGCTCAAGGACCGCCTGGACGGCTCGGAGTTCGGAGTCACGGCCCGCCTGGTGCTCAACGCCACCGGGCCGTGGGTCGACCACCTGCGCAAGATGGAGAACCCGGACGCGGCCCCGTCCATCCGGCTCTCCAAGGGCGCGCACCTGGTCCTCAAGCGCACGGCCCCCTGGCGGGCCGCGCTGGCGACGCCGATCGACAAGTACCGCATCACCTTCGCGCTGCCGTGGGAGGACCAGCTCCTGCTCGGCACGACCGACGAGGAGTACGAGGGCGACCCGGCGGACGTCGCCGTCAACGAGAAGGACATCGCCCAGATCCTGGACGAGGCCGCCTACTCGATCCGCGACCAGCAGCTGTCCCGCGACCTGATCACGTACTCCTTCGCGGGTCTGCGGGTACTGCCCGGCGGTCCCGGAGACACCTCCAAGGCCAAGCGCGAGACGGTGGTCACCGAGGGACGCGGCGGCATGCTGTCGGTGGCGGGCGGCAAGTGGACGACGTTCCGTCACATCGGGCGAACGGTCATGAACAAGCTCGCCGCCCTGCCCGGCCACCCGCTGGGCGAGGACATGGAGCCGATCTCGCGCCTGCCGAAGAAGCAGCCGCTGCCGGGCATATCCAACCCGAACGCGGTCGCCCACCGGCTGCTCGTCGACGGCGGCACACCGGGCCCGCGGATGGCCGCGGACACGGCACGCCACCTGGCCACGCACTACGGCTCGCTGTCCTTCGACATCGCGCGCCTGGCCAACGAGGACGCGGCGCTGGCCGAGCGCATCCACCCGGACGCGCCGGAGATCTGGGCGCAGGTCGTGTACGCCCGCGACCACGAGTGGGCCGAGACGGCGGACGACGTACTGCGCCGCCGTACGACGCTGACGATCCGGGGCCTGGCCACGGACGAGGTCCGCGCCGAGGTCGAGGACGTGCTGGGCCGCAGGTCCTGACGCCCCTCGCGCGCAGAAGTTGGTAAGGGGCAGCCGCCTAGGGTGGCTGCCCCTTACCCATGGGCTTGGTCGCGGGCTTACTCGTGCTCGCTTCGTACCTACAGAATGGAGCCATACATCGGACGTCTGAATGTCTGAGCGAAGCGATGAGGAGACCCACCGTGGCTGTCACCGACGAGGCGATCGAGAAGATCAAGGAAATGATCGTCTCGGGGGCCCTGCGCCCCGGCGACCGCCTCCCCAAGGAGAGCGAACTCGCCGCCGAGCTGGGACTGTCGCGCAATTCGCTGCGCGAGGCGGTACGCGCCCTGTCGCTGATCCGCATCCTCGACGTACGCCAGGGCGACGGCACGTACGTCACCAGTCTCGATCCTCAACTCCTGCTCGAAGCGATGAATTTCGTCGTGGACTTCCACCGGGACGACACGGTGCTGGAGTTCCTCGCCGTACGCCGCATCCTGGAGCCCGCCGCCACCGCGATGGCCGCCACCCGGATCAGCGCGGCGGAACTGGACGCACTGAGCGCCCAGTTGGATGCCCTGGGGCCGCACCCGTCCGTCGAGGAGCTGGTCGCGAGCGACCTCGAATTCCACCGCCGCATCGTGCAGGGCTCCGGCAACTCGGTGCTGTGCTCGCTGCTCGATGGGCTCTCCGGGCCGACCACCCGGGCTCGTATCTGGCGCGGACTGACCCAGGAGGACGCGGTCAGCCGTACGCTCCACGAGCACCGCGCGATCCTCGCCGCCCTGCGCGACCAGGACGCGGAAGCCGCCAGGTCGTGGGCGACGGTGCATATCGCGAGCGTCGAGCAGTGGCTGCGCTCTACGCTGTAGGGGCGCCGCAGACGTCGGGGCTCTGATCTCGAATGATTCGGCGGACGCAGGGCACGCTTCCCTCATTCGCATCAGGCGTCACCGCGCTGGTGGAAGCCTTAAGGTTGGTGCGTGTACAAGGGAACTTCGAAAGGGGGCACTGGGTGATCGAGCTCGAGGGGGTTCCCGAGCTGATCGACCCGGTCATGGTGGCCGCGTTCGAGGGCTGGAACGACGCCGGCGACGCAGCCTCCACCGCGGTCGCGCATCTGGACCGGGAATGGAAGGGCGAGGTCTTCGCGGCGCTCGACGCCGAGGACTACTACGACTTCCAGGTCAACCGGCCCACGGTGTTCATCGACGGCGGCGTCCGCAAGATCACTTGGCCCACCACCCGGCTCTCCGTCGTACGGATCGGCGGCGACAAGCCCCGTGACCTCGTCCTGGTCCGCGGCATCGAGCCGTCCATGCGCTGGCGCTCGTACTGCAACGAGATCCTCGGCTTCGCCCACGAACTGGGCGTCGAGATGATCGTGATCCTGGGCGCGCTGCTCGGCGACACCCCGCACACCCGGCCGGTGCCGGTCAGCGGCGTGACGTCGGACGCGGATCTGGCGCGGACCATGGATCTGGAGGAGACCAAGTACGAAGGCCCCACGGGCATCGTGGGAATCCTCCAGGAGGCCTGTACGCACGCGGGCGTTCCTGCCGTGAGCCTGTGGGCCGCCGTGCCGCACTACGTGTCGCAGCCGCCGAACCCCAAGGCCACGCTGGCGCTCCTCAACCGCCTCGAAGACCTCATCGATCTGCGGATCCCGCTCGGCGAACTCCCCGAGGACGCACGGGCGTGGCAGGTCGGCGTGGACCAACTGGCCGCCGAGGACAGCGAGGTCGCGGAGTACGTGCAGTCGCTGGAGGAGGCGCGGGACACCGCGGAGCTTCCCGAAGCGACGGGCGAGGCCATCGCCCGCGAGTTCGAGCGGTATCTGCGACGGCGTGACGGCGGGCCAGGGCCCGGCGGGGGGCCGGGCGGTGGGCCGGGCACCGGCCACGGTCACGCGACGGACGGCAGCGAGGGCTCCGGTACGTACCTGCGCGACAGCTCCAGCGGCCGTACGAGACCGCCGAAGCCGCCTCGCGCGGAGCCGGAACGCCCGGAGGGCGCGGACGGGCCGGAGGATTCCACAGAGGAGTGAAGCGGGGCGGCGCCGACCGGCGCCGCCCCTCAGTCGTCTTGTCCGGGCTCAGATCCGGGCTACGGACACCGCGTCGTAGTCGGTTCCAGGCATGGGCTCCACGTCGAAGCGAGCGTTTGGCAGGTAGATCCGGTCGCCCCAGGCCGCCGCCGTCGTGGGGATCCTGAAGCCGGGGTCGGTGATCCGGGTGACCAGAACGCCCTTCGTACCGGCCTCGTTGAGGCGTACGACGTCGATCGCGCTCTGGGCCTGCTGTACGACGTACAGGAGGCGGCCGAGCAGCAGGAGGCCGTCGCCGTTGGGGATCTTGAGCGGGCCGAGGTCGACCTTGCGGGCGTCTCCGGTACGCGGGTCGACGCGCATCAGCGCCCCGCCGTCCAGGGCCACATTGACCACCAGCAGGGCCCGGCTGTCGGGGGTGCGCTCAATGCCGTTGGCCGTGAAGTCGGCGCCCTGGAGCCACTCCCCCGTGAGGTTCCGGGTGATGATCCGGTCCGCCGACGGCAGTTCGCCGTGGCGCCCGAGCGGCAGCCCGTAGAGCACGGGGCGGAAGGAGTCGGTGAACCAGGCGATCCCCGGCCGCAGCACGACGTCGTTGACCATGCTGGTGGGCGTGCCGACGTCGTACGTCGCGAGGATCGCGCCGCCGTGGGTGTCGACGACCCTGATCTGGCGGGAAAAGCCGCCGCCGATGAACAGGCGCCCCGCGCCGTCGAGTTTGAGACCGACGGACATCGCGCCCGTGCCCTCACTGATGATCCGGCCACGGCCGGTCGCGAGGCTCGCCGCGTACACGGAGCCGTCGCGCAGGGAGCCGAAGTACGCGTACGGGCGCGAGCCGATGGCGATGCCCTCGGGCTGGAAGCCGTCCGGCAGCGGGAAACTGGCCGGCCACGTCTCTCCGGTGCCGGTGGCCGCGTGGGCCGCGCCCGGGAACGGGGCCAGCAGTGCGGCGCCGCCCAGCGCGGCGCCGGCGGTGAGCAGTCTTCGACGATCTAAGGAACGGTGCATGAGGTCGCCTTTCCGACAAGCGTTCCACCAAAGCGAACACCTCATCACACGAGGGCATTTGTCCGCAGCGTTAAGCCGGAACACGGAACCGCCCCCGGCCCTCTCCATGAGAGGTCCAGGGGCGGGAAGGTCCGAAAAACAACTACAGGGCCACGCCGAGCAGCGCGTCGACGGCGCGCGAGACGACACCGGGCGCGCCTTCGTCCGTACCGCCTTCGGACGCCTGCGCGGCGGCCCAGCGGTCCACGGCGGCGAGGGCGGCCGGGGCGTCGAGGTCGTTGGAGAGCGCCTCGCGGATCTCCTCGACCAGGCCGTCGGCGGAGGGACCGTCAGGCCGGGACACGGCCGCGCGCCAGCGGCCGAGCCGCTCCAGGGCGTCTTCGAGCACCTGGTCCGTCCACTCCCAGTCGGCCCGGTAGTGGTGCGCGAGCAGCGTGAGGCGGATGGCGGCCGGGTCCACGCCGTCGCGGCGCAGCTTCGAGACGAAGACCAGGTTGCCCTTGGACTTCGACATCTTCTCGCCGTTCAGAGCGACCATTCCGGCGTGTACGTACGTCTTCGCGAACGGGTACTCGCCGGTCAGTGCCTGGGCGTGGGACGCGCCCATCTCGTGGTGCGGGAAGGCGAGGTCCGAGCCGCCGCCCTGTACGTCGAAGCCCATGCCCAGGTGGTCGAGTGCGATCGCCACGCACTCGATGTGCCAGCCGGGCCTGCCGCGGCCCAGCGAGGCGCCGTCCCAGCTCGGCTCGCCGTCACGGGCGGCCATCCAGAGCATCGGGTCGAGCGGGTTCTTCTTGCCCGGGCGCTCCGGGTCGCCGCCGCGCTCGGCGGACAGCAGCCGCATCGCGTCGGCGTCGAGGCCGGACACCTCGCCGAAGTGCGGGTCGGCCTCGACGGAGAAGTACACGTCCCCTTCGAGCTCGTACGCCGCGCCCGCGTCCCGCAGCCGCTCGATGAGCGGCACGATGCCGGGTATGGCTTCGACGGCGCCGATGTAGTGCTGCGGCGGCAGCATCCGCAGGGCGGTCATGTCCTCGCGGAAGAGCGCGGTCTCGCGCTCCGCGAGTTCGGTCCAGTCATGTCCGTCGCGGATCGCCCGCTCGAGCAGCGGATCGTCTACGTCCGTGACGTTCTGGACGTAATGAACCTGCCGCTTGGTGTCGAGCCACACGCGCTGCACGAGGTCGAACGCGTTGTAGGTCGCCGCGTGACCGATGTGAGTCGCGTCGTACGGCGTGATGCCGCAGACATAGATACGGGCGACGGGACCGGGGTCGAGGGAAACCAACCCACTGGTCGCGGTGTCGTGGATCTTGAGGTCGCGGCCCTTGCCAGGCAGGGCGGGGACCTCAGAAGCGGGCCAGGCATGCATGCCTTGAGCGTAACCGGACGCAGGTTCCGGATACGAACCGGATACGGAAACGTGTCCGGTTACGCACTCTTGCGCGGGACGCCTGCGGCGGGCTTTGCCCACCCCTGGGGCTCCGCCCCAGACCCCGCTCCTCAAACGCCGGAGGGGCTGGAGGGGTGCGGGAGCATTTCCAGCCCGTCCGGCGTTTGAAGACACTCCCGGAGGGCGTCTGTGGGGTCTGGGGGCTGGGGCTTGCCCCCACGCGGCGGAGCCGCAGAGTGTCACGGCGGGAAGGGGCGGGTCGGGGACAAGCCCCGCGCAGCGGCAGCCGCACCCCGCACCCCGCACCTACACCGGCGGCCAAGGAATCGCCGGCCACTCCCCGCTCGGCTCCGGGTGACGCCCCGTCGTGCGCAGCGCCGTCACCCGCGCCCGCAGCGCGTCCACCTCCGCCGAGGTGATCAGTTCGGCCATACGGGTGGCGAGCGGCCGCCCCTCGGCCAGCTCCTCCGCCAGCCGGGCCACCACCTCGAGGGCCTCGGCCGTCAACGGCTCCCCCGCCCACCCCCACAGCAGCGTGCGCAGCTTGTCCTGCTCATTGAACGTGACCCCGTGGTCGATGCCGAACAGCTTCCCGTCCGCCGTCGGCAACAGATGCCCGCCCTTGCGGTCGGCGTTATTGATCACCGCGTCCAGGACCGCCAGGCGCCGCAGACGCGCATCGTCGGCGTGCACGAGAAGCGCCGTGCGCCCCTCCCCCACCTCGGCGAAGGCGATCGCCTTCCAGCCCTCGCCGGGCTCCTCGTCCTCCACGAGGGCCAGCAGACCGCCGTCGGGGCCTTCCTCGGGCGTCTCGATCCACAGCTGGCACATGCCCTCTCCGTACGGACCGTCCCGCAGCACAGTCGGCGGCACGAGCCCCCACCCCGTCGCCTCGGAGATCTCGTACGCCGCCACCTCGCGCTGTGCGAGTGTGCCGTCGGGGAAGTCCCACAGCGGCCGTTCACCGGCGACGGGTTTGTACACGCAGGACGCCGATACGCCCTCGTACTCGATCTCGCAGTACAGCACCGCGTTGGACGCTTCACGGACGCGTCCGCGCACCATCAGCTGCCCCTTCGCCAGAACGGTGAGGAGGCCGTCGTCCGCCGGAGTCACGCTCCCCGGCGGTATCCGTTCTGACGCGGGCATACGTGTCCCTCCGGGTCGAGCGGCAGGCTGCACAGCGGGCACGGCGGCCGGCCCGCGTTGACGACTTCGAGGGCGCGCTTGGCGAAGGCTCTGGCCTGGGCGCCGCTCAGCCGGACACGCAGCATCGGCGGGCCGTTCTCCTCGTCCTGGAGGAGCCGTTCCTCGGCCTCCGCGAGATCCTCGTCGGTCTCCACGTCCAGCTCGACGAGGGCCTGCGCCTCGACGATCATGCGCTGTTCCTCACCGTCCCAGGCGAGCGCCATGGTGCCGACGCGGAACTCCTCCTCGACGGGGGCGTCAAGGGGGGCGCTGTCAGTGACATCGGCCGGAGCCACGGCCGGCACGGGGGCGTTGCCCCCGGTGCGGCGTACCACTTCGTCCAGCAGCTCGTCGATCCGCTCGGCCAGCGCGGCCACCTGGGTCTTCTCCAGGGCGACGCTGGTGACGCGGCCGGCCGCGGACGCCTGGAGGAAGAACGTACGACGTCCAGGCAGCCCGACCGTACCGGCGACGAAGCGGTCCGGCGGGTCGTAGAGGAATACCTGACGGGACACGTCCTGATCTCCCTTGTACTCATCCAAGCGCTGAAATCGTCTGTATGCGCGGTCTTGGGGCGCGTCCACCCTACTGCGCCGATCGATCACGGTGCGCCTGCGCCGCCCCCTACGGCCGCGTCCCCGTCGTCGCCGCTCTCGCGCGGCGCCAGCGAGGCGAGGTCGCCCGTGTCGCCGAGCCGCAGAAGAAAGGGGCGCAGCGCGGTGTACCGGACGGCCGTCAGGGAACACGGGTCGACGTGAATCCGCTGGAAGAGGTCGAGATGAAGCCCGAGTGCGTCCGCGACGACGGACTTGATGATGTCGCCGTGAGAGCACATGAGATACACGGCGTCCTCGCCGTGCTCGGCCTCGATGCGCGCGTTCCAGTCCCGTACGGCGTCGACCGCGCGCGCCTGCATGGCCCGCATCGACTCCCCTCCCGGGAACGTCACCGAGGAGGGGTGCTGCTGCACGGCGGCCATCAGCGGCTCGTCGGAGAGCTCGGCGAGCTTGCGGCCCGACCAGTCGCCGTAGTGGCACTCCCCTATCCGTTCGTCGGTGTACAGCGGGAGACCCGGCCGCGCGTCGAGCAGCGGCTGAAGGGTCTGGCGGCAGCGTTCGAGGGGGCTGGTGACGGCTGCGGCGAGCGGTACGTCGGCCAGCCGCCCGGGCAGCGCGGCCGCCTGCGCGGCGCCGCGCTCGTCGAGCGCGACACCTGGCGTCCAGCCGGCGAGCAGCCCCGCGGTGTTGGCGGTGGAACGTCCGTGGCGTACGAGAATCAGCGTGGCCATGGCCGCCAGCCTAGGCCGAAGCCGGCTCCGGGGTGTGCCCGGGCCCGTACCGGGGGAGAATGCGCGCCGTGATCGTCGACTGTGCCATCTACCGGGAAGGGTGCCGTACCGAGGGCCCTTCCGATTTCTCCGACGCCCTCGCCGAGGCACGGGCCGCCTCCGCCGGGGACACCTTCCTGTGGATCGGGCTGCACGAGCCGACCGAGAAGGAATTCGATCTCGTGAGCAGCGAGTTCGGGTTGCATCCGCTGGCCGTCGAGGACGCGCTGTCGGCCCACCAGCGGCCCAAACTGGAGGTGTACGACGATTCGCTCTTCGCGGTGCTGAAGCCGGTGATCTACGAGCCGGAGAGCGACACCGTGACGACGGGCGAGCTGATGGTCTTCGTGGGCGACTCGTTCGTGGTGACGGTGCGGCACGGGGAGGGCGCCCCGCTGGCCGCCGTACGCCACCGTCTGGAGGCGGAGCCCGAGGTACTGCGGCACGGTCCGACCGCCGTCCTGTACGCCGTGAGCGACGCCGTCGTCGACTACTACATAGAGGTCGGCGCCGAGCTCCAGACCGACTTGGAGGAGCTGGAGGCGGAGGTGTTCGCACCGTTCAGCCGCGATTCGAAAAACACCGCCGCGCGGATCTACACCTTCAAGCGGCAGGTGCTCGAATTCCGCCGCGCGACGGGGCCGCTCGCCCAGCCGATGCTGCGGCTGTCGAACCCCGGTCTGCCCTTCGTCGACGAGCACGCGCAGCCCTTCTTCCGGGATGTCAGCGACCACCTCACCCGCGCGAACGAGCAGGTGGACGGGCTCGACCGGCTGCTGTCCGACATTCTGTCCGCGCATCTCGCGCAGATGAGTGTGCGGCAGAACGACGACATGCGGAAGATCTCGGCGTGGGCGGCGATGGCCGCGGTCCCGACGATGGTCGCGGGGATCTACGGCATGAACTTCGATCACATGCCCGAGCTGACCTGGGTGTGGGCCTATCCCGCCGTGATCGTGCTGATGGTGATGTGCGAGATCGGCCTGTACCGGCTGTTCAAGCGCCGCGGCTGGCTCTGACCGGCTGCCGTTGCGCGGTGCGGTGCGGTTCTCAGCGGTGCTCGGCGGTGCTCAGGCGGTTGTGGCCGCGGACGTCGCCGGCCCGCCCAGCGCGTCCCGCCGTTCCGGCATCGTCAGGCTCACCATGCGCCGCCAGCCGCCGAGGCGCTCGTACGCGTACATGGCGTGGATGCCCGTGGCGAGCGCGGCGGACTTGGCCTTCGGCCACTTCAGGATGCGCCCCATGTGGGCCATGACGGCGAGGCTGACGTCCCGGTAGACGCGGCACTCCGCCATGGCGCACTCCCGCAGGACGCGCTGGATGGTACGGCCGTGTCCCGCGCGGGCCAGCCGGAGCAGCTCCTCGTGGCAGTACGCGAGGTGGTTCTCCTCGTCGTGGCAGATCATCCTGATCGGCTTGCCCACCTCGGGGTGCTCGCCGAAGTACTTGACCAGCATGTCCATTTGGTCGGCCGCCCGCTGTTCGGTCACCCGGCTGTGCGAGAGGTAGACGAGGATGTCCTGCTCGGTCAGCGGCTCGTCGCGGCCCAGCTTGTCGTGGGCGAGGCCGATGCCGCGCTGTTCGAGCAGCATCGTGTAGTCGGTCTCCGGCGGGACCGGGACGGGTTCGAGCTCCCGCTTGTTGAGCAGGGCGTTGAAGAGCCGGCCGTGCTTGTCCTCGTCGGCGCCGTGCCGGGTGATCTTCGGAGCGAGATGCCTCATGCTCTCGGGCACCAGAGCCGCGATGCGGCCGTTCTCCCAGCCGCCCTGGCTCTCGCCGCTGGCGGCAATGGAGCAAAAGAGCCGGAAAGACTCGTCCTTGTCCAGAATCTCCTGAAAAATACTTCGGGCCGACAGCATCACTGAATACCTCCGTGTACCTCCGTGCAGACGTCCGCAAAGAACAAGTCAAGAGCGGTACGGGACGGCAGGCAACAGCTGCGGCGGTCAACTCAGCCAGAATGACGAACCCCTGGGAGGTGCGGGGGCGTAACCCCAGCGGGCCCTGAGGCGTTGTTGTGCATGACGGCCGTGGCGGGGAAGACCCCCCGAGCCCCCACCACGGCCGCAGACTTTTCTCCCGCTTTCTCGTCCTGCGGGATTACGCCAGACCGGCGAGCTCCAGGGCGTCGGCGCCGGCCCGCAGGGCGGCGATCCGCTCGTCGAGCGTGAAGCCCGCGGGGGCCAGCGTCAGCGTTGTCACCCCGGCAGCGGCGTACGCCTGCATCCGCTCGGCGATCCGCTCGACGGAGCCCAGCAGGGTCGTCTGGTCGATCAGCTGGTGCGGGATCGCGGCGGCGGCTCCCTTCTTGTCGCCGGACAGGTACTTGTCCTGGATCTCGGCGGCTTCCTTCTCGTAGCCCATGCGCTGCGCGAGCTGGTTGTAGAAGTTCTGCTTGCGGCTGCCCATGCCGCCGACGTAAAGGGCGGTGTACGGGCGGAACGTGTCGGCCAGCGCGTTGATGTCGTCGCCGACCGCGAGCGGCACGGTGGGGCAGACGTCAAAGCCGTCCATGCTCTTGCCGGCCTTCTCGCGGCCCGCGCGGAGGTGCTGGAGCGCGGTCTCCTCGATGTGCTCGGCGGAGGGGAAGATCAGCAGCGCGCCGTCGGCGATCTCGCCGGTCTGCTCCAGGTTCTTGGGGCCGATGGCGGCGATGTAGAGCGGGATGTGCTCGCGCTGCGGGTGGACCGTGAGCTTCAGCGGCTTGCCGGGGCCGTCGGGCAGGGGCAGCGTCCAGTGCTGTCCCTCGTACGACAGGCGCTCGCGGGTCATGGCCTTGCGGACGATCTCGACGTACTCGCGGGTGCGGGCCAGCGGCTTGTCGAACTTCACGCCGTACCAGCCCTCGGAGACCTGCGGGCCCGAGACGCCGAGGCCGAGGCGGAAGCGGCCGCCGGAGAGAGAATCGAGGGTGGCGGCGGTCATCGCGGTCATCGCCGGCGCACGGGCCGGGATCTGGAAGATCGCGGAGCCGACGTCGATGTTCTCGGTCTGGGCGGCGACCCAGGAGAGCACGGTGGCGGCGTCCGAGCCGTAGGCTTCGGCGGCCCAGCAGACGTCGTAGCCGAGCCGGTCCGCTTCCTGGGCGACGGCCAGATTGTCGCCGTCCATCCCGGCGCCCCAGTAACCGAGATTGATGCCGAGCCGCATAGCCACTCCCTTTACTGATCAGTAACGTCCCTGTGCCGGGGACTCTAACGCGCGGGGGTGCGATCCGTCAGGGGGCGGGGCGTCCTGCGGCGAGCTCCCGCGCGAGTTGGGAGTTGTCCACAGGGTCTGCTGCGGCCCGCCGCCGGGCCAGTAATCTCAGCGCCCATGGAGCAGAGGCATCTCGGCCGCACGGGCCTGCGCGTATCGAGAATCGGGCTCGGCACCCTCACCTGGGGCCGGGACACCGACGAGCACGATGCCGCCGATCTGTTGAAGGCCTTCTGGGACGCGGGCGGCACGCTCGTCGACACGGCGGACGTGTACGGCGACGGGGACGCGGAGTATCTGCTCGGGCAGCTCGTGGAACGGCTCGTTCCGCGGCGCGATCTGGTCATCGCGACCAAGGCGGGCAGCGTGCCCGACCCCGACCGGCGCTTCGACGGCTCCCGCGGCCACCTTCTGGCGGCGCTCGACGCGTCGCTGGAGCGGCTCGGCACGGATTACGTCGATGTGTGGCAGGTGCACGCCTTCGACTCGGCGACGCCGCTCGACGAGACGCTCCAGGCGCTCGACATCGCGGTTGGCAGCGGCCGGGCGCGGTATGCGGGGGTGTCCAACTTCTCCGGCTGGCAGCTGGCGAAGGCCGCCACCTGGCAGCTCGCGGCGCCCGGTGTACGCACCCGGCTCGCCAGCACGCAGATGGAGTACTCGCTGCTGCAGCGGGGCGTCGAGCGTGAGGTCCTGCCGGCCGCACTGGACCTCGGTGTCGGACTGCTGCCGTCGTCGCCGCTCGGCCGGGGCGTACTCACGGGCAAGTACCGGCGCTCCGTCCCGCCGGACTCGCGCGGCGGCTCGGAGCACCTCTCCGGGTTCGTCGCGCCGTACCTCGACGACGCGGCGAGCCGCATCGTGGACGCGGTGGCGACGGCCGCGGACGGCCTGGCGACAACCCCCCTCAACGTGGCCCTCGCGTGGGTCCGCGACCGGCCGGGGGTGGTGGCCCCGATCGTGGGCGCGCGCAACGCGCGGCAGCTCGCGGAAGCATTGTCAGTGGAGGCGCTTAGTCTTCCAGACGAGATCTGCCAGGCGCTCGACGACGTGTCGGCGCCCGTGCACCGCTATCCCGACCAGGACTGGAGCACGCTGTGACTGCGCTTCCCGGGGCAACCCCCGGATCCCCGGCCGAGCACCGCGACGAGCCGACTGCCGAACCCGCGCTCCCGGCGCCGGGAGCCGCCGGGGACAACACGAAGCCCCACACCGAGCCCGGCCCCGGATCCGACGCCGTGGCCGCCGCCGAGCCCGAAGCGCGTGCGGCAGCGGCCCCGACGGACGCGAACGAGAACGCAGGTACCCACGTGCACCCCGCCGACACCCCCCACCCCACCGCCGCCGAGGACACCCCGGGCCAACCAGCCGGCACCGACATGGCAGCCGCCGAAGGGCCGTCCGCCGACGGCGGTGACAGCCCTGCGGGCACTCCCGTCGGCGCGGGCGCGACGGATTCCGAGGATGCCCTCGACGGGAACCTGTCCAGCGGTGGTGGCACCGCAGGCCGGCCGGACGGGGTCGGGGAAGGCGCGGCGGAGGGTGGAGCGGCGGCCGTTGTGCCGCAGTTGTCGGAGGCTGAGGCTGAGATTGCTGCTCAGCGGGCGTTGCGGGAGCGGATTGAGCGGCGCAAGGCCGAGAAGACCGCGCCCGTCGAGGCCGGTGCCAAGCTGAGCGGGCAGGCCGCCGATCTGCTCGCGGCCGTACGGGCCGTGGAGAGCGGCACCAAGTCCGGGGAGGCGTTCTTCGCGTCCGCGGAGCCCGCCCCGCGCCGTGTCGCGCCCGCGCCCCCGCGCACTCCGGCTCCCACTCCGGTCGCGCCGGCGGCCGAGGCGGTCACCGTCGCGCCCGAGGCCGTGGCTTCCGTACGGGCCGTGCTGGCCGAGGGCGGTGCCCCGGAGGCGCTCGCCGGGGCGGTCGCGGGCGTCCTCGGGGAGCAGGCCGGGCAGGTGCTGCGCGACGACCCCTGGCAGCTGCTGTCCGTACCGGGTGTGCGGCCCGAACAGGCCGACGGGTTCGCCCGCGCCCTGCTCGGCGCGGAGTGTGGTCCCGGCGACGAGCGCAGGACGGCGGCGCTCGTCGGCTGGCTCCTGGAGCGGGCGGCGGTCCAGGGCCACACCGCCCTGGAGTCCGGCGCCGTCCGCAAGGCGCTGGCCGAGCACAAGGTGCCCGACCCGGACGAGGCCATCCAGAGTGCTGTCGCCGAGGGTGTGGTTCTGGTCTTCCAGGACGGCGGAGCCGACGAGGGTGACGAGCCCGTGGAGGTTCTGCTGGGGCTCGAGCGGTACGCCCTCGCCGAGGAAAGCCTCGCCGACGGCCTCGCCCGGCTGGCCAGTACGTTCGGGAACGAAGCGAAGGAAAGCACTGGCTGGGACGCGGGGCCCGTCCCGCCCTCCGCCGCCGAGCTGATCCGCGCCGTCGCGGCGAACGGCCTGGTCGCCCACAGCGGCGGCGAGACCGCCCGCGCCGAACCGGCCGCCCTGGTCGCCGTCGCACGCGGGGCCGGCCTGCGGGCGTACGCAGCGTCGCACAGCGCCGACGGCGAGCGGCGCGTCGCCGCCGCGATCGGCGACGCGTCGGCGTCCGTCACCCTCGCCGGGCTGGTCGCCGGGACCGAAGGCCCCGGCCGGGACGAGGACGGCACGCTCGCCCTCGATCTGCTGGTCGTGCTGGACGCCCCGCAGCTGGACGTCGAGACCGCCGCGATTCTCGTGGAGTCGCTGGCGGACGGCACCAGGCTCGTCCTCAGCGGCGACCCCGGCGTCCTGTCGTCCGCCGGCGCGGGCCGGGTCTTCGCGGACCTGCTGGCCGCCCGCGCGTGCCCGTACGTCATCTCGCGTACGCCCGATCCCGGGCCGATCGGTGAGCTGGTCTCCGGCATCGCGATCGGAGAGCTGAACCAGGTCGAGGCGCCCGGCAAGGAGGTGGTGATCGTCCCCGTGCGAGACGCGGGCGAGGCCGTGCACCGCACCGTCCAGCTGGTCGCCGACTCGGTGCCGCGCGCCTTCGGGGTCTCCCCGGCCCAGACCCAGGTGATCACCCCCGGCCACGGCGGCGCCGCGGGCACCCGCGCGCTGAACGCCGCGCTCAAGCAGCGGCTCAACCCCGGCCCGGGCCGGTTCGGCGGCTTCGACCCGGGAGACCGGATCGCGTACGTCCCGGCGCCCGGCCGGACGCTGCCCGGCACGGTCGTGTCGGCAGACGCCGACGGCCTGCACCTCGACTGCGAGGGCACACCCGTCGTCGTACCCAAGGAGAAAGTGGAGACCGCGGTGCGGCACGCCTGGGCGCTCACCGCGCACCAGGCGACCGGGATGCGGTGGCCCGCGGTCGTGGTCGTCCTGCCCGGCGACGCCGCCCCGGCGCTGAGCCGCCCGTGGATCTACACCGCGTTCAGCCGCGGCGAACGGCACCTGTCCGTGGTCCACGGTGTCGACCAGGCCCTGCCCCGCGCGGTGGCCGAGATCCCGGACCGGCCGCGCACCACACGCCTGCGCACCCTGCTCCAGCCCCCGGCCGAGCAACCGGCGACGTAGCGAACACCCGGCGCAGGCCGGCGGTCAGACCTGGTCGGGACCGTCGGCCTCGTCGAATTCGTCGTCGAAGACCGAGCTGACGTCGAAGCGGCACACGACCCGCTGCGGATCGACCTGCTCGAAGGGGGCGCTCAGCCACTCCCCCGGCTCAGGCAGGTCGTCCGAGGCGGCCACCCACAGGGTGGAGTCGCCCTCCTCCAGGCCGAATTCCTTGTGCCGGGAAGCGATTTCATCCGGTTCGTACTCCCCGAAGAGCACTCCGAGCGCCGCATGGACGCTGCCGCCGACGATCGCCACCGCGTTGCCGCGCTCCTCGGCGCCGACCTCGGCATCGATCTCCACCTCGATCGCCGGGGCGTCGACGTCCGGGTCGAGGTCGGCGATCCGCTGCGCCTGCGCGAGCAGCCGCTGGGTCTCCACCACCGCGTAGTCGCGGCGGATCAGGACGCTGACCGCGTTGGGCTCCTCCGGCCCGGTGTAAGGCGGCAGGGATTCGTCGGTTCCCGGAATCTCGAAGGGCGTGACCTCGTCGTAGCGGTCGTAGAGCCGCTCGTCGTACGCCTCGGCGGCCGCGGCAAGCTCGTTGAACGCGTCATAGACGGCAGGGTCGTCGTCCCCGGTGCGGCGTTCGACCGCGTCGAGGTGACGGTCGAGCGCGACTTTGACCGCCTCGGCGGCGGCGCGTACCTCGGCAGCGGTGGGCTGCGCAGCATCAGACATAGTGCAGACGCTATCCGTACTCGGGCTCTGGACGCACAATAGATGCGATGCCGGAATACGAATTTGTCGACGTGTACGTGCCACGCGGGGTCTCCCGCAAGGATGCGACGCGCCTGCTGACCGACCATGCCGAGTACGGACACTGGGAGTTGGACCGACTGACTCTGCGCCGGGACGGCAGCCGCCGCGTGCGGCTGCGCAGGCGGATCATCCGCCAGCTCCGTCCCACCTGGTGAAGACGGAGCGGGCCCCGCGATCGCGGGGCCCGCTCCGTTGCATGCCGGCCGTACCGGCACATTTCCTGCCTTACGTCGCTGACCGCGACCGGCGGTACAGCACCGCACCGGCCAGCAGCAGCCCCGCACCTGCCGGGATCACCACGCCGAGCGGAGCACCGGCGCCGGTCTGCGCGAGCACGTCGCTGCCCTTGGGCTGGGTGACGGTCTGGGTGTCCGGGCCGTTCGGACTGTCCGGCTTGCCGGGCGCCGCCGGCTCGTCCGGGTCCGCCGGCACACCGGGCTCCGTGGGTTCGCCCGGAGTCCCCGGCTTACCCGGCTTACCCGGCTTACCCGGGTGCGTGGGCTCCACCGGCTCTCCGGGCTTACCCGGTTTCCCCGGCTCGCCCGGCTTCCCCGGCTCGTCGGGCTTGCCCGGAGGCTTCCCCGGGCCGTGCCCCGGCGGCGTACCGGTCGAGTCGTTGGCGCAGTCATTGCCCGTGGCCGCGTTGCCGAGGCCGCCGACGGTGACCGTGTTCCCGCAGGCGTTCACCGGCACGTGGACCGGTGCCTGGACGTTGTTGCCCGAGCCGACACCGGGTGAGTCGCTCGTGCGCCCCTTGGCCGTCGATCCGCCGCCGTTGTTCTTGCCGGGCCCCGAGCTCTTCGAGCCGTTGGCGCAGCTGTTGCCCATCGCCGGATTGAGCACACCGATGACGTTCACGGTGTTCCCGCACACATTGACCGGGACGTGCACGGGAGCCTGCACGGAATTCCCGGAGAGTACGCCCGGGGAGTCCGACGCGGACCCTTCGGCCCCTGAGCCGGCGTGCGCGTTGCCGCTGCTCATGGCCAGCAGACCACTCGCGGCCGCCACGGTGATCAGGCTCTTTCTCGTTACCTGACGCATTGGTACGTTCCTCTGCCTTTTACCTTCACCGAATGCCCGCGGAACGATGTGCCGGCCGCGAGCCGAATTCCCAGTGGCCCCGGAGTGCGTTGAAGCGCACTCCGGGGCCACCCGGGACTCAGACCCTCACGGGTTCATGCACAACGTCACTTGTTGACGCAGGTGTTGCCGAAGGCGGGGTTCAGCGCCCCGATCACGGAGACCGTGTTGCCGCACACGTTCACCGGCACGTGGATCGGGGCCTGGACGACGTTGCCCGAAAGCACGCCGGGGGACCCGACAGCAGCACCCTGGGCACCCGAGTCAGCGACGGCCATACCCGCGCCGGCGAGAACCAGACCACCAGTAGCAGCCGCAGCAGCGACGACCTTCTTGATCATTACTTTTCCTCCTAGTTGGCAAATGCGATCCCAGCCGCGGACCGCACACCGAGTAACGAAGGAAAAGTGCCGGGGCTACTAGCGTATGTTCCCTTTCACTCTTTTCAGTCAAATAGCACGTCCGGCCGATTAGTTGGAAAGTAGTTTCAGCACTTGTCCAGGAAGCGGTCCAGGACGCGTACGCCGAACTTCAGCCCGTCCACCGGGACTCGCTCGTCGACGCCGTGGAACATCCCGGCGAAGTCCAGCTCGGGCGGCAGCTTCAGCGGCGCGAAGCCGAAGCAGCGGATCCCCAGGTCGTCGAAGGACTTGGCGTCGGTGCCGCCGGAGAGCATGTACGGGACGGCCCGCGCGATGGGGTCCTCGGCCCGCAGCGCCACCTGCATCGCGTCGACGAGGTCCCCGTCGAAGCTGGTCTCCAGGGCCTTGTCGCCGTGCACGTCCTCGCGCCGCACGCGCGGACCGAGGATCCGGTCGAGGTCGGCGAGGAACTCGTCCTCGTACCCGGGCAGGAACCGCCCGTCGACATGCGCGGTCGCCTGCCCGGGGATCACGTTCACCTTGTAGCCGGCGCCGAGCATGGTCGGGGCGGCGGAGTTGCGCAGGGTGGCGCCGATCATCTTCGCGATGCCGCCGAGCTTGGCGAGCGTCGCGTCCATGTCCTCGGGGTCGAGCGGGGTGCCGAGCGCGTCGGAGAGCTCGTCCAGGAAGGACCGTACGGTCTTGGTCATCCTGACCGGCCACTTGTGCCGCCCGAGCCGCCCCACGGCCTCGCACAGCTCGGTGATCGCGTTGTCGTTGTTGGTCATCGAGCCGTGCCCCGCCGTGCCGTCCACGGTGAGCCGCATCCAGTGCATGCCCTTCTGCGCCGTCTCGACGAGATACAGCCGCAGGTTCTCGTTGACGGTGAAGGAGAAGCCGCCGACCTCGCCGATCGCCTCCGTGACGCCCTCGAAGAGGCCCGGGTGCTTGTCGACGAGATGCCGCGCCCCGTACGTACCGCCCGCCTCCTCGTCGGCGAGGAAGGCCAGCACGATGTCGCGCGGCGGCTTGCGGCCGCTGCGCATCCGGTCGCGTACGACCGCGAGGGTCATCGCGTCCATGTCCTTCATGTCGACCGCGCCCCGGCCCCACACACAGCCGTCCGCGATCTCGCCCGCGAAGGGGTGGTGGGTCCAGTCCTGGGCGTTGGCCGGTACGACGTCGGTGTGCCCGTGAATGAGCAGCGCGGGCTTCGACGGGTCCTCGCCCTCGATCCGGGCCACGGTGGAGGCCCGCCCCGGGTGGGACTCGAAGATCTGCGGTTCGAGCCCCACCTCGGCGAGCTTCTCCGCGATGTACTCCGCCGCCGCCCGCTCCCCCGGTCCCGAGTGGTCTCCGTAGTTGCTGGTGTCGATCCTGATCAGGTCACGACAGAGATCGACGACCTCGTCCTCGCCCGAGACCGGCATGTCCTTGTCGGCCCGGCCGGCCGTCTTCGACTCGCTCACGCTGCTTCCTCCCACTGGCGTTGCTGGTGGTCCCCCTCATCCTCCCGCCGCTGACCAGGGGTGTGATCAGGGGGTCTGAATGTTTGCTATGGTTTTCCACGTCGGAACGGCCCAGGGCCGCGAGACAGACACCTTGTCCGGGTGGCGGAATGGCAGACGCGCTAGCTTGAGGTGCTAGTGCCCTTTATCGGGCGTGGGGGTTCAAGTCCCCCCTCGGACACCAGCGAAGAACCCCCAGCTCAGCTGGGGGTTCTTCTGTTTTCAGTGCCCCCTGGTGATCCACTCCTGGAGGTGCGGGGCCTCCGCGCCGATGGTGGTGGCGTCGCCGTGGCCGGTACGTACCTCCGTGTCCGGCGGGAGGGTGAGCAGCCGGTCTCGGATCGAGTCGACGATCGTCGGGAAGTGGGAGAAGGACCGGCCGGTGGCGCCGGGACCGCCCTGGAAGAGGGTGTCGCCGGTGAAGACGGTGGCCAGCTCGTGGGCGTACAGGCAGACCGCGCCGGGCGCGTGGCCGGGGGTGTGCAGGACGGTCAGCGTGGTGCCCGCGACGGTGAGGGTCTGGCCGTCGGTGAGCTCGCCGTCGGGGGCGCGGTCGGGATGGGTGTGCTTCCACAGGGGCAGGTCGTCGGGGTGGAGCAGGATGGGGGCGCCGGTCGCGGCCGCGAGCGCCGGGGCGGCGTCGATGTGGTCGTTGTGGGCGTGCGTACAGACAATCGCGCGCAGGGTACGGCCGCCGAGTGCGGCGGCGATGGCGTCCGCGTCGTGGGCCGCGTCGATGACGATCGCCTCGGTGTCGTCGCCGACGATCCAGACGTTGTTGTCGACGTCCCAGGTGCCGCCGTCGAGGGAGAAGGTGCCCGAGGTGACCAGGTGGTCGACGCGTGCGGGTGCGGTCGTCATGAGAACTCCACCACCGAGCGCAGTACGTCGCCCTCGCGCATGCGCGCGAAGGCCTTCTCGATGTCGCCGAGGCCGATGGTCTCGGTGACGAAGGCGGCGAGGTCGATACGGCCCTGCTGGTGCAGGTCGATCAGCATGGGGAAGTCGCGGGAGGGCAGGCAGTCGCCGTACCAGGACGACTTGAGGGCTCCGCCGCGGCCGAAGACGTCGATGAGCGGGAGTTCGAGCCGCATGTCGGGGGTCGGGACGCCGACCAGGACTACGGTGCCGGCCAGGTCGCGGGCGTAGAAGGCCTGCTTGTACGTCTCGGGGCGGCCCACCGCCTCGATGACGACGTCGGCGCCGAATCCGCCGGTGAGCTCGCGGATGGCTTCGACGGGGTCGGTGGAGCGGGAGTTGACGGTGTGGGTGGCGCCCATGGTGCGGGCGGTCTGAAGCTTGCGGTCGTCGATGTCGACCGCGATGATCTTCGCCGCGCCCGCGAGCCTGGCCCCGACGACGGCCGCGTCGCCGACACCGCCGCAGCCGATGACGGCGACCGAGTCGCCACGGCCCACCTGGCCGGTGTTGATGGCCGCGCCGATGCCGGCCATGACGCCGCAGCCGAGCAGGCCCGCGACGGCGGGCGAGACGGACGGGTCGACCTTGGTGCACTGGCCGGCCGCGACGAGGGTCTTCTCGGCGAACGCGCCGATGCCGAGCGCCGGGGACAGTTCGGTGCCGTCCAGCAGGGTCATCTTCTGTTCGGCGTTGTGGGTGTCGAAGCAGTACTGGGGGCGGCCGCGCAGGCAGGCCCGGCACTGGCCGCACACCGCACGCCAGTTGAGGATGACGAAGTCACCGGGGGCGACGTCGGTGACGCCCTCACCGACCGACTCGACGGTGCCCGCGGCCTCGTGGCCGAGGAGGAAGGGGAAGTCGTCGTTGATGCCGCCCTGCTTGTAGTGCAGGTCGGTGTGGCAGACGCCGCACGCCTGGATCCTGACGACGGCCTCGCCCGGTCCCGGGTCCGGGACGAGGATGGTCTCCACCCGCACCGGCTCGTTCTTCCCCGGTGCGATGACGCCTTGGACCTGCTGTGTCATACGTGAACTTCCTTCCTCGCGCGACGAGTACGCCCCGTTTTCCCGCACCGTACTCGCTCTACAGACCAGCGTCGTAGACCTGCTGCCCGCCGATGTAGGTGCGGGCGACGCGGGTCGCGGCGATTTCGCCGGGCGGCGCCGCGTACGGGTCGCGGTCCAGCACCACCAGGTCCGCGAGGGATCCCGCGCGGACGCTGCCGGTGTCGTCGAGGTGGTTCACGTGGGCGGAGCCCGCCGTGTACGCGGCGAGGGCGGCGGTCAGGCCGATGCGCTGCTCCGGGAGGAAGACCGGTCCTGTGCCGCCGGGTTCGACGCGGTTGACGGCGGTGTGGATGCCGTGCAGCGGGTCGGGGCTGCTGACCGGCCAGTCGCTGCCCGCGGCGAGGGTGGCGCCGGAGCGCAGCAGGGCGGCGAAGGGGTACTGGTGGCCGGCCCTCTCCGGCCCCAGGAAGGGGATGGTCAGCTCGTCCATCTGCGGTTCGTGGGCGGCCCACAGGGGCTGGATGTTGGCGGTGGCGCCGAGCTGCCTGAAGCGGCCGATGTCGTCGGGGTGGACGACTTGGAGGTGGGCGAGGTGGGGGCGGGTGTCGCGCCATCCGTTGGCTGCGCGGGCCGCTTCGATCGCGTCCAGGGCCTCGCGTACGGCGCGGTCGCCGAGGGCGTGGAAGTGGGTCTGGAAGCCGAGTGCGTCCAGCTCGGTGACGTACCGGCGCAGGTCGGCGGGGTCGACGAAGCTGGTGCCCCGGTTGGCCGTGGGGCAGCCGCAGCCGTCCAGGTACGGGGTGAGGAGGGCGGCGGTGCCTGTCTCGGCGACGCCGTCCACCATGATCTTCACCGATCCGGCGCGGAACCGGCCGTGGCTCAATTCCTCGCGGCGGGCGACGAGTTCCGGGATCTGCTCGGCGCCGCGTTCACGGTCCCACCAGAGGGCGCCGGTGACGCGGGCGGTGAGCGAGCCGTCGCGGGCGGCGGCGACGTAGGCGTCCGCGGGGTCTTCCATCGCGCCGAAGGTGCCGACGATGGCGTCCTGCCAGGCGGTGATGCCGTACGAGTGGAGCAGTCGCTGGGCGCGGAGCAGGGCGGCGAGCCGGTCGGCGGGCGTGGAGGGCGGGGTGAGGCGGGCCACCAGGTCCATGGCGCCCTCTTGGAGGAGGCCGGTGGGCTCGCCGTGGGTGTCCCGCTCGATACGGCCGTCGGCGGGGTCGGGGGTGGTGCGGTCGATGCCGGCGAGGTCGAGGGCGCGGGTGTTGGCCCAGGCTCCGTGATGGTCGCGGTTGGGGAGGTAGACGGGGCGGTCGGGGACGACGGCGTCGAGCAGGTCCTTCGTGGGGCTGCCGCCGTCGAAGGCCTCCATGGACCAGCCGCCGCCGGTGATCCACTCCTCTTCGGGGTGGATTTCGGCGTACGCCCGTACCGCTGCGAGGGTTTCCGCGGCCGTACGGGTGCCTGTCAGGTCGCAGCGCGCCAGTTCGAGGCCGGCCGACACCGGGTGGATGTGGGCGTCCTGGAAGCCGGGGATGAGCAGTTTGCCGGCCAGGTCGACGACTTCGGTCTTCGGGCCGATGAGGTCGCGTACCTCGTCGTGGCCGACGGCGGTGACGCGATCGCCGGTGACGGCGACGGTGGTGGCGCGGGTGCGGGCGGCGTCCAGGGTGAGGACGGGGCCGCCGGTGAAGACGAGGTCGGCGGCAACGCTGTGGCGCATGGGTGTGATTCCAATCGTGAGCCCTTGTGGCGGCACATCGAACTCTCCCGGCCCCCTACAGGTCAACGGTGTTGTCGTAAGGTCCGCGCATGAGTGAGCGTGAGCGAGTGGTGGCGGAGGAGGCGCGTCGGCGCAGGCGGCCCACCAAGCGGGGCACGGTGCTGTCCGAGCAACTGATCGTGATGACCGCGCTGCGGCTGATCAGGGAGCACGGGGCGGCGGCGCTGACGGTGCGGCGGCTCGGGGCGTCGCTCGGGGCCGATCCCAGTGCGCTCTACCGGTACTTCCGGGACACCGACGATCTCCTGCTCGCGGTCGCCGACGAGCTCATCGGGCGTACGCTGCGGCGGTTTTGGCCGAGTGGGGAGTGGCGGGCGGATCTGCGCAGGCTCGGGCTGATGATGCACGCCGAGTACCAGGCGCATCCGCAGGCGGCGATGCTGACCTGCGCGCGGGTTACGGGGCGGGCGCATGAGATCCAGGCGGTGGAGACGATCCTGGGGATCCTGCGCGGGGCCGGCTTCCCGGATCGGGAGGCGGTGCGGATTTACCACGTCTTCGTGGATCAGACGCTGTCGTTCGCGGCGCTGGACGCGGTGGCGCCGGCGCTGCCGGTGGGGGCACGGGAGGCGGAGGAGCGGGCGTGGCGGGGGACGTACGCGCGGCTGCCGTCGGACAGCTGTCCGCACATCGCCGCGACTGCGGGGATGCTGGTGGCGGAGATGGCGGGCAGTGGGTATCCGGCGGCGCTGGAGATGGTGCTGGAGGCGGCGGCTGCGCGGCTGGCGGCGGTTTCTTCCCCCGGCCCTGGCGTTTCCGTACCTGGGGCCTCCGCTCCGGACCCCGGCCTCAAGAGCCGGCCGGGCTGAACACGCCCAGCGGCGGAGGCTCGGCCGGGGGCGGTTCTTTCCCCACCCCGCCCCTTCCCGAAACTGGGGCTCCGCCCCAGACCCCGGTCCTCAAACGCCGGACGGGCTGAAATCGGCGGGGGAGCCCGATGCGGCCGCACTTGGCGGCGCGGCCGGTTTGGTGGGTGTGACGAGATTGGCCGGTGCGGCTCGCATTGAGTCGCACCGGCCAATTCAGCCCGTCCGGCGATTGAGGACGCGCCCGTAGGGCGTCCGGGGGGCGTCCTACGCGCGGTCTGCTGCCAGCGCCGCGACCCGCTTGCGGACCACGAACCAGCCGCCCACCAGCGCCGCCGCGATCAGCGGGAGGCACATCACGGTCGTACGGCCGACTCCGCCGCCCCACCACATCAGGACGACGACGCTGGCGAGGAAGAAGAGGGTGACGATCTGGGTGTACGGGGCCCAGGGCAGACGGTACGACGGGCGCGTGACCCGGCCGTCCTTCGAGCGGTGCCAGAAGAGCAGCGAGCAGAGCATGATCATGCCCCAGGTGCCGAGGATGCCGATCGACGCGAAGTTCAGGACGATCTCGAAGGCCTCGCCCGGCATGACGTAGTTCAGGCCGACGCCCAGGACACCGAAGCCGGCGGTGAGGAGGATGCCGCCGTACGGGACCTGGCCCTTGTTCATGCGGCCCGTGAACTTGGGCGCGGAGCCCGACAGGGCCATGGAGCGCAGGATCCGGCCGGTGGAGTACAGGCCCGAGTTCAGGCTGGAGAGGGCCGCCGTCAGGACGACGAGGTTCATGACGTCCGCCGCGCCCGCGACGCCGAGCTTGTTCATGACGGTGACGAAGGGGCTCTCGCCGCCCGAGTACGCCGTGTACGGGAGCAGCAGCGCGAGGAGGATGACCGAGCCGACGTAGAAGATGCCGACGCGCCACATGATCGAGTTGATCGCCTTCGGCATGATCTTCTCGGGGTTCTTGGTCTCGCCCGCCGCGACACCGCACAGCTCCACCGAGGCGTACGCGAAGACGACACCCTGGATGACCAGGAGCATCGGCAGCATGCCGACCGGGAACAGGCCGCCGCCGTCAGTGATCGTCGAGAAACCGGGGGTGTGGCCGTCGAGCTGGTGCTGGGTGACGACCAGGTAGATGCCGATCGCCATGAAGACGACCAGGGCGGCGACCTTGACGATCGCGAACCAGAACTCCATCTCGCCGAAGTACTTCACCGAGATCAGGTTCGCGGTGAGGACCACGGCGAGCGCGATCAGTGCGAGCACCCACTGCGGTACGTCGCTGAACATCGCCCAGAAGTGGGCGTACGTCGCGGCCGCTGTGATGTCGGCCACTGCCGTCGTCGACCAGTTGAGGAAGTACAGCCAACCCGCCGCGAAGGCGCCCTTCTCGCCCATGAATTCACGGGCGTAGGAGACGAAGGCGCCGGAGGAGGGGCGGTAGAGAACCAGTTCGCCCAGCGCGCGGACCACGAAGAAGGCGAAGACTCCGCAGACGGCGTACGCGATGGCGAGGGACGGGCCTGCTCCGGCCATGCGGCCACCCGCGCCCAGGAACAGGCCGGTGCCTATCGCCCCGCCGATCGCGATCATGTTGATGTGGCGGGACTTCAGGTCCTTGCTGTAACCCTCGTCACCCGCGTCGACATGTGGGGATGTCGATACGGGATCGGCGGGACCGGCGGGGGCCGCAGACAGGGTGCGGTCACTCATGCTGTTTCTTCGCCTTCATTTGGGGGGTGCTGTGCGGTACCGGGGCGCACGATCGTGTTGAGCGTGATCTCGACGTGTTCGAGGTGCGCGGCCATGGCCCGCACCGCCGCTCCTTCGGAGCCGCCGACGATCGCCTCTACGAGCGCCCGGTGCTCGAGGTCCGACTGGCGTCGTCGGTCCCCGAGTTGGTTCAGGAGGGTGGACTGCCGGGCAAGGGCGTCCCTGATCTCTTCGATGATCTTGAGGAAGACAGGGTTGCCCGACGCCTGGGCGACGGAAATGTGGAAGAGCGTGTCGAGCGCCACCCAAGCGGTGGGGTCGGGCTCCTGCTCCATCTTCCCGATCAGGTGCGTCAGCAGGTCTACGTCGTCCTGCGTGCGACGCGTAGCAGCGTAACCCGCGACGGGGATCTCGACGTGCCGTCGCACTTCGATCAGGTCCCGGGCGGAGTACGCACCGAAGACCGGGTTCTCGTCGACGCCGCTGGCCGCGACGTACGTGCCCTTGCCGGCCCGGGACACCGTGAGGCCGAGCGCCTGGAGCGCGCGCAGGGCCTCGCGTACGACGGAGCGGCTGACCTCGAAGTGCTTTCCGAGCTCAGCTTCCGTCGGGAGCTTCTCGCCGACGACGAGTTCACCCCGCTCTATGGCGTCCCGGAGGTGGGTGAGGACGGCTTCCATCGCGCTGATGCGCCGGGGTGCGCCGCCACCTGTCCGGCTGTCTGACAAGACCATGCGGAGAATGCTCGGAGGTCGGACATACAAGCGTCAAGAGTGTTCAGAAAGTTGATTTAAGACGAACGGGAGGATATTGGGGTGGACATTCCGGGCGAATTATGGGGCGAGGACGTCCAGCTCCTGGAGGGCGCCTACCGCGATCTCGCGGGTCAGCCGCTCCGCCCGTGCCGCGTCGCCTTCCCTTACCGCTTCGGCGACTTGGACGTGCAGCGTGACGGCCGCGGGGTCCGGATCCTCGAACATCACCTGGTGCCTGGTGCGCCCGCTGAGGACCTCGGCCACCACATCGCCGAGCCGGGCGAACATTTCATTGCCTGATGCACGCAGTACGACGCGATGGAACGCGATGTCGTGCACGAGGTAAGCGTCGAGCTGCCGGCCGCGTGAGGTCGCGACCATGCCGAGCGCCTGCTCGGTGAGCTCCGCGCACTGCTCCGGGGTCGCGAACTGCGCGGCGAGTCCCGCCGCCACCGGCTCCACGGCGGACCGCAGGACGGTGAGGGAACGCAGCTGGCGGGGGCGGTCGGCGCCGGCCAGCCGCCACCGGATCACCTGCGGATCGTAGACATTCCACTCCTCGGTGGGGCGTACGGTCACGCCCACCCGGCGGCGGGACTCCACGAGGTGCATCGACTCCAGGACCCGGACGGCCTCGCGGATCACCGTGCGCGATACGTCGAAGCGCTGGGCGAGCTCGTCCGTACGCAACACGCTGCCGGGCGGATACTCACCGGCTGTGATCGCGGGACCGAGGCTTTCCAGCAGCTGGGAGTGCAGTCCCCGGGCCTGGTTGGTCATGGGGCTCAGCCTACGGGGCGGCCTCCGGGAAGAATAAGTACGACGTTTATGTCACAGGGTCTTGAATACGTCGTACCTAATAGGTTTCAGTAGCGCGACGGACCGATGTCGAAGAAGACAGCGAGGCACTCCACTCATGAACAGCCCCCACGTCGTCGTGGTGATGGGCGTGGCAGGGACCGGCAAGACCACCATCGGTCCCCTGCTCGCCGCCCGGCTCGGCGTCCCGTACGCCGAGGGCGACGACTTCCACCCGCCGGCCAACATCGCCAAGATGTCGGCCGGCACCCCGCTGGACGACTCGGACCGGTGGCCCTGGCTCGACGCGATCGGCCAGTGGGCACACAGCAGGGCCGGGCTCGGCGGAGTCGTGAGCAGCTCCGCGCTCAAGCGGGCCTACCGCGACCGGCTGCGCACGGCCGCCCCCGACGCCGTATTCCTGCACCTCACGGGCGACCGGGAGCTGATCGAGGAGCGGATGCGGGAGCGCAGGGGCCACTTCATGCCGACCGCGCTGCTCGATTCGCAGTACGCCGCCCTGCAGCCGCTCCAGGAGGACGAGGCGGGCGTGTCCGTGGACGTCTCGGGGTCTGTGGACGACATCACCGAACGAGCCGTCGCGGCCCTGTGCCGGCTCGACAGCCAAGACTCCCAAGACTCCCAAGACTTCAGAAAGTAGAGAGCCGTGACCAGTCTCAGCGTCGAGACGCTGGCAGCGGGCGCCGTCGAGCCGATCACCTCGGCGGGCAATGGCCAGTTGGGGATAGCCGTCCTCGCCGGCATTGCCGTCATCGTCCTGCTCATCACGAAGTTCAAGCTTCACGCCTTCCTGGCGCTGACCATCGGGTCGCTGGCACTCGGCGCGTTCGCGGGCGCCCCGCTCGACAAGGCCATCACCAGCTTCTCGACCGGCCTCGGCAATACGGTCGCGGGCGTCGGCGTGCTCATCGCGCTCGGCGCGATCCTCGGCAAGCTGCTCGCCGACTCCGGCGGCGCCGACCAGATCGTCGACACGATCCTCGCGAAGGCGAGCGGCCGTGCGATGCCGTGGGCGATGGTGCTGATCGCGAGCATCATCGGGCTGCCGCTGTTCTTCGAGGTCGGCATCGTGCTGCTGATCCCGGTGGTGCTGCTCGTCGCCAAGCGCGGCAACTACTCGCTCATGCGGATCGGCATCCCGGCGCTGGCCGGCCTGTCCGTCATGCACGGGCTGATCCCGCCGCACCCCGGGCCACTGGTCGCGATCGACGCGATCGACGCCAACCTGGGCCTCACGCTCGGCCTCGGTGTGCTCGTCGCCATCCCGACCGTGATCATCGCGGGGCCGGTCTTCTCGAAGTACGCTGCCCGCTGGGTCGACGTACCGGTGCCCGAGAAGATGGTTCTTCAGCGTCCGTCCGAGGACCTGGAGCGCCGCCCCGGCTTCGCCGCGACCGTGGCCACCGTGATGCTGCCGGTCGTGCTGATGCTGGCCAAGGCGCTCGTGGACATCGTCGTCGACAACCCCGAGAACGCCGTTCAGCGGGTCACGGACGTCATCGGCTCGCCGCTGATCGCGCTGCTCGCCGCCGTACTGGTGGGACTCTTCACGCTGGGCCGGGCCGCCGGATTCACCAAGGACCGTCTCTCCTCGACCGTCGAGAAGTCGCTCGCCCCGATCGCGGGCGTGCTGATGATCGTCGGCGCGGGCGGCGGCTTCAAGCAGACGCTCATCGATGTGGGCGTCGGCCAGATGATCCTGGACTTCTCCAAGGACTGGGCGATCCCGACGCTGCTGCTGGCCTGGCTGATCGCCGTCGCCATCCGGCTCGCGACGGGTTCGGCGACCGTGGCCACCATCTCGGCCGCCGGTCTCGTCGCCCCGCTCGCGGCCGACATGTCGGCGTCGCACGCGGCGCTGCTGGTGCTCGCGGTCGGTGCGGGCTCGCTCTTCTTCAGCCACGTCAACGACGCCGGATTCTGGCTGGTCAAGGAGTACTTCGGCATGGACGTCGGCCAGACGGTCAAGACCTGGTCGGTGATGGAGACGATCATCTCGGTGGTCTCGCTGGGCTTCGTCCTGCTGTTGTCACTCGTCCTTTAGGTCCGGGGAGTGCCCGGGGGAGTCTTTCAACTCCTCCGCCCACAGCGGGTGTTCCAGCTCCGCCCATTCGCGGTCGACAGTCCCGGTGCGCATGCCGCGCCGGGACTCCGGCCGCATCAGGGCCATCCCGATGTGCCCGGCGATCACGATGCCCATGGCGAGGGCGAGCCAGTCGTGGACGAAGGTGGCGCTCGTACGCCAGACCAGCGGCGCCAGGTCCGTGAACCACATCAGCAGCCCGGTGCCGAGCATCACCAGCACCGCGCCCGCGATCCAGCCCGCGTAGAGCTTCTGGCCCGCGTTGAACTTCCCCGCCGGGCGCGACGCGTGACTCATGTCCCGCCGCAGAGCGGCCCGCAGCCACTGCCGGTCGTGCGGCCCGAAACGGTTGAGCCTGCCCAGGTCTGAGCGGAAGGCTCGGGAGGCGAGGCCCAACAGGAACGGCGCGGGGATCAGCAGCCCCGACCACTCGTGCACGGTGACCACCAGGTGCCGGCGGCCGACGAGTTCAGCGAGCTGCGGTACGTACAGACAGGCCGCCGTCGCTATGCACAGCAGGGTCAGGCCGGCCGTGGCGCGGTGCACCCAGCGCTCGGAGCGGCTGAAGCGGCGGAGACGGGTGGGGAGTTCAGACCGTAGGAGCATCGTCGCGTCCGTTCGAACGGCCGACCCACGCGTCGACGTCATAGCCGCGCTCCTCCCAGTACCCGGGCCGCACCTCGGGCGTGACGGTGATGCCGGAGAGCCATTTCGCCGACTTGTAGAAGTACATGGGCGCGACATAGAGCCGCACCGGGCCGCCGTGCGCGTGGCTGAGTGGCTTGTCCTGCATGCGCAGAGCGACCAATACGTCTTTACGGCGGGCCTGCTGGAGGGTGAGGCTTTCGCTGTACGTGCCGTCGAAGCAGGTGAAGCGGATCGCCTTGGCCACCGGTTTCACCCCTGCTGCGGACAGCAGCCGTGACAGTTGTACGCCCTCGAACGGCGTGTCAGGGACCCGCCATCCCGTGACGCACTGGACGTCGCGCACGATGCGCGTCTGCTCCATCGCGCGCAGGTCGTCGAGGGTGTACGTGGTGGGCCTGTCGACCAGGCCGTCGACCTTCAGTCGGTAGTTCTCCGGGCCCTTGCGCGGCACGGAGGAGGCGACGGAGTAGTAGCGGAAGCCGCCGCCGTTCGGGAGGAGGCCGGTCAGGCCGGTGGGGTCCTTGTCCGCGGCGGAGCCGAGGAAGGCTTCGAGCCCGTTCTGGAGGTACGGCGCGGCGGCCAGGCCCGCGGCGCCGAGGCCCAGCATGCCGAGGACGAGGCGGCGGCCGACGGGGGCGCCACCGCTGTCCGGGCCGGCCGGTGGTTGAGGAGTCACACAACAATTCGAACACCCGCGGCCGCCAGGGGCCAGCGATCGCGGGTGTCCGTCAGAATTCCGTCACCACTTCCGTTCAGACTTCGGTGGCTTGCTTCTCCAGCTGGAAGGCCTCGTTGCCCAAGCCGATCCGGGCATGGACCTCGGGCTTCGCCGAGCGCAGCACCGCGCCGTACACCAGGCCTCCGACGAGCGCGACGCCGATGATGCCCGGCAGGATCCAGCTCAGGGCGGAGCCGGGGCCCGCGCCCACCAGCACGCCGAAGTCCTTGACCGTGTAGAAGGCGATGACCAGGAGCGCGACCGCCGCGATGCCCGAGGCCGCGAGGCGTCCCGCCTGCGCGCGGCCGGCTCCGCGGCGTACGAAGAAGGCGATGACCGCGAACGACGCGGCGGCCATCAGCAGAATGACGCCGAGCGCGCCGACGTTGCCCATCCAGGTGAACAGGTGCAGCACGGGCACCGTCGGGTCGCCGGCCGGGGTGTCGTCGGTGAAGGCGAAGGCGAGCACGATGACCAGGGAGACGCCGGACTGGAGCAGCGAGCCCGCGGCCGGGGCGCCGCTCGTCTTGTTCGTACGGCCGAAGGAGGCCGGCAGCAGGCCTTCTCGGCCCATGGCGAACGCGTACCGCGCGACGACGTTGTGGAAGCTGAGCAGGGCGGCGAACATGCCGGTCACGAAGAGGACGTGGAGTACGTCGGTGAAGGTGGAGCCGAGTCTGCTCTCGGTGAGGGTGAAGAGGAGTCCGGGCCCCTGCTCCCCCGCGACCTTGACGATCTGGCCGGGTCCGGTGGCGACGCTGAGGGCCCAGGCGCTGAGGGCCAGGAAGAGCGCGGCGTAGCCGACGGCGAGGAACATCACGCGCGAGACGACGATCTGCGGGCGGCTGGTCTCCTCGGCGTACACCGGGGCCTGCTCGAACCCGACGAAGGCGGCGATGCAGAAGCAGAGCGCGGTGCCGAGGCCGGCGCCCGTGAGGGTTTCGGGGTTGAACGCCTGGAGGGACAGGCCCTCCTTGGCCGGGTCGGCGATCGCCGCCACGTCGAAGATCACGACGAGCGCGCACTCGACGACCAGCAGGACACCGAGCACCTTGGCGTTGAGGTCGATCTTGAGCCAGCCGAGCGCGCCGACGACTGCTACCGCTAGGAGGGCGGGGATCCACCAGGCGACGGTGAGGTCGAGGTAGGTGGCGAAGAGCCCGGAGATCTCGAAGCCGAGGATGCCGTAGATGCCGACCTGCATGGCGCTGTACGCGACCAGGGCGACGAGGGAGGCTCCGGCGCCGGCGGTCGGGCCGAGGCCGCGGGCTATGTACGCGTAGAAGGCGCCGGCGTTGTGGACGTGCCGGCTCATCTCGGCGTATCCGACGCTGAACAGCATCAGGACGACGCCGAGGATGACGAAGAGGAGGGGCTGGCCGACGATGCCCATCACGCCGTATGTGGTGGGCATGACACCTGCGACGACCATGAGCGGGGCGCTCGCGGCCAGTACGGACAGGAGCAGGCCCGTGGTGCCCAGGCGGCCGGCTCGCAGGGCCCGCTCCTGCCCCTTGTACGTACGGATCTCGCTGCTGGTGGTGTCTCTGCTTCTTTCGCTCGTGCTCGAACTGCCCGTCGACATGGCGGGGTTGTCCTTTCGCTTCGGTGGGTGATGGTGAGGGTTGAACTGCTGAGTCATGCGATCCCGAGCGCGGCGCTGCGCGCGGCGCGGAAGGCCTGGTGCGGGTCCCGGTCGGGGTACGACCACGGGGCCTCGGTGGCGTGCGGGCCTATGCGGTTGAGGAGCGCGGCCGCCTCGGCGGGCCTGCCCTCGCAGAGCTTCGCGTGGGCCAGGTAGTTGAGGTCGATGAGGCGGCGCGGGTGACCCTCGTGCTCCCACTCCAGCCACCAGTCGAATGCCGCCTTCATCACCTGGCGGGCCCGGCGGCCGGACCAGTGGCCGGAGGCGGCGGGGTCCTTCGGCACCTGGCCGGCGACGGCGAGGGCGCGGTAGCGCTCGGCGTGGGCCACCACGGGGAGTACGGCGAGCGGCGAGTCGGCGGGAGCCTGTTCGGCGGCCCAGGCGGCGAAGTCGTACACCTCATGGAGGGGGTCGTTGCCTATGTCCGGTCTGCGTTCGGCGAGGCGGGCGGCCATCAGGTGGTGGGCGTGGTGGTGCTCGGGGTGGCGCAGCCGCACCTGGTCGAAGAGCTGGGTGACCTCCTCCTCCGTACCGAGCGAGCGGGCCAGGAGCAGCAGGCCGAGCCACGGGGTCGGGTCGGCCGGTGAGCGCTCGGCGGCGCGGCGGCATGCCTCGCGCGCCCGGTCCTCGGATTCCTTGCGGCGCAGCGCGCCGAGGACGGTGGCACAGGCGATGAGGGTGACGGCGTCGGCGCTCTCGGGCTCGGCGAGCAGCCAGTCGCCGGCCCAGGCGGCGGCGCCGGTGGCCTGGGCGAGTACGACGAGACGGTGGCTCCGGCGGTCCCAGTCGTCTCCGGTCTCGGCGAGCAGGGAACGGGCTCTGGTCCAGCGGCCCTGGGCCAGCTGGGCGCGTACGGTGACGAGTTCGGCGTCGTCGAGGGCCGGCTCGAAGAAGCGGTCGGTACGGCGGCGTGAGCGGCCGAGGGGTGGCGGAGGTGGGGGCATCCGCGGGTCCTCCACGGCGCAGAGTGCGAGCGTTTGATCACGCACAGCAAAGCGGTAGGGGGTAGTCCACGTCAAGGGCGGTCTAAACCAACTTTGCGCGCGGCGGCGGTAGTTGAAACCGGCACTGAGCTGCCACAACCGCTTACCCGCTGTCCTCAGGGCCTAGTCTTGCCCCCATGCCTGAGCACTCGTCGCTGCCGCCGTGTCTGTTCGCTTTCCCCGGGCCGCTGCGGGACCGGCTGGTCGCAGCCGTGCTGGAGGGCGAGAAGGTCTCGACGACCGGACTGCTCGCCGAGTACGAGGCCGAGAAGGAGGAGCTGCCGCCGGTCGGCGAGCGGTCCGTGGTGATCGACTCCGACGGCCGCGAGGTGGCGGTGATCGAGCTGACCGAGGTGCGGGTGCTGTCGCTCGGCGACGTCGATCTCCAGCACGCGCTGGACGAGGGCGAGGGCTACACGTCGGTCGCCGACTGGCGGGCGGGGCACGAGAGGTTCTGGCACAGCGAGGAGATGCGGGAGGCGCTGGGCGACCCGGAGTTCACGGTCGACGACACGACGATGATCGTCGCGGAACGCTTCCGGGTGGTGGAGCGGCTCGACGGGGCGGCGGGGCCGGCGTAGGCGGAGGGTTCGCGGCGGGCTTCTTCCCGCGGCGGGCTTCTTCCCCACCCCGTCCCTTCCCGGCTGCGACATTTGCGGCTCCGCCGCGTGGGGGCCAAGCCTCCAGGCCCCGGACGCCCTTCGGGCGTGTCCTCAAACTCCCCCATAGCCTCAAGGGCATGGGAGGGACCCCCTGGACGGGCCGGACAGTCAGGACGTGGGCGCCCGGCGGATGGGGGCGACCGTGGGGACCGGGTCCCGGGTGAGGAAGTCGAGGACCAGGTGATTGACCAGCTCCGGCTTCTCCTGGGTGAGGAAGTGGGAGGTGCCGGGGACGATGGCCAGTTCCGCGTTCGGCAGTGCCTCGAACATCTCGACCATGTGCGTCGGCGTCACGAGGTCGTCGTCGGCGAACATCACCAGGCTGCGCGCGGCGACCGCGCTCAGCTGCGACGCCCGCAGGTCGGGTTCCTTCGCCGCCATCTCGCCGATCTTCGTGGCGACAACCTTGAAGTGCTCCTCGCCGTCCGGTGAGACCTCGCCGTAGGCCGGACCGAGGAACTCGGCGATCGCGTCCACGTCCCACTCCGCCCCCTCCGGCTCGGCCGAACCGGACTTGTTGAAGCCGCCGCTGATCATCACCAGCCGCTTCACCAGTTCCGGCCGCTGCATCGCGACCAGCATCGCGGTGAACGCCCCGTCGCTGTGCCCCACCAGGTCGGCCGGTTCGCCCACCACTGTCTCCAGGAAGGCGATGGTGTCGTCGGCCATCAGCTGGTACGTGATCGGCCCCGCCACGTCCGGCGTGTGCCCGTGGCCGCGACGCTCCGGCGTGTAGACGTGGAAGTGCTCGGTCAGCGGCCCGATGTTCGGCTCGAAGAACCGGGCGTCGACCAGACCACCGTGCATCAGCACCAGCGGTTCGCCCTTGCCCTGCTCTGCGTACCAGGTCTTCACCGCACCGAGCTGAACGTACTTACCCATGGTCACTTTCCCTGCCTCGCTTCGGGGTTACGACAATGGAGACCATCACGCCGCCCCGGAATCATCGCCCGCGCTCGATCGTGCCGTGGTGATGTGGATCACGCCACCGCCCTCGCCGCGGCGCGGCCCGCCGTGCGGCCGGAGAAGAGGCAGCCGCCCAGGAAGGTGCCCTCCAGGGAGCGGTAGCCGTGGACGCCGCCGCCGCCGAAGCCCGCCGCCTCCCCCGCCGCGTACACGCCCGGCAGTACGCCGCCGCCCTCCGTCAGCACCCGCGAGGACAGGTCGGTCTCCAGGCCGCCGAGCGACTTCCGGGTGAGGATGTGCAGGCGTACGGCGATGAGCGGACCCGCCTTGGGGTCGAGAATGCGGTGCGGCGCGGCCGTACGGATCAGCTTGTCGCCGAGGTAATTGCGGGCGCCACGGATCGCCATCACCTGGAGGTCCTTGGTGAAGGTGTTGGTGATCTCCCGGTCCCGGGCGGTGATTTCGCGGCGCAGCTCCGCCTCGTCGATCAGCACCGTTTTTTGATCAGATGCAGCCCCGGTGAGCGCGTTCATGCCGCGGACCAGCGCGGACAGGTCCTTCTCGACGACGAAGTCCGCGCCCTTGTCCATGAACGCCTTGACCGGGCCGGGGACATCGGCCCGTGCGCGGCCGATGACGTCACGGACCGACTTGCCCGTGAGGTCAGGGTTCTGTTCGGAACCCGAGAGCGCGAATTCCTTGCCGATGATCTTCTGGTCGAGGACGAACCAGGTGTAGTCGTACCCCGTCTTCATGATGTGGTCGAGCGTGCCGAGAGTGTCGAAGCCGGGGAAGAGCGGCACGGGCAGGCGCTTGCCGCGGGCGTCGAACCAGAGGGAGGAGGGCCCGGGGAGGATGCGGATGCCGTGCTTGGCCCAGATCGGGTTCCAGTTCTGGATGCCCTCCGTGTAGTGCCACATCCGGTCGCGGTTGATCATGCGGCCGCCCGCCGCCTCCGTGACGCCGAGCATCAGGCCGTCGACGTGCGCGGGTACGCCGGAGAGCATCGAGGCGGGCGGGGTGCCCAGCCGCTGGGGCCAGTTGGCGCGTACGAGCTCGTGGTTGCCGCCGATCCCGCCCGAGGTGACGATCACCGCCTGCGCCCTGAGCTCGAAGGACCCGGTCGCCTCGCGGCTGCTGGCGACCCCGCGCTCGGCGGCCGAGGGCTCCAGGATCTCGCCGGTGACGGTGTCCACGGACCCGGCGCTGCGCGCGAGGCCGGTGACGCGGTGGCGGAACCGCAGCTGGACCAGGCCCCGCGCCACCCCGTCGCGCACGCGGCGCTCGAAGGGGGCGACGATGCCGGGGCCCGTGCCCCAGGTGATGTGGAAGCGCGGTACGGAGTTCCCGTGCCCGGTGGCGTCGTAACCGCCGCGCTCGGCCCATCCCACCACCGGGAAGAAGCGCACGCCCTGCCCGTGCAGCCAGGCCCGCTTCTCGCCGGACGCGAAGTCGACGTACGCCTCGGCCCACTTGCGCGGCCAGTGGTCCTCCTCGCGGTCGAAGCCCGCCGTGCCGTGCCAGTCCTGGAGTGCGAGGTCGCGGCTGTCCTTGATCCGCATGCGGCGCTGCTCGGGCGAGTCGACGAAGAAGAGGCCGCCGAAGGACCAGTGCGCCTGACCGCCGACGGACTGCTCGGGTTCCTGGTCGAGCAGGATCACCTTGCGGCCCGCGTCGACGAGCTCCGCGGTGGCCGCCAGGCCTGCCAGGCCCGCCCCGATCACGATCACATCAGCGTCGTACGCCATGGTTTCCGTCCTTGCCGGGGCGAAGTGGAGTGAGAAGTTACTCGTGCGTCAGATCTTCGGCAGAGGCGGGCGGGGCGTCAACCGGTGGATACATGGCGGTGAGGTTGGATGGGCCGTATGACTCCCGTGACTCCCGCTGACGAGATTCTGGACGTCGTCGACGCGAACGACGAAGTCGTCGGACAGGCCCCGCGCGGCGAGGTGTACGCCCGCGGCCTGCGCCATCGCTGCGTCTTCGTCCTGGCGCGGGACGGCGAGGGCCGGTACTTCGTGCACCGCAGGACGCCCGTGAAGCTGGTCTTCCCCTCGATGTACGACATGTTCGTGGGCGGGGTCGTCGGTGCGGGCGAGTCGTACGACGAGGCGGCGCTGCGGGAGGCGGAGGAGGAGCTGGGTGTGTCCGGGCTGCCCGCGCCCGTACCGCTGTTCAAGTTCCTCTACGCGAGCGCGGACGGCGCGCAGACCTGGTGGTCGTACGTCTACGAGGTGCGGTGCGAGCTCCCGGTGAATCCGCAGGCGGAGGAGGTCGCGTGGTACGGCTTCCTGACCCGCGCGGAGCTGGAGCGACGGCTCGCCGAAGGTGACTGGGAGTGGGTGCCGGACGGTCTCGCGGCGTGGGAACGGCTGCGCGCGTTCGCCGGCCCCGGTCCGCTGCCCTCGTCAGGTGCTGGGCAGGCCGGCTGACCGCACCTCCTGTGCCCTGCTGCCCGCCAGAGCATCTGCGAGGGATCGCGCCTGGGCGGCGGTAATGCCCTGCGCGAGCGGGACCGTACGGGGGCTGTGCGGCTCGTCGCAGACGGCGAGGGGGCTCGCGTCCGTGACGTACCAGTACGCCCCGTCGCCGAAGAAGCCCGCGCCCAGCAGGTGCGCTGCGGTCTCCCGCGCCCCGGCCGCCGGTATGCCGCAGTCGGTCAGCGCCCGCTCGACGACGTCGACCGCCTCGTCGGGCGTATCGGCGTCACCGAGCACCGGCAGCAGGAGCAGCAGGCGCTGTGACGGGTCGTCGAGGCCTTCGCGCCCGTCGGCCGGGGACGCGGCGATCGCCGTCAGCTCGGCCCAGGACAGGCCGGGGCCGGCGTCGTGGCCGTCCAACTTGCCGAGGTGGCCGATCCGGCCCCAGTCGGGGTGGTGGACGAAGAAGTCAATGCCGCTGGCCTCGGGGAAGTTGCGGTAGACGACGACAACCGTATGGCCACCGCTGAAGGGGACTCTGAGGACCGGCCACGGTCTCTCCTCGTCGGCGAGCCGCTCCAGCATGGCGTCGAGGTCCGCGGTGTCCGTGCCGAAGCGCTCGGTCAGCTCCTCGGGGTCTCCTGCCGTCCTCCACAGGTGCGCGAGCCAGAACGCCGGGTCATCGGCCAGCTCTTCGGCCGCGACCAGCTCGTACTCCGTCTCGTACAAGGGGAAACGCACAACGTCGTCCATGCACCGCAGCGTAGGCGGGGCCACTGACAATCGGCCCGGTAAGGTGCGGCGCGTGATCGAGTTCGTGCGGAGTCTGCGGCTCTGGTTCGCGCCGCAGCGCATCCGGGAAGAGGGCGAGACCCCCGACTACCGCTTCTCGCTGGCCAACGAGCGCACCTTCCTCGCCTGGATCCGTACCGCGCTGGCTCTCATCGGCGGCGGTTTCGCGGTCGACCAGTTCCTGCCCGGACTCGCCTGGGGCGTGCGTGCCGGCATGGCGCTCGGACTGCTGGCGGCCGGTGTGCTGTGTGCGCTGCGGGCGGTCAATCACTGGGTGCGCTGCGAGCAGGCCATGCGGCGCGGTGACGACCTCCCGGTCACCCGTTTCCCGACCGTGCTGAGCCTCGTGGTGGCCGTCGTCGCCGTCGTCATGGTCGTGGTCGTCCTCTTCGGCTGGGACGGCCGGAATTGACCGGCCCGGCCGACCCCGGCCCCGCACCCGACCCCGCCAGGGACCCCGGCCTTCAACCGGAACGGACCCGGCTCGCCTGGCGCAGGACCACGCTGGCCTGCACGGTGGTGGCCGTACTGGCGGCGAAGCAGGCGGTGCATGATGAGATCAGCGTGGCCGGGGTGATCGCCACGGCGCTCTGCGTGCTGGTCTGGCTGGGGTTCCTGCGGGTCGCCCACCACCGCATCCAGGCCGTCGGCAGCACCGCCAGGCCGGCGCCGATGTCGGTGCGCGCCGCGATGACGGCGACGGCCTGCACGATCGCGCTCGCCGGGTTCGCCGTGGCGATCGTCGTCTGAGGGGTCGGGCCGGCTCAGGCCGTGGCCGCCTCGAAGGGCGGCAGCATCCGGCGCGGGTCCTCACCGTTCACCCACAGCCCGATGAGGAAGGCCGTCGCGGTCTCGACGTACACCGCCCGGTCGAGGCCCCCCGCGGCCAGCGGTACGCAGCCCATGTCCCGTACGAGCGTCCGTACCGTCTCCAGCGCCGCCTCGTCGTCCCCGCACAGCGGCACAGCCAGTGGCCCGTCGGCGAAGGCGGGCGGGGTCAGCCGCCAGACGCTGTCGGCGCAGTGGTTGAAGGCCTTGACGACGTGGGCGCCGGTCGCGCCGGCGATACGTTCCGCCGCACCCGGGCCGCCTTGTGTCGTCAGGACGAAGCCGGGCCCGACCGCGTTGGTGCAGTCGATCAGGACGCGGCCGCGCAGTACGCCGTCGCCGCCTTCGCCGCCTTCGTCCGCGCCCGCCGCCTCCTGCAGAACCGCGGGCACGCTGTCGTGCGGGACGGCGAGCAGCGTCGCGTCCCCGAAGGCGGCGGCCTCGCGCAGCGTGCCCGCCCGGCCGCCGATACGGCCGGCGAGTTCGGCCGCGCGGTCCGCCGAGCGGCCGCCGACCAGCACCTCGTGGCCCGCCCTGGCCCACTGGGTTCCGAGTGCGTCCGCCATGTTGCCCGTACCGAGAATTCCGATGCGCATGTGTGTTCCTCTCCCGCGTAACGTGTCAGGACAGGACGCTAGGAGATCCGTTGGTTACCGATCGGTGCCCAACGGACCGTGCGGGGAGAGTAGTTGTGAACGGCTTGCTCGCGGACTGCCGAGCCAGACTCGGCTTCGATCTGCTCTCGAACACCTGGAACGCCGTCGTCATCTACGCACTCGGCGAGGGCCCGCGCCGCCCCGGCGAGCTGCGCGCCGAGATCGGCGGCATCAGCGCCAAGGTCCTCAACCAGACGCTGCGCCGCCTGGAGGGTTACGCCCTGGTGGAGCGCCGCGCCTACGCCGAGGCACCGCCGCGCGTCGAGTACGCGCTGACCGAGCTCGGCGCGAGCCTCCTGGAGCCGATCCGGGCGCTGGGCAGGTGGTCCGCGGAACACGGTGACGAATTCGCCGCGGCGCAGGGATGGGAGACGGATGAAGCGGTCGTCCGGGACTAGCCTGGAGCTGTCACAAAGTATCCGGAATCGCACCAGAGGTGAGCATAATGACCGCTCTTCACCAGGAGCACCCCACTCACGAGCACGTGCACGGTCCGGTCTGCGGGCACGTCGCGGTGCCGCACGGCGACCACACCGACTACGCGCACGACGGGCACATGCACCGCGAGCACTCCGGACACTGGGACGAATGCGAGTCCACGGATCACGTCACGCACAGCGGTCACACCCATGAGCACGCCAAGAACTGCGGGCACAGCGCCGTCACGCACGGCGATCACGTCGACTACGTCCACGACGGCCACCGTCACGCCGCTCACGACGGCCACTGGGACGATCACTGAGTACGAGGTCCGTGTCCCGGACCTGCCTTCCCCCGGGCGGGCATGAACTGGCAGGCTCTCCCTGACCAGTTCGACCCTTGACCGACCCGCCCCAACCTGACGCGTCCCGACCCGGGGGAACCCCAGTGCCTGCCACCGACGACCCGTACATCGTTCAGCTCGCGCCCGACGTGCACGCGTACATCCAGCCGGACGGTGGCTGGTGCCTGAACAACGCCGGGTTCGTCAGCGACGGCGCTTCGACCCTGCTCGTCGACACCGCGGCCACCGAGCGCCGCGCGCACGCCCTGCGCGAAGCGCTCCTCGCGACCGGCGCGCCGCTCCCCCGTACCGTCGTCAACACCCACCACCACGGCGACCACACCTACGGCAACAGCGTCTTCGTACCCGAAGCCACGGTCATCGGGCACGACACCTGCCGCGCCGAGGTCCTCGCCGTCGGGCTCCAGCTGCACCTGATGTGGCCGGGCCACGACTTCGGTGACATCACTGTCACCGCCCCCACCCTCACGTACAGCGAGCGCCTCACCGTCCACGCGGGCGGGACCGAGGTGCGGCTGATCCACCCGGGCGTCGCGCACACCACCGGCGATTCGATCATTCACCTGCCGGAGTACGGGATCGTCTTCACCGGCGACCTGATCTTCCAGGGCGGCACGCCGTTCGTCCCGATGGGATCGCTGAGCGGGTCGCTCCGCTCCCTCGATCTGCTCCGCTCGCTCGGCGCGGAGACGGTCGTCCCCGGACACGGCCCCGTGACCGACCCCTCGGCGTACGACGCGACCGAGCGCTATCTGCGGTACGTCGCCGAGCTCGCCGAGGCCGGGCACGCCAAGGGCCGTACGCCCCTGGAGACCGCCCGGGAGGCCGACCTCGGGGTCTTCGCAGAGCTGCGCGAGAGCGAGCGGCTCGTCGCCAACCTGCACCGCGCGTACGCCGAACTGGACGGCCTGCCGGAGGGCTCGCCGCTCGATCCGGTGGTCGTCTTCGGTGACATGGCGGCCATGAACGGCGGGAAACCGGTCGCCTGCCACGCGTGATCCGCGTCTCGGGGTACGTCGGCACACTGGACGGCATACCGACTGGTCGGCATGATGAGTCGCGACGTCGTCTTGTCAGCAGTGTTCGCCCTCGGAGGTGCCCCCATGAGCGCAGTCCACCCGCCAGGTCTCGATCCCGAGCAGCTGCGCGGTCATCTCGACCGCGAGCGGCCGGGGCTGGTGAGCGGACCGCTCAGCGCCCGGCTCATCGAAGGCGGCCGCTCGAACCTGACGTACGCCGTCACGGACGGCAGGTCCCGGTGGGTGGTGCGGCGGCCGCCGCTCGGCCATGTGCTGGCGACCGCGCACGACATGAAGCGGGAGTACCGGGTGATCAGCGCGCTGCACCCGACCGATGTGCCGGTGCCCGCGCCGCTGCTGCTGTGCGAGGACGAGTCGGTCATCGGGTCGCCGTTCTACGTCATGGAGTACGTCGAGGGCGTTCCGTACCGTACGGCCGACGAGCTCGCCGCGCTGGGCGCCAAACGTACCCGTGCCGCCGTACTCGGCCTGGTCGACACCCTCGTCGCCCTGCACGCCGTGGATCCGCAGGGCGTGGGCCTGGGCGACTTCGGCCGTCCCGAGGGCTTCCTCGACCGGCAGCTGCGCCGCTGGGGCAAGCAGCTCGACGCCTCCCGCAACCGCGAACTGGCGGGCATCGACGAGCTGCACGCGGCGCTCGGGCGCTCGCTGCCCGACTCCCCCGCGCCCACGGTCGTACACGGCGACTACCGTCTCGACAACGTCCTGATCGGCGGCGCCGACGACCGGATCAACGCCATCCTCGACTGGGAGATGTCGACCCTCGGCGACCCGCTCACCGACCTCGGGCTGCTCGTGATGTACAGCCACGAGCTGGAGCTGCCCGACTCCCCCGTCTCCACGACGGCCGGCGCGCCCGGTCACCCGTCGGCGCGCGAGATCGTCGAGCGGTACGCCGCCGGGTCCGGCCGGGACACCTCCGCCATCGCCTGGTACACGGCGTTCGCCTGGTTCAAGCTCGCCGTGATCCTCGAGGGCATCCATTACCGCTACACGCTCGGGCAGACCGTCGGCGCCGGGTTCGACCGGATCGGCGACCTCGTGCCCGTCTTCATCGAGCACGGCCTGACCACCCTTCAGGAAGGCTGAGACACCACCATGGATTTCGCATACGACGCACGGACCGAAGAGCTCCGCGGCAAGCTTCTCGCCTTCATGGACGACTTCGTGTACCCGGCCGAGACCGTCGCGCACGAGCAGCGCGAGCTGCTCGCGTCGCCGTGGGACACGCCGCAGGTCGTGGAGGACCTCAAGGCGGAGGCGCGCAGGCAGGGCCTGTGGAACCTTTTCTTTGTAGACCAGCACAGCCTGCCGGATGCGGAGTACGGCGCCGGGCTCACGAATCTGCAGTACGCGCCGCTCGCCGAAATCACCGGCCGCAGCCCGCACCTGGCGCCCACGGCGCTGAACTGCGCGGCGCCGGACACGGGAAACATGGAACTGCTGGCGCAATTCGCGTCCGACGAGCAGAAGAAGCAGTGGCTGGAGCCGCTGCTGTCGGGCGAGATCCGGTCGGCGTTCGCGATGACCGAGCCGGAGGTCGCCTCGTCGGACGCGACGAACATCGAGACGCGGATCGAGCGTGATGGTGACGAGTACGTCGTCACGGGGCGCAAGTGGTACATCTCAGGGGCGATGAACCCGGACTGCAAGATCTTCATCGTGATGGGCAAGACCGATCCTCAGGGTGCGGATGTCCGCCGTCAGCAGTCGATGATCCTGGTGCCGCGTGACACGCCTGGCGTCGAGATCCGGCGCGCGATGCAGGTGTACGGGTACGAGGACCACTCCCACGGCGGCCACGCCGAGGTCGTCTTCGACGGGGCGCGGGTGCCTGCCTCTGCCTTGGTCGGCGAGGAGGGTGGCGGCTTCGCCATCGCCCAGGCGCGTCTCGGCCCCGGCCGGATCCACCACTGCATGCGGCTGATCGGCATGGCGGAGCGGGCGATCGAGCTGATGTGCCGGCGGGCGGTGTCGCGCGAGGCCTTCGGCAAGCCGCTCGCCCAGCAGGGCGTCGTACACAACTGGATCGCGGACGCGCGGGTGGCCGTCGAGCAGCTGCGGCTGCTGGTGCTCAAGACGGCGTGGCTGATGGACACGGTGGGCAATCGCGGGGCGCACGCGGAGATCCAGGCGATCAAGATCGCTACGCCGCGGGCGGTCGTCGACATCCTCGACAATGCGGTGCAGCTGCACGGGGCGGGTGGCGTCAGCCAGGACTTCCCGCTGGCGGAGCTTTGGGCGGCGGCGCGGACGCTGAAGCTGGCGGACGGGCCGGACGAGGTGCATCAGCGGTCGCTGGCGCGGCGGGAGCTCAAGAAGTACGTGTAGGGGTCGTACGGGTGCGGGTGCCGCTGCGCGGGGCTTTCCCCACCCCGCCCCTTCCCGCTGTGACACTTTGCGGCTCCGCCGCGTGAGGGGCGCTGCCCCAGACCCCGCTCCTCAAACGCCGGAGGGGCTGGATGGTGCGGCCGAATCCAGCCCGTCCGGCGTTTGAGGACACGCCCGCAGGGCGTCCCGGGGGTCTGGGGGCTCGCCCCCAGTTCGGGAAGGGGCGGGTAGGGGAAGCCCCGCGCAGCACCCGCACCCGCGCCCCCTACGGCCGCAGCGCCCGCAGCAGCAGGTCCGCCAAATGGTCCGCCACCTGCTGCGGGGTGAGGGGGCCATCGGGCCGGTACCACGTCGACAGGTGATGGACCGACCCGAAGTGGTAGTCCACCACCAGATCCGCCGGCGTCGCCGTCGAGAAGACGCCCTCCTTCTGCCCCTCCTCGATCAGCGCCCGGAACCGCTCGTGATACCGCCGCCGCTCCGCCCGCACCTGCTTGTCCTTCTCCGGACTCAGGTGGTGCATGGACCGGAAGAAGATCGACGCGTCGTCGAGGTTGTCGATGGTCGTGACCACCACATCCGCCGCCGCGTCCCGCAACCGCCGCTCCACCGGCGCGTCCGCGTCCGCGAACGCGTCCAGCCGCTCCTGTTGGAGCCGCAGGACACGGGCGTACACCTCGTGCAGCAGATCGTCCTTCGAGCCGAAGTAGTGGTACAGCGCACCCTTGGTGACGCCGGCCGCCTCGACGATCTCCTGCACCGACGTGCGGTCGTACCCGCGCTCGGCGAACAGGCGGGTGGCGGCGGCCAGCAGCCGCTGTGGGACGGGGATGCCGCTTCCGTCCGTCGTCCTGGCCATGTGCCGCCACCTGCCTTTCGTCGAAACAACCACATGAGGGTTCAGGAACGGGAACGCAGTTCCCGCCTGAGGATCTTCCCACTCGTCGTCTTGGGAAGTTCCGGCAGGATCTCCACTTCGCGCGGATACTTGTACGCCGCCAGCCGCTCCTCGCAGTACGCGGAGATCTCGGACGGCGCCACCTCCGCTCCGGGGCGCAGGCTGACGTACGCCTTCACGCTCTCCCCCCGGTACGCGTCGGGGATGCCGACGACGGCCGCCTCCCGCACCGCCGGGTGGGTGTAGAGGACGTCCTCGACCTCGCGCGGCCAGACCTTGAAGCCGGACGCGTTGATCATGTCCTTCTTGCGGTCGACGACGTAGAGCCAGCCGTCCTCGTCCATGAACCCGATGTCGCCGGTACGCAGTTCGCCGCCGGGGAAGGCCTCGGCGGTCGCCTCCGGGCGGCGCCAGTAGCCGGGGACGACCTGCGGGCCGCTCACGGCGATCTCGCCCTGCTCGCCGAAGGGTACGTCCGCGCCCTTCTCGTCGACGATACGTACGACCGTGTCCGGGCCGGGTACGCCCACGGAGAGCGTCCCCGAGGCCGGGTCCACCGGGGCTTCCTTCTCGGGCGGCACGGCCGCGCAGGGAGCGGTGCACTCGGTGAGGCCGTAACCGTTGCGGATGTACGGGCCGAATCCCGCCCGGAATTTCTCGACGAGGGCCGGCGGCACCGGCGCGCCGCCCGACGAGATGACCTCGAAGGAGGCGAAGTGGTCCCGCGTGACACCGGGGGTCGCGGCGAGCGCCATGAAGGCGGTGGAGGGGCCGACGGTGTAGGCGGGGCGGTGCTCGGTGAACGCGTCGAGGACGACGCCCGGGTGGAAGCGGTAGGCGAGGACGAGCGTGCCGGCGTTGGCGACGCAGACGGCCAGTTCGCAGACCATGCCGGTGATGTGGAAGAGGGGCGCGAGCGCGAAGTACGCAGCGCCCTCGGCGACGGGGTGCCCGGTGCGCTGCCGCTCGGCGTTGTACATGATCCCGCCGTGGACGTTCATCGCGCCCTTGGGGGTGCCGCTCGTGCCCGAGGTATAGCTGATCAGCGCCACGTCGGTGGCCGTGAGCTCGCGGTCCGCCGGGGCCGGGAGGCCCAGGCGGGCGACGGTCACCAGGTCGTCCGCGTCGGAAGCCGGAGCCGCCCGCTCGAAGTTCAGGACCCGGGTGTCGTTCCTGGTCTGGAGGTCGAGTTCACAGGCGGTGAGGGCGATGCGTACGGAAGAGGCCTCCGCGGCCTCGCGCAGGTACGCCTCCCACGCGCGGTCCGAGCAGATCAGCGCGGTCGCCTCGGCGTCCCCGAGCGCGTGGCCGACCTCGGCCGACTTGTACATCGGGTTGAGCGGTACGACGACGGCGCCGGCCTTCCAGGCGCCGAGCAGCGCGATGACGAAGTGCGGGCTGTTCTGAAGCATGACCGCGACCCGGTCACCGTGCCGCAGGCCCTTGGCGGCCAGGTGGCCCGCGACGGAGTCCGAGAGCTCGTCGGTCTCGCGGTAGGTGAGGCGGCCGTCGAAGTAGGTGAGGGCGGGGTGGTCCGGCGCGCGGTTCACCGCGTTCTTCAAGGCGTGCAGCAGGGTGGCCGGCGGGTCCATGGGCGCCCGCTGAGCGTCGGTGAGCTGGGCGAGCCAGGGCTTGGCGGAATAGATCGACTCGCTCGTCGTCTTGGTCGTCGTCTCGCTCATCGGGCTGCCTCTTCCCACTTCTGCTGAAGGTGGTTCATGTTGCCCAGCCAGCGGTCCGGGTCCCCGGCGCGTGCCTGGTAGTACCCGGCCACCTCGGCGTGCGGGAGGATCAGGAAGCGGTCGGCCGCCATGCCGTCGAAGAGCGCGACGGCGACGTCCTCCGGCTCGATGGCGGTGGGCGCGAGGACCAGCTCGCCGGCCGAGCCCGCGGCGGTCAGCATGTCGGTGCGTACGCCCTGCGGGCAGATCGCGTGAACCTTGACGCCCCGGTGGCGGTAGGTCAGCGAGAGCCACTCGGCGAAGGCCAGCGCGCCGTGCTTGCTGACGCTGTACGGGGCCGCGCCGACCATGGTCAGCAGGCCGGCCGCCGAGACGGTGGAGACGAACCGGCCGCTCCCGCGCTCCAGCCAGTCGGGCAGCAGCGCCTTGGCCGCCCTGACGTGAGCCATGACGTTGACGTCCCAGGCCGCGGCCCAGACCTCCTCGTCGGCGAAGGCGTCGCCGGGCGAGGCGAGGCCCGCGTTGGCGCAGTACACGTCGACCTTGCCGCCGAGTGCCTCGCGGGCCTCTTCGACGATCGCGGAGGCGTCTCCCGCGACGGCGGTGGCGCCGGTCTCGTCGGCGATCGCCTTGATCTTCTGCGCGTCGAGGTCGTTGACGACGACCCGTGCCCCCTCGGCCGCGAATCTGCGGGCGAGGGCGGCTCCGATGCCGCCTCCCGCACCGGTGACGACGACTCCCGCGTCCTGGAACTGGCTCAACTGGCTCATCCTTGAGGCCCACCTCTCCTGCCGACAGCCTCGGCAGACTAACCGGTCGGTATGGAGCAGCGGAAGGGGCCGGGCGCCGCCAACCCGCCGTGCCCGGCTCGTTCCCCGGCGCCGCCGCGCGCGCTAGCGTGCGTGGCCATGACAGACGGCGCCGATCACGGAGGTACTGGGATGAACCTGTCCAGACGCAGATTGCTGGCCGCCACGGGGGCGGCGGGAGCACTCGGCGCCGCGGCCCCGTCGGCCGCCACCGGGCACCCCGGCCGCCCCGGGCACCTTCGGGTGCGCACCGGCTTCGACCGGCTGGCCGCCGACGGTTACGCGCTCCTGGCGGGGCAGAAAGTCGGCGTCGTCACCAATCCGACGGGCATCACCTCGGACGTACGCCACATCGTGGACGTCATGCACGCCGACGACCGGGTGAACCTGACCGCCGTCTTCGGGCCCGAGCACGGCTTTCGCGGCACGGCGCAGGCGGGCGGCTCGGAGGGGCGTTACGACGATCCGGCGACCGGGCTTCCGGTGTACGACACGTACCTGAAGAGCGGGCAGCCTCTCGCGGACATCTTCACGGCGTCGGGCGTGGACACGATCGTTTTCGACATCCAGGACGTGGGCGCGCGCTTCTACACGTACATCTGGACGCTGTACGACTGCATGGTGGCGGCGGTCCTCGCGGGCAAGCGGTTCGTGGTGCTCGACCGGCCGAACCCGGTGACGGGGCGCGCCGCGCTCGGTCCGGTGCTGGACAAAGGGTTCGCGACGTTCGTGGGGCGCGAGCCGATCGCGCAGGCGCACGGGATGACGGTGTGCGAGCTGGCGCGGCTCTTCAACGGCGAGTTCCTGGCGCGGCCGGTGGCGCTGGAGACGGTGCGGGTGACGGGCTGGCGGCGCGGCGACTTCTTCGATTCGACGGGGCTGCCGTGGGTGCCGCCGAGCCCCAACATGCCGACGCCCGACACCGCGCTCGTGTACGCGGGCACCTGCCTCTTCGAGGGCACCAACCTGTCGGAGGGGCGGGGCACGACCCGGCCGTTCGAACTGCTGGGCGCGGAGGGCATCGACCGCCGGTGGGCGGAGACCGCGAACGCCGCCGGGCTGCCCGGGGTGCACTTCAGGGAGGCGTACTTCGCGCCGACGTTCTCCAAGTTCCAGGGGAAGACGATCGGCGGCGTACAGCTGCATGTGCACGACCGGGAGGCGTACGACCCTGTGCGCACCGGCATCGCGCTGCTGATCACCGCGAAGAAGAGCTGGAGCGGCTTCGCGTGGCGGGCCGACAACTGGATCGACAAGCTGACCGGCAATACGCGGGTCCGCACGATGATCAACGCGGGGGCGGGGACGGGCGAGGTGGTGGACGCCTGGCGATCCGACCTTGCGGCGTTCAGCTCCGTACGCCGGGAGTATCTGCTGTACCGCTGAGGGTGGGGGCGCGCCCTCGTGCGACGTACTCGTCCAGCTGCGGCGGATCACGGCGGCGGATCTGCTCTGACGTGACGTATGGCCAGTCCTGCGGTCCGGCGGGATGCTGAGGCGGCGGGTAGCGGGCCCGCACGGACCCGAGGGGTTGCGCCATGGCGGGTGTGAGTGTGGAGCCGTACCGGGAGATCACGTTCGACGCGGACGGTGACGTGAACACGCGTCAGCGCGACCGGCTGGCGGAACTCGATGTCACCGACCTGGTGATGTTCGCGCACGGCTGGAACAGCAACCGCTCGGTGGCGACCAGGATGTACGACCGTTTCTACGCCCCCTTTCCTGGTCTGCTCGCGGACTCGCCCGGCGTACGGCTCGGCTATGCGGGCATCGTGTGGCCGTCGATCCGGTTCGCGGACGAACCGATCCCGGACTTCGACCGGAGCGCCGCCCCGGCCGCCGACGCCGGTCCCGGCCTCGACGAGCACACCCGGCAGGCGCTGGCCGAGGCCTTTCCCGGCCGCGAGCAGGTGGTGGAGCGGCTGGCCGAGCTGCTCGACGAGCGGCCGGAGGAGGTGGCGGCGTTCGAGGAATTCGGGGCGCTCGTACGCGAGTTGGCCGGTCTCTCTGGGGGCGGGCTCGTAGCGGTGCACGGCTCCGACGCGTCCGACATGGAGTCGCAGGCGCTGCCGCGGATGCTGTACGACGACACGCTTACCGTGTGCCGCGACTTCACTGCCGCGCTGGCGGAGACCGGAGCCGAGGAGCCGGTGGTGCAGGCCCTGTCGCTCGGCGGCGGCCTGAAGAAGTTCTGGAACGGGGCGAAGGAGCTGCTCCGCCAGGCGACGTACTACGAGATGAAGCGGCGGGCCGGGACGGTCGGCCGGCTGGGGCTCGGGCCGCTGCTCGGGCAGCTCGCCCGGTCGTCCCCCTCGATGCGGGTGCATCTGGTCGGGCACAGTCAGGGGGCGCGGCTGGTCGCCTTCGCGCTGCGGGGGCTGCCCGGCGACGTACGGAACGTGAAGTCCGTGACCATGCTCCAAGGCGCCTTCTCGCACTACGCGTTTGCTGCGCGGCTGCCGCACGCGGTGGGCAGTGGTGGCGCGCTGCGGGGGATGGAGCGGCGGGTGGACGGGCCCGTGGTGGCCTGTTACTCGCGCCACGACTCGGCGCTCGGCGTCATCTATCCGCTGGCGTCGCGGCTGGCGGGTGACTCGGCGGGGGTGGTCGGGCTGGGCAGTCGGTGGGGTGCGATCGGTTTCGGCGGGATCCAGGCGGTCCGGGACACGCCGGTGCTCACGCTGGCGCAGGCGCTGCGGGACGGGGTCCCGGGCTCGGGGTGTGTGAATGTGGACGCGGCGGCGGTCGTACGGCGCGGAGGTCCACCTTCCGGGGCGCACAGTGACATCCTGCACGCGGAGCTGGCGAGGGTGGTGATCGCTGCGGGCCGGATCGGGGGGTAGAGCGGACGCCTGCGGCGGGCTAATTCCCCGCCCCGCCCCTTCCCGCCGTGACACTCTGCGGCTCCGCCGCGTGGGGGGCAAGCCCCAGCCCCCAGACCACACAGACGCCCTCCGGGCGTGTCCTCAAACGCCGGACGGGCTGGATGTTGCGCCACTGGGCAACTTCAGCCCCTCCGGCGTTTGAGGAGCGGGGTCTGGGGCAGCGCCCCAGTTGTGGGAAGGGGCGGGTGGGGGAAAGAGCCCTCAGCGATGTGACGGGTACTCGATGACCATCTGGTAGGTCGGGCGGTTCTGCCAGTGCATCGCGGGGTGGGTGAGGCCACCCACCGCCCGGTGCACGATCGAGTCCGCGCACCACTGCTCCCCCGCCTTGCAGCTGTCGTCGCCCGGGTAGACCTCCGTCGCGGGCTTGGCGACAGCCTGTTTCAGCGTGACGAGGAGCGTGTCACGGCAGGCCGCGAGGTCCCCGTTGCCGCAGTACGTCCTCGCCAGCGGGCCCTTGACTTCCTGCCCGAGGACCTCGCGCAGGTCCTTGTCGACGTAACTCCACCACCCGTACTGGAACGCGGAGCCCGCATGCGCCCCCGTCGGGCCGTGCCCGGCCGACGGCGCCTCGTCGGTGGTGAGGCTCTTGGTGAGTTCGCCGTAGAGCTCGTCACCGAGGCCGGGCCTGAACTCGGCCTCGACGAGCAGCGGCCACCAGGCGTCCATGATCCGCACCGCGTCGGGGTGCGTGTACGTACGCGACCCCTGGGCCGTCTCCTTGCGCTGGACGCCGGCGGCGCGCCACGACTCCAGTTGCTGGATGCCCCTGGCCACATCCGGGTCGGCAACCGGCTTCGAGCGCAGCACCTTCACCAGCTCCGGCAGTACGTCCTCGCCCCGCAGGTCGGTCACCGCCGCCTCGGCCATCGCCCGCGTGAGCGAGGCACGCGTCACGCCGCCCTCGCCCACCAGCTTCCGCACCCGGTCGTCGAGCAGGTCACCCCGGTGTACGGAGCCGTTGCCGAAGCCCGCGGCGGTGAAGTCCTTCGCCTGCTTGTTGTTCCAGGAGATGTAGTAGTCCTGGCCGGTGGACTGCGGGTGCTCTGCGGGCGGGGTGTAGGCGGCGGTGTTGAACCGCGGGTCGAAGTCCCGCCATTCGTACGCCTTCTCCGCCCTCACCGGCAGCGAGGCGTCGACGCCCTCCGCCCGCACCGGGTTCATGCCGCTGTTGTAGTACGCGGCAGTGCGGGAGTCGGCGTAGAACCAGTTGAAGGCGTAGTCGATGTTCTGGGCGGCCTTCTGGAAGGACGCGGCGTCCCGCACGTACGACGGGTCGTTGAACATCTGGAAGCCGATGATCGAGTCGGCTTCGTGCCGGTAGGTGGAGCGCAGCGAGGTGTACGCGACGGGCTTGCCGCCGATCGTGGCGCGGTGGGTGACCGTGCCGTACTTCGTGCGCCAGACCTGCATCCGGTACGAGCCGGCCGCCGTGGAGTCGGCCAGCGTCGGCTTCCAGGCGTTGCGCTTCTCCAGCTTCTCCATGGGGGTGCAGGTGCCCCGGAAGAGGTAGTGGGTGGAGGACTTGGACGGCGCGCCGCCGCCCGGTTCGCACAGATCCACCGCGTACGTGTCGGTGATGTCCTGTCCGGCTGAGGTGGCCGACCAGGCGTAGTCCTGGCCGCGGCCGAGCTGGACGTACATGCCGACGCCCGCGAAGGAGGCGCCGCGGGCGCTGATGCCGGGGCCCTGGAGCTCCTGGAGCATGAGCAGCTGCGGGGCGAAGTAGCCGGTCTGGGGGCCGAAGACGGCGACCGGGTTTCCGCTCGCGGTGTGCTTGCCGGAGACCAGCAGGGCGTTGGACATGCCGCGCTTCTTCGTGAAGTCCGCGCCGGGGAGAACACCGTCGTCGTACATGCCCTGGAGCGGCTTGAGCCTCTTCGGTGCCTTCACCGGGTCCTTCTCGCCCGCCCGCTCCGTCTTCGCCGCGCCCTCGCGGTCGTACACGAGCTGCTCGGGTGTCACGGAGCCGCGGTCGGGCATGGCCACCCCGCGGGGGTTCTCCGGCTTGCCCGCGTACGGGAAACTGGTGCCGTCGTGGACGGTGAGGACGGCCTCGGGGTCGTTGCGCTGGCGGAAGGACTCCCAGACCTCGGTGCCTTCGGCGACGCCGTACTTCTGCTGCGCGGCGAGCAGCGAGATCGCGGACTGGACCTCGCCGCCTCCGCCACCGCCGAAGAGGCCGCCGACGACGGAGGCGAGCGCGATCAGGTCGGTGACCTTGAAGGGCTTGATCTCTCCGATGTTGGTGATGGCGTCGACCTTGCCGGTGAGGACGTACTCGCCGGGGAAGTAGCGCCCCTTTTTGGCTTTCTCGCGGTAGGAGTTGATGCCGTCGACGTACGCCTGTGCGTCCGCCATGGCCTGCTCGCCGCGCGCGCCCTTCGTGGTCCGTATGCGGTCGATCTGGGCCTGGAGGTCTTCCTCGGTGTACGGGGCCTGCGGCCAGAACTGCTGCTCCAGGCCCTGGTTGGCGAGGGCGCCGCCGGCGAACGAGGTCAGTTCGCCGCGTCCGATGTGGCGGAAGAGGTCCATGAGCCACAGCCGGTCCTGTCCCGCCGCGTAACCGGCGCCGAATTCGGTGCCGTAGCGGGTGGTGCCCTTGATGTGCGGGACGCCGGTCGCCTTGTCGCGGGTGATCGTCACGTCGTCGCGGGGGCGGATCACGGAGCGGATCTGGTCGTCGGGGACTCCGAACGAGGCGTCGTTGAAGAAGGTGGTGAGTTTGTCGTCGGTCAGGCCCTGGTGACCCGCGACCAGGGCGTCGTACTTCGCTATCTGGTCGGAGCTGTGTGCGGGGCGGGTGCCGAGGACCCTGTGGGCGAGAATCTCGGCCAGAGTTGCGTTGCCGTTCTGACCGGGCGGCAGGATGTCGTCGCACTGGCTCCGGCAGTGATCGGTGACAGGCGCGGGGCTCCGGGCGGTGTCGGCCGTGGCCTGCGGCAGGGGGGACAGCATGCCTGCGGCAAGTGCGATTACCGCTGCTGCCAGGGCTGTTCTGTGCTGTGCGGGACTGGGACGGCGTCGTCGTCGCATGCGTGCTCCTTGGAGGGGAGGCCGGTGCGACGGACGTTACTGGCGGTACGCGCCCGCCGGAAAGTGAGCATGCGTCACCTTTTCGAAATCGCCACTGATGACGTCCATTCGATTTTCGATGGAGCCGAACGGGGCACCCGTACGTCCACTCTGTGACGCCGAAGTACCAGCGACGGAGGTGGCAATTACGATGGCCGGTTTCCGAAGTCTTGCGAGACAGGTGCGCGACCCGCGGTGTGACCTGGCACTGCGGCGGTATTCACTGCGCAAATGCCTTGAGCGGTTTGCCCCTTATGGGCACCGGGCGACCTGGGATCATCTGTGCTCACGGCACATGATCGAACCAGAGGACAGGGCGCCCGATCCGGCGCGGCTGGTGGCCGCGCTCGACGAGTTGGAAGAGGCGCGGGCCGTCTGGCTCGCGTACGAAGTGGAGTTCGCCCAGCGCCGCAAGCGCGAGAAGCACGACGGGCTGCGGCGCCCCGGCTCCTTCGACGACTGGCACCGCCGCACCTGGGGAGGGTGCGGAGTGGCCTGGTGCGACGATCCCGCTGTCCATCCGGTGGCGCCACTCGGCGGCGTACTGCGCCGGCTGATAACCGCCCTGGAATCCGAGCCCGGGGCGAACTGCCCGGTGTGCGCGGAGAGCAGGATCGTCTGGAAGCAGGAGCTGGCGCATGAGCCGTGGTTCGGCCCGGTCTGTACGGGCTGCGGCATTCTGGTGCCGCAGCCGGTTCTGACACCCGAGGCACTGGCGGAGTCCAAGAAGGCACGGCGCAGGGAACTGGCGTCGGTGGCGTGAGCGCGCGGGGGCGCGGCGCTCCTTCGCTGCCGTGCCTCCGCGTTGTCAGTGGTGGCTGGCACCATCGACTGCATGACTCGGCTTCAGGATCAGGTTCCGGTCCAGGTTCGGGTTCAGGTCTGCCTGAACGGCCCGCGCGGTGCCGGTGACGGTGCTGCCGTGCCGGTGTCGCCCGGTGCGATGGCCGAGGCCGCTGCGGCCGCTGTCGCCGCCGGGGCCTGTGATGTGCATGTGCATCCCAAGTCTCCTTGCGGACAGGACACGTTGTCGCCCCGCGCGGTGGCGGCGACGCTCACGGCGATACGGGCCGCGCTTGTGGCTCGCGTGCCGGTCGGGGTGACCACGGGCGCCTGGGCGGAGCCCGATCCCCGGCGCCGGGTGGAGTACGTGCGCTCCTGGACGGTGCTGCCCGATCACGCTTCCGTGAACTGGCACGAGCCGGGCGCGGAAGAGCTCGCGGCCGCCCTGATGGAGCGGGGCGTCGGCGTGGAGGCGGGCCTCTGGTCGGGCACCGACGGCGTACGCCGCTTCCTCGGCTCGCCGCTCGCGCCCCGGGTCCTGCGCGTGCTCGCCGAGGTGACGGACACCGACCCCGCCACGGCGGAGGGGTCGGCCCGCGTACTCCTGGCCGAGCTGGGCGATGCGCGGGGCAGGCCCGTACTCCTGCATGGCGAGGACGGCGGCGCCTGGCCGGTGCTGCGGCTGGCCCGCCGGCTCGGCCTGGCGACCAGGGCCGGCCTGGAGGACACCCTGCTGCTTCCGGACGGCCGGCCGGCGACTTCGAACGCCGAACTGGTGCGCGAGGCCCTGCTGTAGCGGCCTGCCCGGTACGGGACGGCTCAGGCGCTTCGCTGCTTCTTGCGTTCCTGTGGGCTCCGGCCTTCCGGAAGCAGCCGGGAACCGGTCAGGCGGTCGCCGAAGACGTCGTCGGGGTTCGACAGCACGCAGGTCTCCAGCGACAGGCAGCCGCAGCCGATGCAGTCGGTGAGGTGGTCGCGGAGGCGGCCGAGCTGTTTGATGCGCTCGTCCAGCTCCGAGCGCCACGCCTCGGAAAGCCGCGCCCAGTCCTCGTGGTTGGGCGTGCGCTCCTCGGGCAGTTCGGCCAGCGCGTTCCTGATCGTGGCGAGCGGAATGCCGACGCGCTGCGCCGCGCGGACGAAGGCGACGCGGCGCAGCGCGTCACGGCTGTAGCGTCGCTGGTTGCCCGTGGTCCTGCGGCTGCTGATGAGGCCCTTGGACTCGTAGAAGTGAAGGGCGGACACGGCGGCGCCGCTGCGCGCGGACAGCTGGCCGACCGTGAGCTCGTGGATCTTCTCTGGTATCTGCGGCACCCCTCGAACCCTACTGGTCCTGCGTCGACAGCTTCCGTTGACAGAACACAGCAGTGGAACCATGCTGAGCAAGCGCTTAGACATGAGCTTCCAGAATGTAGCCGCACGAGAGGCAGGGGCCGGGACATGGCAGAGCCGAGGATCTTCACTTCCGCCGAGGAGCTGCGCGCCGGGGTCGGCGAGCAGTTGGGGCACAGCGAGTGGCTGGACGTCGACCAGAAGCGGATCGACCTGTTCGCCGAGGCGACCGGCGACCACCAGTGGATCCATGTGGACCCGGAGAAGGCCGCGGCGGGCCCCTTCAAGACGACCATCGCGCACGGTTATCTGACGCTGTCGCTGCTGCCGGCGCTCGTTCCGCAGATCCTCCGGGTCGAGGGCATGAAGATGGGCATCAACTACGGCGCCAACAAGGTGCGCTTCCCGTCCCCCGTGCCGGTCGGCTCGCGGCTGCGGGCGACGGCGGTGCTCAAGGAGGTCACGGAGGCGGGCGGCGGCGTGCAGGTGACGGCCGTCGTCACGGTGGAGCGCGAGGGCGGCGACAAGCCGGCGTGCGTGGCGGAGTCGGTGTCCCGCTACTACTTCTGAGCCGCCCGCGCGACTGCTCCGCGACTACTCCGTGACTACTTCTGGGCGGTGACCATCCTCAGCACGAGGTCGGCGTACAACTCGCCGACCTCGTCGGGTGTCCTGCGCCCCTGGGCGTTGAACCAGCGCGCCACGTCGATGCACAGCGACAGCACGGCGAGGGTGGTGCCGGGGACGTCCGGGACGTCGAACTCCCCCGCCTTCACACCGTCGTTCAGGATGTGGCGTACGGCGGCGTCGGTGCGCCTGCGCAGCTCCACGATCTCGGTGCGGTGCTCGTCGCTGAGCGCGTCGAGTTCGTACTGGACGACGCGCGCGGTGGTGTGCCGTTCCGCGTGCCAGCGGACGAAGGAGCGTACGGCAAGGTCGAGCCGCTCGGCGGCCGTGCCCGGCCCTTCCGCCGCGGCCAGCAGAATCTGCAGGGCCCTGTCGTGCCCGACGCGGCTGATCCGGTGGAGCAGCTCTTCCTTCGTCTTGTAGTGGATGTAGAGCGCCGCCGGGCTCATGCCCGCGCGTCCCGCGATGTCGCGGGTCGTGGTCGCGTGATAGCCCCGCTCGGCGAACGCCTCGACGGCGGCGACCAGCAGCTTCCTGGCCGCCTCGGGGGTGACCTCGCTCCACGGCTTGTCCGTGTCGTCGTGGTTGTCGCGTGGCTCGGCCATCTCGTCCGCCGTACTCATGGCTCGCCCCTTCCGTCCAGCAGGAACGAACACCATACCCCGAAGGTGAGCAAGCGCTTAGAGCTTCTGGAACGGGTCGTGCTCGGCGAGCAGCTTCTCCAGGCGGGCCTGGTCGACGCGGCTCACGATCTGCCCGGCCTCCTGCCGGTCCCTGATCACCTTGGCGAGAGTGAACGCGGAGGTCACCAGGTACAGGACGCCGATGCCGAGGAAGGCACGCACCCAGGCGTCGGCGTCCATGTAGAGGATGCCGAGGGTTACCGCTCCCAGGGCTGTGACGAAGGCGGCGACCGCCTGTCCGTAGTACGCCGTCGTGTTCTGCTGCTTTACCGGTGTGTCGCTCATGTCCGACAGCATGGGCGAATGCGACGCGGCTCACATCCGCTCACGTACTCACCTCACGTACTCAGATGTCAGGCGCGCAGATGTCAGGCGCTCAGATTCTCCCGTACCACCTGCCGGGCCAGCCCGAGGATGAGCCCCAGGCGGGGCAACCGGGCGAACAACTGGCCGCTGAACGGCGTGCGTTCCCTCATCACGACGGCGATCTCGCGGGACCAGTCGGCGGTGGACAGCGCGACGTCCTGATAGTCGTCGAGTACGGCACAGCGCGGCTTCATCGTCACCCTCTGATTGTCCCCGCCGCTCAGAACGCGGAGACTCCTGTCAGTGCCCGGCCTATGACGAGCTTCTGGATCTGGCTGGTGCCTTCGTACAGTGTCATCACGCGGGCGTCGCGCAGCAGCTTGCCGGCCGGGTACTCGTCGATGTAGCCGTAGCCGCCGAAGACCTGGAGCGCGTTGTTCGCGGCGCGTACGGCGGCCTCGGAGGCGAAGAGCTTCGCCGTGGAGGCCTCGGTGACGAACGGCCGGCCACGGTCGATGAGATCGGCGACGCGCCAGGTCAGCAGGCGGGCGGCGTCCACGTCGACCGCGATGTCGGTGATCAGTTCCTGTACGAGCTGGTGGTGGGCGATGGTCCTGCCGAACTGCTCGCGCTCGGTCGCGTACTTCACCGCCGCGTCCAGGGCGGCCTGGGCGATGCCCACACAGCCCGCCGCGACCGACATGCGGCCCTTCGCGAGAGCCGACATGGCGACCGAGAACCCCTTGCCTTCCGGCGCCATCATCGCGGAGGCGGGGACCCGTACATCCTCCAGGAACAGCTCGGCGGTGGCCTGGCCGCGCAGGCCCAGCTTGCCGTGGATTTCGCGGCGGGTGAGGCCGGGGGTATCGGTGGGCACCAGAAAGGCCGAGACGCCCTTGTGGCCGGGCGCGTCCGTGGAACGGGCGAAGAGCAGCACGACATCAGCCCAGGTCCCGTTGGTGATGAACATCTTGGAGCCGTTGATGACGTACTCGTCGCCGTCGCGCACCGCGCGGGTGGTGAGGTTGCCGGCGTCGGAGCCCGTGCCGGGCTCGGTGAGGCCGAAGCAGCCGACCAGCTCGCCCGACGTGAGGCCGGGCAGCCACTGCCGTTTCTGCTCCTCGGTGCCCCAGTGCGCGAGGGTCTTGGCGACGAGGCCGAGCGATACGGACACGATGCCGCGCACCGAGGAGTCGCCGCGGCCGAGTTCCTCGGTGACGAGGCAGTACGCGAGGTGGTCACCGCCGGAGCCGCCGTACTCCTCGGGGATCGTCAGGCCGAGGAACCCGAGCGCGCCGAGCTTCTTCACGATGGCCCGATCGACGCTCTCGGCGCGGTCCCACTCGACGACGTGCGGGGTGACCTCGCGGTCGGTGAAGTCCTTGGCGAGCCGCCGCACCGCGGTCTGCTCCTCGCTGAGCTCCAGATTCATCCCGGCACCCCACTTCTGGTCAGCTTTGATCAGCGTTAAATTAGCACTGCTAGTTTCTTGCCGCACGGCCTACTATGTGCCGCATGGCCCGACCGCGCAAGCCCCTCCTCAGCCGTGACCGCATCGTCGGGGCGGCGAGTGCGCTCGTGGACGCGGAAGGCCTCGACGCGGTGTCGACGCGGAGGCTCGCGGCCGAGCTCGGGGTCAGCGGGCCGTCCCTCTACAACCACTTCCACAACAAGGACGAGATCCTCGACGCGGTCGCCGACGGGGTGAGCGCCAAGGTCGACCTGTCGATGTTCGACCCGGCGGACGGCCGCGACTGGCGGACCGCTCTGCACGATTACGCCGTCTCCTACCGTGCGGCGCTCACGGAGCACCCCAACATCGTTCCGGTACTGGCGCGCGGGCCGGGGCGCAGGCCGGCCGGCCTGCGGGTCGCCGACGCGGTGTTCGGTGCGATGGTCAGGGCGGGGTGGCCGCCGGCCCAGGCGACGTACATCGGCGCGCTGATGCGGTACTTCATCACCGGGTCGGCGCTCGGCTCGTTCGCGAGCGGCTTCGTCGACGACGAGACGGCGTACGATCCGGCGGACTATCCGCACCTCGGCCAGGCCCATCTGCTCGCGGAGCGGCGGCAGAAGGTCGACGAGGGCGCCTTCGAGACGGGGCTGCGGGCGCTGATCGACGGTTTGGCGCTCCAGTACGAGCAGTGGGGGGCGGTTCGGCGTACGCCGAACGATCCCTGACGCATCCTGGAACGCATGGCGCAAGACAACTCCCACCACTCCTCCCCCGCGAGGCGCCTGGCGTCACTCGCCGCACTCCTCGCCGACGAGACCCGGGCCTCGTTCTGTCTGGCGCTGCTCGACGGGCGGGCCTGGACGGCCGGCGAACTGGCGCGCCACGCGGGGGTGGCCGCTTCGACCGCGAGCGAGCACCTCGGCAAGCTGGTCGCCGGGGGGCTGCTCGCGGAGGAGCGGCAGGGCAGGCACCGGTACGTCCGGCTGGCCGACGCGAGCACGGCGCACCTCGTCGAGGACCTCGCCGCACAGGTGGCGCCCGTGTCACCCCCGGAGCCTCCCCGTTCGCTGCGGGCGGCGAGTGCGAGCAGCGCGATGGCGCGTGGCCGCACGTGTTACGACCACCTCGCCGGGCGGATCGGCATCGTGATCGCGGACGCGATGACGGCACGTGGCCTGCTGCGGCAGGACACCGGCTTCGCGCTCACGGAGGAGGGGCTGGGCTGGTTCGGCGCGCTGGGCATCGGCCTGGAACGCACGGGCCGGCGGCCGCTCGTACGCTCCTGCCTCGACTGGACCGAGCGCCGCCCGCATCTGGCGGGGGTGGCGGGGGCGGCGCTGTGCCGTCATGCGCTGGATGCGGGATGGTGCGTACGGATCGGCTCGGAGCGGGCGGTGAAGGTCACGGAGCCCGGGGAACGGGCGCTGCGCGAGGCACTGGGCATCGAGCCCGGGACGCTGTAACCGGGCGCCGCCCGGCCTCCCGCATCCTTCGGCGGTGGCCGAACCGTCGCGGCGGTACGTTCAGCGGCATGACAACGCCCACTCCCGACGCCCGCACCGTGCTCAGCGACCCGCACTTCCTCGTACCGGAAGCGCCCGCCGGCGGCGTACCCGAAACCATGCGATGGCTGCGCGGCGCCGTGGCCCGCTTCAGCAACGGCGCGGTGCACGCACGGCACCGCGCCCTGGCCGAGGGCGAGTTAGGACGCCTCGACCCCAACCGGCTGCGGGAGTCGGCCAGGGTTCTGACCCGTCAGGCCGCATCACCCGACGCGGCGCCCTACATCCCGGTAGCCGTCCTCGGCACCGCACTCGGCGCCCACGCGGACGTCGTCCCCGCGACCCGCGCGGTCGCGGCGGCGTACCGGCCGGGCGCGGCGCCGGAGGTGATGGCGCGCGCGGACGAGGGCGTACGCACCCTGGTCGGCCTGCTGCCGGACGACGAGCCGGAGCGCGTAGCGAACCGGATCGGGCTGCTCGTGCAGACCTGCGACGCCACGGCCGCGCTGATCGCCAACGCCCTCGAAGCCGGGGCTGGACGTCAATCCCCGCGCTCCACCGACGAGTTGGTGGCCGACACCCTCCGCCTGGCCCCACCCGTCCGCGCCACGCAGCGCGTCACCGCCGCAGGGGCGGCGCTGCACGGCCGGCCCGTGCCCGAGGGCACCGACGTACCCCTGGACCTGGCGTCCGCCGACGCGCCCTTCGGCCACGGCATCCGCCCGTGCCCCGGATCCCGGCACGCCCTGGCGCTGGCCTGCGGCGTGCTCGACGTACTACTGGAGGAGACGAACTCATGAGCCGTTACGACGAATTCCGCGCCCTGCACCACCGCCCCGGCACGCCGCTCGTCCTCCCCAACGCCTGGGACCACGCCTCTGCCGCCGCCCTCGCCGAGGCCGGTTTCGCCGCCATCGGGACGACCAGCCTCGGCGTCGCGTCGGCCGCCGGCAAACCGGACGCGACCGGCACCGCACGCGAGGAGACGCTCCACCTCGGACGCGGGCTCGCGCGGCTGCCGGTCCCGGTCACCGTGGACATCGAGGGCGGATTCAGCGCCGACCCGGCCGAGATCGCCGCGCTGGCCGCCGATCTCGTACGGGCGGGGGTGGCGGGGGTGAACATCGAGGACGGCCGCCCGGACGGCACGCTCGCACCGCTGACGCACCAGCGCGAGGTGATCCGTGCGGTGAAGGAAGCCGCGCCGGATCTGTTCGTCAACGCGCGCACGGATACGCACTGGCTGCCGGGCCACGCGGACGAGACGGCGCACCGGCTGTCCGCCTACCAGGAGGCGGGCGCGGACGGCCTGTTCGTACCGGGGCTGCACGACGAGTCCGTCATCACCGCCCTGACGGCCGAGTACGAGGCGCCGCTCAACATCCTGTACGCACCGGGTCGGTTGACGGTCGCACGGCTGGCAGCGCTGGGGGTGGCCAGGGTCAGCACCGGGTCGCTGCTGTTCCGGGCGGCTGTTCGGCACGCGGTGGATGTGGCGGGGGCGGTGGCCCGGGGCGAGGCGGACCCGGCGGGCGTGCCGGCGTACGCGGTGGCGGACGGCTGGTCGGCCGCCTACGGGAGGTAGGCGGGGGGGGCGGGGGCGGGGGGTGCGAGTGCGGGTGCCTGCGGCGCTGTTTCCCCGCAGGGTCAGGCGTGCGCTTCCGGGGGCAGGTTCCAGCCCCGGGCCAGCGCCTCCTCGAACGCCGGCTCACCCAGCGCCGCCCTCGCCAGCGCCGCCGCCCGGTCCACGTCGCCGCGTTCGGCCGGCGGCAGGCTCGCGTCCACCGAGGCGCGCAGCGCGCCGGCCGTGCCCAGGAGTTCCGCGGCGGGGGTCGCCGCGCCAGCCGCCGCACGGGCGCCGGCCAGGCCTTCCAGGGCCAGGGCCACCGCCCGGGGATCCGCGGTTCTGCGGGCCGCCGCGAGGCCCTCCAGGTGGAGTGCCAACGCGCGCTCCGCGTCCCCGCGCAGTTCGGCGACGTAACCCAGTTGCGCGAGGATCAGCGCGGCGCCGGAGTCGACGCCGAGGCGGCGGTTCCACTCCAGCCAGGGGCGCAGGTACTTCTCGGCGGCGTCGAGCTCGCCCCGGCGGCGGGCACCGAGGGCGAGGCCGGTCTCGGCGAACTGTTCGGCGGGGCGGTGCGCCTGCTCCGCCGCGAGCCGCGCGGCCCGCTCGTGGTAGTCGGTGGCGCCGGCGTCGTCGCCGGTCAGCAGCGCGACGCGGCCGAGACGGGCCAGCCGGAAGGACACATCGGTCCACAGCTCCAGTTCCTGCGCGCTGCGTACGCCTTCCTGGTGCAGGCGGGCCGCCTCCTCGTACGATCCGGCGATCTCCGCCAGTACGCCCAGGTGTTCCGATGAGCGCAACTGACCCCAGCGGTCGCCCAGTTCTCCGAACAGCGCCGCGCTCTCCCGGGCGCTGGCCCGCAGCTCGGGCAGGTCGCCCCGGTAGCCGGCCCTGGTCGCGCGGGCGTTCAGTACCGCCGCCACGCCCCAACGGTCGTCGGCTGCCATGAACTCGGTGAGCATCACGCCGAGTTGGCCGTCCCGAACGTCCAAGCCCTCGAAGCCGCACCGTGCGTACTCCAGCAGCAAGCGGGCGCGCGGATCCGCCGCGTCGAATGTCTCGCCCAGCAGCGAACCGTCCCCGGTCAGCAGGGCGAAGGCCGCGCGTCTCGCCCCGGCGCCGGCGCGCGCCCGCGCCGGTCCGCCCGCGCAGCCCAGCGCGAGATCCAGCGCCCGGCACGCCTCACCGAGGCGCCCGCGCAGGAACCAGTACCAGGACATCGCGTTGACGAGCCGCAGCGCGAGCGTCGCGTCGCGCTGCTCCACGGCGGTGTCCAGAGCGGCGCGCACGTTGGCGGCTTCGCTGTCGATTCTGCGCAGCCAGCGGCGCTGGTCGGCGCCGTAGAGGCGGGGCTCGGCCCGTTCCAGCAGGTCGGCGCAGTGGGCGGCGTGGCGAAGCCGTACCGGCAGGGACTCGTCCGCCTCCTCAAGGCGCTCCCTTCCGTACGCCGTCACGGATTCGAGCATTCGGTAGCGGGCGTCGTAGGCGTCCTCGGCCGGGACCACCAGCGAGCGGTCCACGAGGCGCGTGACGACGTCGAGGATGTCGTCGGTACGTACGTCCCGCGCCGCGCAGACCGCTTCGGCCGCGTCGAGTCCGAACCCGGCCCGGAACACGGACAGCCGGCGCAGGACGCTCCGCTCGGGGGCGGTCAGCAGCTCCCAGCTCCAGTCGATCACCGCGCGCAGCGTGCGCTGGCGCGCGGGGGCGTCGCGGCGTACCTGGTTCAGGAGCCGGAAGCGGTCGTGCAGGCGGTCCGCGAGCGTGTGGACACCCAGGGCGCGTACGCGGGTGGCGGCGAGTTCCAGGGCGAGCGGGATGCCGTCGAGGCGGCGGCAGATGAGGGTGACGGCTTCGGTGTTGCCGTCGTCCAGTGCGAAGCCGGGCGCGGCCGCCGCCGCCCGGGCCGCGAAGAGCCGTACCGCGTCGGCCTCGGCCAGCGGCGCCACCGCGTCCAGGCTCTCGCCCGCGATGGCCAGCGGCTCCTGGCTGGTGGCGATGATGTGCAGGTGCGGGGCCCGGCGCAGGAGCTGCTCGGCGAGGGCGGCGACGGGCTCGACGACGTGCTCGCAGTTGTCCAGGACGAGCAGCAGCCGACGTGGTCCGATCGCTTCGGCGAGGCGTTCCGGCGTGGCGATGCCTCGCGTGGAAGCGGCCTCGGCGTCCGCGACCGCGTCGCGTGGGGTGTCGTCGCGTATGCCAAGGGCGGCCGCCACGCTCTCCACTACCGACGCCGTCTCGCCGCCCCGCACGCCCCCCGCGCCCCCCGCGCCCGCGAGTTCGACAAGCCACACGCCGTCCGCGAAGGCGTCCGCGAGCCGCGCCGCCGCCTCCAGCGCCAGGCGCGTCTTGCCCACCCCGCCGGGGCCGGTGAGCGTAACCAGCCGGGCCTCGCCGACCAGCGCGCACACCCGGCTGACCGCGTCGTCGCGCCCTACCAGTCCGGTCACCGGGGCGGGGAGGTTCGTACGCGGCGGCCGGGCGTCGTCGGAGGCGGAGGAGGAGGCAGCAGCAGCGACGGCCGACTCGGGAGCCAACGCCGGGTCCTGCTCCAGCATCGCCTGGTGGAGGGCGGTCAGTTCGGCGCCGGGGTCGAGGCCCAGCTCGTCGGCCAGCCGCTGCTTCAGGTCGCGGTAGGCGTCCAGCGCCTCCGTCGGGCGCCCGGCCCGGTAGAGGGCCCGGATGTGGACGGCCCGCAGGCGCTCCCGCAAGGGGTGGAGCGCCACGGGCCCCGCCAACTCGTCGGCCAGCACCCGGTGGTCGCCCAACTCCAGGCGCAGCTCGGCGAGCTCCTCCGCCACGGTCAGCCGCTGCTCCTCCAGCCGGGCCGCCTCCGCCCGTACGAATCCGGCGTCGCGGAAGTCGGCGTACGCCTCGTCCCCTCGCCACAGCGCCAGCGCGTCGGCGAGCAGCGACGCGGCCTTCGTACGCCCGTCACCGTCCGCGTCACCGTCCGCGGTGTCGCGGTCGTGGGCCCCGGCTCGCGCTCGGGCCGTCAGTGCGGCGAACCTGGCCGCGTCCACCGCCTCGTCCGCGACGCGCAGGGCGTATCCGGCCGGCCCGTACTCCACCAGCGCGCGGGCGCCGGGCTCGGCCTTCTCCAGGGTCCTGCGCAGCTGGGAGACCTTGGTCTGGAGGGTGTTGCGGGTGTTCCCGGGGCTGCCGGGCAGCGCGTCGTCACCCCAGAGGTCGTCGATCAGCCGGTCTACCGGAACGGGCCGCCCGTGGTGAACGAGCAGACAGGCCAGCAGCGCCCGGACCTTGGGTTCGGGCACGACCACGGGCGAGCCGTCGTCCGTCGTCACATTCAGCGGGCCCAGCACGTCGAATCGCATGGGGACCACGCTAATGCGCGCTGCGGAAAGGGTGTTGGGCGGCCGTGCGCGGCCGTGCGCGGTCCGTCAGTGGTCCGTGCGCGGCCCCCTCCAAGGTGGTCACATCAACCCGGCCGAAGCAGCAGGAAGAGGAACCACAGACCATGTCCGACACATTCACCGCCCCCGTATCCCGGGAGATCCGGCTCGCCTCCCGCCCCGTCGGCGCCCCCGTCCCCGAGGACTTCGCCCTCGTCACCACCCCCGTGCCGGAGCCCGCCGAGGGCCAGATCCTCGTCCGTAACACCTGGATGTCCGTCGACCCGTACATGCGCGGCCGGATGGACGACGCCCCCTCCTACATCCCGCCCTTCGCACTGGACACCGCGATGGACGGCAGCGCGATCGGCGAAGTGATCGCCTCCCGCGACGCTTCCGTCCCCGTCGGCTCGACCGTCTCGCACTTCCTGGGCTGGCGGGAGTACGCCGTCCTCGACGCCGCGGCGGCGACCGTGGTCGATCCGGGCCTGGCCCGTCCGCAGGACTACCTCGGCGCGCTGGGCACCACCGGCCTGACCGCGTACGCCGCGCTCACCCGCGTCGCTCCCGTCCGGGAGGGCGACGTGGTGTTCGTGTCCGCGGCGGCGGGGGCGGTCGGCAGTGTCGCCGGGCAGCTGGCGAGAAAGCTCGGCGCGTCCCGGGTGATCGGTTCGGCGGGCGGACCGGCCAAGACCAAGAAGCTGCTCGACGGCTTCGGTTACGACGCGGCCGTCGACTACCGCCAGGGCGCCGTCGCCGAGCAGCTCGCGCAGGCCGCCCCGGAGGGCATCGACGTCTATCTGGACAGCGTGGGCGGCGACCACCTCCAGGCCGCGATCGGTGCGATGCGCACCGGCGGCCGGATCGCGCTCGTCGGCGCGATCAGCGGTTACGACGCCACCGAACCGGCGCCGGGTCCCAACAACCTCTTCCAGGCCGCCGCCCGGGAAGTCACCTTGCGCGGCATGCTCGTCAGCAGCTACTTCGAGCTCTTCCCCGAATGGATCGGCAAGGCGGCGGGCTGGCTCGCGGACGGTTCGCTGCACACCGAGGAAACGGTGACCGACGGCATCGAGCAGGCGCCGGCCGCGTTCCTCGGCATGATGCGCGGAGCGAACACCGGCAAGATGCTGGTCCGTCTCACGGGCGGTCAGCGATGAGCAAGCACGCATTGCTGGTAGTCACTCATCCCCGGCCCGACTCCCTCACCGCGCAGCTCGCGGAGCGGGCCCGCGTCCGCCTCGCCGAGGACGGGTACAGCGTCGACGTACTCGACCTGCACGCCGAGGACTTCGACCCGCGGATGATCCCGGCCGACGAGCCCGACTGGGCGGACCTGGACAAGGAGTACTCCCCCGAGGTACGGGCCCATATGCGGCGCGTCGAGGCGGCGGACACGATCGTCGTGGTCTTCCCGCTGTGGTGGTTCGGGCTGCCGGCCATTCTCAAGGGGTGGGTCGACCGGGTGTGGAACAACGGCTTCGCGTACGGGCGGCGCGTCCCCCGCCTGCGCGGCAAGCGGATGCTGTGGCTCGGGCTGGTCGCCTACGAGGAGGCGGAGTTCGCGGAGCTGGGGTGGCACGAGATGGTCGGCCGTCAGCTGCGCGTGGGAATCTCGGAGTACTGCGGCATCGAGGACGCGAAGGTGCACTTCGTGTACGACTCGCTGAAGGCGGGGGCAAACGCCCTGAAGGAGGTGGACGTGGCACTGGGCACGCTTCGGGTGTGACGGCGGGCGGGCGGGGGGCAGGGGTACGGGAGCCCGGGGCGGCCTTCGCGTCCCTCCCGACGCCTGCGTCACGGCGTTCGTGCAGAAGACCAACTACGAGGTGAAGATCAACGGCCCGTTCATGGAGACCGGCTGCTTCGAGCCGCCCTACGGCCACTGGGAACGGTGCGGGGCACGTGCGGCGAGAGAAGCAGGCCCGGGGTCCCCTCGGAATGCCGACCTTCACGCGGCGCGCCGCCGTATCGCGAGGAATTTCCACAGCAAACGACAAAGGGCAAGGAGATAACCACTCCTTGCCACTCTTAACTTATAGCGCACTGGGGGGCTTGCGGCAAGGCCCCGGTCGTGCCGCAGAATCACCGGCCTGAGCCAGAATCTGCGGAAGTGAGAGTCACTGCATGCGTGTGTTGTTGTCGACGTACGGGTCGCGCGGGGACGTCGAACCGCTGGTGGGGCTCGCGGTGCGGTTGCGGGCACTCGGCGTGGAGGTGCGGGTGTGCGCGCCGCCGGACAAGGAGTTCGCGGAGCTGCTGGCCGGTGTCGGCGTGGAGCTGGTGCCGTTCGGCCAGTCGGTGCGCGAGCTGGTGACCGGGGTGACGCCGCCGTCGGCGGCGGACGTGCCCCGGATCGCGGCCGAGTTGGTCGCCGAGCGGTTCGGCACGCTCGCCGCGGCCGCCGAGGGATGCGATGCGCTGTTGGCGACCGGCCTGATGCCGGCCGGCGCACGGTCGGTGGCCGAGAAGCTGGGCATCCACTTACGTGTACGCGTGCTTCCATCCGTTCGAACTCCCGTCGCGGAACTACCCGCCGCAGCAGCGGCCGGGCCGTCCGTTCCCACCGGGAGAGACCGACAACCGGGTGCTCTGGGACCTGGACGCCGAGAAGGTGAACGCGCTGTACGCCGCGCCGCTCAACACCCACCGGGCAGCGATCGGCCTGCCCCCGGTGGACAACGTCCGCGACCACGTCTTCACCGACCAGCCGTGGCTCGCGGCGGACCCGACCCTGGGCCCGTGGCAGGATGCGACGGACCTCGACGTGGTGCAGACCGGCGCGTGGATCCTGCCGGACGAACGCCCGCTGCCGGCCGAGTTGGTGGCGTTCCTGGACGCCGGTACACCACCGGTGTACGTGGGCTTCGGCAGCATGCCCATGCGCGCCGCGAAGGACGCCGCCCGGGTGGCCGTCGAGGCGGTCCGCGCGCAGGGCCGCCGCGCGGTCGTCTCCCGCGGCTGGGCGGACCTGGCCCTGAGCGACGACCAGGACGACTGCTTCGCCCTCGGTGAGGTCAACCAGCAGGCACTGTTCCGCCGGGTGGCCGCCGTCGTGCACCACGGCGGCGCGGGCACCACGACGACCGCGGCCCGGGCCGGCGCGCCCCAGGTGGTGGTGCCCCAGATGGTGGACCAGCCGTACTGGGCGGCCCGGGTGGCCGAGTTGGGCATCGGCGCGGCACACGACGGTCCGACTCCGGCCTTCGAGTCCCTGTCGGCCGCCCTCAGCACGGCCCTGACCCCCGAGACCCGCGCACGAGCAACCGCCGTGGCCGGATCGATCCGCACTGACGGGGCGACGGTGGCCGCGGAACTGCTGCTCGACGCGATCAGCTGAGAAGGGCCGCCCGTGCCCGCGTGAACCACCAGGCCTTGCTGCGCGCAATCAATGGTTGCAAGCGGCCTCATATCGGAGCTCATGACGTGAACCCTTCGACCACCAGCGCTTTTGACCTTCCCGGCCGCCTCTCCCCCAAGGCCGACCCGACGCTGATCGCCGGCGACGAGCAGCATTTCGCGGCCATCGCGGAGTGCCTTGAGCAGTCGATCGCCGAACTGACCGACCAACTCGATGCCGAGCGCAAGCGGCCCGGAGGCACCGGTCGGCAGGCGATGGACCGGGACATGGAGATCCACCGGCTGACCGCCCGCCTGCGCGCACTGCGTCGCTTCGGTCTGGACCTGTGCCTCGGACACATGGTCGGCGCGGACCATCCCGAGCCCGTGTACGTCGGACGACTTGGCCTTACGGACAGCACGGGCCGACGGCTGCTGCTCGACTGGCGCTCCCCCGCCGCCGAGCCGTTCTTCGGAGCCACCCACGCCAACCCGATGGGGCTGGCGAGCCGCCGCAGGTATCGCTGGACCCGCGGCCGGATCAGCGACTACTGGGACGAGGTGTTCACCTCCGAAGGGTTCGCCGGGCACGCCGCGCTCGACGACCAGTCCGCTTTCATCGCCAGCCTGGGCAGCAACCGGTCGCCCCGGATGCGAGACGTGCTCGGCACCATCCAGGCCGACCAGGACGCCATCATCCGCGCGGGATCGCGCGGCGCTCTCGTCGTCGACGGCGGTCCGGGTACGGGAAAGACCGTCGTCGCTCTGCACCGCTCCGCCTATCTCCTCTACTCCGACCCGCGCCTCGCACGCCGCCGGGGCGGCGTGCTGTTCGTCGGTCCGAGCCGGCCCTACCTGGGCTATGTCGCCGACGTACTCCCCAGCCTCGGAGAGGAGGGCGTGCAGACCTGCACCCTGCGGGACCTCGTCACCGAGGGAGCCGCGGCAGGGATCGAAGCCGACCCGGACGTGGCCCTCCTGAAGTCGTCCGCGAACCTGGTGAAGGCGATCGAGACGGCCGTCAGGTTCTACGAGGAGCCGCCCACCAAGGGGATGACGGTCACGACCCACTGGTCCGATATCTGGCTGAGCGCCGACGACTGGGCCGTGGCGTTTGAAGCGGCACCCGGTATTCCGCACAACGAGGCGCGCGACCAGATCTGGGAGGAGTTGCTCACGATCCTGGTGGACAAGCACGACGGCGACGTCTCGCCCGAGCTGCTCCGCACGTCGCTGGGGCAGGACAGGGAACTGCTCACGACCTTCGACCGCGCGTGGCCGCTGCTCGAAGCGGCCGACCTCGTCGCGGACCTGTGGTCGGTACCCGCCTACCTGCGGAAGTGCGCTCCCTGGCTCAGCCCCGACGACGTACGGAAGCTGCGGCGCGTGGACCCCCAGGCCTGGACCGTGTCCGACCTGCCGCTCCTGGACGCGGCACGGCAGCGGCTCGGCGACCCGGAGACGGCCCGCCGCAAGCGCCGGCACGAGGCCATCCTCGCCACCCAGCGCGAGCGCATGGCGCAGGTCGTCGACCACCTCATCGAGGCCGCGGCCGACTCCGGCGCCGACGGTGACGACGGCGAAGGCCTGGTGACGATGCTGCGCGGCGAGGACGCCCGGGTCAGCCTGGTCGACGAGTCCGAACTGCCCACCGCCGACCCGGATCTGCTCGCCGGCCCGTTCGCGCACATCGTCGTGGACGAGGCTCAGGAACTGACCGACGCACAGTGGCAGATGTTGCTGCTCCGGTGCCCGTCCCGGAGCTTCACCATCGTCGGGGACCGCGCCCAGGCCAGGCACGGGTTTACGGAGTCGTGGCAGGAACGTCTGGAGCGGATCGGGCTCGACCGGATCAGCCTGGCCTCCCTGAGCATCAACTACCGGACGCCGGAAGAAATCATGGCGGAGGCCGAGCCGGTCATCCGGGCCGTGCTCCCGGACGCCAACGTGCCGACCTCCATCCGCAGCGGCGGCGTCCCCGTCGTACACGGATCCGCTGCGGATCTGAACTCGGTCCTCGACACCTGGCTCGCCGCGAATGCCGAAGGGACCGCCTGCGTCATCGGAGATCCAACGTTCCGGACGACGTCCCGCGTCCGGTCGCTGACCCCGGAGCTGTCGAAGGGGCTGGAGTTCGACCTGGTCGTGCTCATCGACCCGGAGGCGTTCGGCGAGGGCATCGAAGGAGCGGTCGACCACTATGTCGCGATGACCCGGGCGACCCAGCGACTCGTCATCCTCACGAGCTGCTGACGCCGGCCGGGCGAACGCCCGTGCCTGCCCCGGCCCGACCGGGCCGGGGCAGGCGCAAACGCCCCGCCCTAGTCGGCTGCTGCGGCTGCTGCGGCCGCCCGGTTCGACAGGATCTTGATGGAGATCAGGGCGATCACCGCAAGCCCGATGATGTACGCCGACACCGCCATCGACGTACCGGTCGCCTCAAGAAGCAGCACCATCATGAACGGCGCCAGCCCACCTCCGAACACCGCCGCGATCTGGTACCCGAGCGACGCGCCCGTGTACCGCATCTCCGCCGTGAACAGCTCGGCGAACAGCGCCGCCTGCGGCCCGTACATGATGCTGAGGAAGCAGCTCGTCACGAACGTCCCGACCGCCAGCCACAGCAGCGACTTCGTGTCGATGAGCAGGAACATCGGCACCGCCCACACCAGCAGCCCCACCGCCCCCAGGGCGTAGATGCGCAGCCGGCCGATCCGGTCGGAGAGCGCCGCCGACGCGGGGATGAGAACCAGTTGGGTGAGGCTGACGCACAGCGAGACGGTGAGGACCGCGCTGCGCTCCATTTCCAGTTCGCGGGTCGCGTAGTCCAGGACCCCGGTGATGATGATGTAGAAGGTGGCGGTGTTGACCGCGAAGGAACCGCCGGCCAGGAAGACCGTGCCGAGGTGCTTCGTCAGGATCGTACGGAGCGGAGAGCGCGCCGCCCCCTTCTCCTGCTCGGCCAGCGCGCGCTCCGCCTCGCGGAACGCCGGAGTCTCCTCGACCCGCGTGTGGATGTACCAGGCGAGTACGAGCACCAGCACGCCGACGAAGAACGGCACCCGCCAGCCCCACGACGCGAACGCGCTCTCGCTGGTCGTGGCGCCCGCGATGAGGAAGACCGTGTTCGCGGTGACGACGCCGATGGGTACGCCGAGCTGCACCAGGCTGCCGTACAGCCCGCGCTTGCCCTCGGGGGCGTACTCGGTCGCCATCAGCATCGCGCCGCCCCACTGGGCGCCGACGGCGATGCCCTGGAGGACGCGGAGCAGGACGAGCAGGATCGGAGCGGCGATCCCGATGGTCGCGTACGTCGGCAGGAGACCGATGCCAGTGGTGGCTACGCCCATCAGTGTCAGGGCCAGGACCAGCATCGGCTTGCGGCCGTGCTTGTCGCCGAAGTGGCCGGCGATGACGCCGCCGACCGGGCGGGCGAGGAAGCCGACGGCGAAGGTGGCGAAGGCGGCGAGTACGCCGGCGGACGAGCTGCCGGAGGGGAAGTACAGGTCGCCGAGGACGAGAGCCGCGGCGATACCGAAGACGAAGTAGTCGTACCACTCGACGGCGGAGGCGAGGGCGGCGGCGGTCGCCACCTTGCGCCGGTTGCGATCGGTGGCCGGCGCGTCCGGCGTGGTGTCCTTGAGCGGGGAAGCTGCCGTGTCCATGCGGTGCACACTCCGGTGGGTGCGGGGACGGAGAGGGGGAAGAGGGGGTGGCTCCGAGATGTGCCGGGAACGTACCGACCGGATGGTACGGAGGTCAACTGATCTGGCAGCACGACTTTCTCCTGCCTCAGCCTGAGCCCTGACCTCGGGGTTTCCACCTGGCCTGTCGCTGTGGGGATGGCGGCGCGGCCTTGGAATCGTTGCCGGGCTCCCGGGCCGGATCGACTCGCCCCGGCCCCGGACGGCCGCCAGACCCGAATAATCGCCGCCCGGCCATCTCGTACTGGGCAGGATGAGCCGCATGGTCAACGACGAGAACACGGTCTTCACGCTGCCGCCGCGCGGTGCGACCGGCATGTTCCGGCCGAAGGACGGCCCGCTTCCCGCAACGGACCTGCGGGCCTTCCGCACCGGCCTGTACGCAGCCGCCCGCGCCGCCGGAGGCAAGGTGGGTGAAGTGGAGGAACAGGCGTACCCCTGCACCTTCCACACCGCGTCGATCGTCGATGGCTCGGCCGACCACGTCATCCTGTGTCATGCCCACCACCCCTGGGTCGCCTTCGCCCGGGACCGCCGGCGTTGGGACACCAGGGAGTACCTCGCCCCGCCGCCGTGGGCCTGCGCCTTCACCCACGCGGGACTTGAAGTCCTCAGCGGCGAGCAGCTCTCCACGCCTCTCTCCGACGTGGACACTTCAGTTCTCACCCAGGGCGAATGGCGTCAGATTCGCTATGCCGAGATCACCACGTTGGGCGGAGTGCTCTTCAACGCATGGGACTAGCCACCCCAGCCGCTCGGAAGCGTCTGGGGTGGTTCCAGAACCTAGAAGACGACCAGCGCCCGGCCTCCCTTGCCCGCCAGCATGTTGTCGAAGGCGGCCGGGATGCCGTCGAGGCCGATCTCTTCGGTGACCATGCTGCTCAAGTCGAGGCGGCCGGCGCGGATGTGGTCCGCGAGTACGGGCAGGTCGCGCTCGGGGTCGGAGTTTCCGTACACGCAACCCGAGAGCGTACGGCCGAAGTGGAAGATCTCCAGGGCGTTGAACGTGACCTGCTGGTCCTTGCCGCCGATGCCGACGACCGTCGTACGGCCGCCGCGCCGCGTGGAGTCCCAGGCGGTGCGGATGGTGACGGCCCGGCCCACGCACTCGACGGCGACGTCGACGCCCTGCGCACCGCCCGTGAGCTTGCGGATCTCCTTCGCGGTGGTCTCGGAGGCGACGACGAAGTCCGTCGCCCCGGCGGCCCGCGCCAGCTCTTCCTTCTCCGGCGAGACGTCGACGGCGACGATCTGTCCCGCCCCCGCGATACGCGCCGACTGGAGAACGGCGAGACCAACGCCACCGACCCCGAAGACCGCGACCGACTCGCCCTCGCGGACCCGCGCGCTGTGGTGCACGGCGCCGTAACCCGTGAGGATCGCGCAGCCGAGCAGCGCGGCCTCCGTGAGCGGGATGCCGTCGGGGACCGGCAGCACGCAGTTGGCCGCGACGACGGTCTCCTCGGCGAACGCCGCGACGTTCAGGCCGGGGTGGAGGTCGGTGCCGTCCGCGGTACGGGCGTACACGCTGCCGGCGCCGGACAGCGCGTTGGCGCACAGCCACACCTCGCCGATGCCGCAGTGGTGACAATTCCCGCAGGACGGCGCCCAGTTGAGGACCACCGGGTCACCGGGGGCGACATGCGTGACGCCCTCGCCGACGGAGACGACCGTACCGGCACCTTCGTGGCCGAGTACGGCGGGAACCGGCACGCGCATGGTGCCGTTCGAGAGGGACAGGTCGGAGTGACAGACACCGGCGGCGGCGAGACGGACCCTCACCTGGCCGGGGCCCGTATCGGGCAGCTCAATGTCAGTGATTTCCAGGGGAGCACCGACGGCGGACAGGACTGCGGCGCGGACTCGGTCGCGGGCCATGGTGGGTTGCTCCCGGATCAGAACTGGAGGGACTTGGTCTGGAGGTACTCGGCGAGACCGTGCGCCCCGAGCTCGCGGCCGATGCCCGACTGCTTGTAGCCGCCGAAGGGCGCGAGCGGGTTGAAGCGCCCGCCGTTGATGTCGACCTGACCCGCTTCCATCCGGCGGGCGAAGGCGACGGCCTGCTCCGGCTCGCCCCACACCGCGCCCGCGAGCCCGTAGACGGTGCCGTTGGCGATGGCGAGCGCGTCCTCCTCGTCCTCGTACTTCAGGAACGCGATGACCGGGCCGAAGATCTCCTCCTGGGCGATCGTCATCTGCGGGGTGACGTCCGCGAAGACGGTCGGGGAGACGTAATAGCCAGTGTCCAGGGGGGCTTCGGGGCCGCCCGCCACGATTCGGGCGCCCTCCTCGACGCCCTTCTCGATGTAGCCGCGTACCCGCTCCAGCTGCTTGCTGTTGACCATCGGGCCGATCCGGTCGCCCGGGGTGTACGCCGCGATCGCCTTGGCGGCGACAGCGACGGCCTCGTCGTACTGGTCCTTGTGTACGAGCACCCTGGTCAGGGCGCTGCACCGCTGCCCGGCGTTGGACAGGGCGTTGGCGAGCCCGGTCTCCACCGCAGTGGCCAGGTCGGCCGACGGCAGGATGACATTGGCGGACTTGCCGCCCAGCTCCAGGGCGACCCGCTTGACGGCAGAGCCCGCCAGCGCGCCGATCTGCTTGCCGACGGCGGTCGAGCCGGTGAAGGACACCAAGTCCACGTCGTCGTGCTCGGCGAGCGCCTGACCCGCGACCGGGCCGAGCCCCGTCACGAGGTTGAACACTCCGGCGGGCAGACCGGCTTCGTGCACGGCCTCGGCAAAGAGCTGAGCGGTGAGGGGCGTGTCCTCGGCGGGCTTGAGGACGACCGTGCAGCCGGCCGCGAGGGCGGGCGCCACCTTGGCGACGACCTGGTGCAGCGGGTAGTTCCAAGGGGTGATCGCGCCCACGACCCCCACCGGTTCCATCAGGACGGTCGAATTGCCCGTCTTCTCTTCAAAGCTGTACGTGGCGGCCAGTTCGGCGTACGAACCGGCGATCACGATCGGCAGGCCGGCGTGGACGGCGGCCGCGAGCTGGGGCGGGGCGCCCAGTTCGGCGGTGACCGTGGCGGCGATCTCGTCCTTACGGGCCACCAGGGCGTCCCGCAGGGCGGCGATCTTCGCGCCGCGCTCGGCGGGCGGGGTGGCGGCCCAGCCCGCGAAGGCGTCGCGTGCGGCACGTACCGCCGCGTCGACGTCCTCGGCGGTGCCGGCGGGGACATGGCCGATGACCTGCTCGTTGGCCGGGTTCACGACCGCGATCGTGTCCTGACCGACGGCGGGCCGCCACTGGCCACCGATGTACATCGCGTCATGGGCCTTCATCGCAATCCTCCAGAGCACCGAGCCGGGTAGTCTTCCGAAACCCAAACTAGCGCTGTTAGTTTTTACGCGCCAGAGGATCCCGCGAGTGTGAGAAAGGCCGCCCAGGCGTGGGGCGGGAGGGCGAGGACGGGGCCGGACTTGTCCTTGGAGTCGCGGACGTGGACGGTGCCGGGGCAGGTTGCTACCTCTACGCAGTCGTCGCCCTGGGTCCCGCTGTAGCTGGACTTGCGCCAGGACAGGGCTACTTCGACGCAACTGTCGCCCTGGGCACTGCTGTAACTGCTCTTGAACCACGCGAGTTCGGTGCTCATAGGGCTCCTCGGATCCGCTCCAGCAGGCCACGCGAGTCCTTGGGGGTAAGGGCCTGCGAGCGCAGTGTCGCATAACGCTGATGGAGCACGGCGACCTCTTTCACGACAGAGATGAGCCGACCGTTCTGCTGCCCCTCGGAGTAAGCGAATCGCCGCCCATCCGGCGTCTCCAGCAGTTGCAGCGGGCCCGCAAGGCAGGCGTGGTGCTCGCAGTCCAGCGGCATGAGTTGCAAGACGACGTTCCGTGGCTTCGTACTGTCCAGCACGTGGTCAATAAGTTCGGACGTGACCTCTGCACCACCGATCCGACGCCGGAAGACGGCCTCGTCGATAATGAAGCTGAACGATGTATTGGGCCGCTCACCCAGCAGTCGTTGCCGATCCATACGGGCAGCCAGCTGAATCTCCATCTGCTCGTCGGAGAGCGGCGGAGTGTCGTCCTCAAACACAGCGCGCACATAGCCCTCCGACTGCAACAACCCCGGCACGAGCCTGCATTCGTACGTATCCAGACTCACCGCCGTCTGTTCCAGCCGCGCCCACTTCCTGAACCACGCCGCCAAGCCCGGCTGTCGCGTCAAGTGCCCGAACGCCCTCCGCAGCGCGCCCGTACCCCCCAGCGCCAACTCCGCCCGTTCCACGAAGTCCTTGTCCGGCATCCGCCTCCCCAGCTCGATCGACTCGATCGTGTGCTTGGAGAACTGCACCAGCTGCCCGAACTCCTCTCTCGTGAAGCCCGCGTGTTCCCGCAACCCCTGGACGAAAGCCCCGAACGTCTTCAGGCTGTCCGATGATTCCGGCTCGTCGTGTTCCCAGTCCCCGGCCATGCACCCAGGGTTACGGCACGCGCCACCGTACTGTCCACACCGCGTGTCCGTACGGTGGCTCAGCGTACGGACGTGTCCGCTGGTGAACGGCACTGGCAGCCCGCCACGGTGGGCCCATGCATACCGAGACACAGCCGTCCGAGGCCCAACCACCCGTTACCGTACGTGTGTTCCGGCAGCGGTTCTCCGCCACCCGCAAAGCCGCCAGGCTGGCCCGGCTACTGGCCGTGCACCAGCTCCACGAGTGGGGTCTCCCCTACGGCAGTGACTCCTCCGACATCGCTGCGCTGATCGTCGCCGAGCTCGCGGCGAACGCCGTCACTCACGGCCGCGTACCGGGCCGCGACTTTGAGCTGCGGCTCGCGCTCGACTCCGGCGGTCTCCTGCGCATCGAGGTCACCGACGCCCGCACCGAACGCCGCCTGCCCGCGCCGCCGCCTCTCACGCCACCTTCCGACGCGGAGGCCGGGCGCGGCCTGCTCCTCGTCGAGGCTCTGGCCGAGACCTGGGGCGTAACCGAACGGCAGGTCGGCAAGAACGTGTGGGCGACGCTCCGGACGACGGGGTCCGGGTTCGGCCTGGGGACTGGTGGGCTCGCAGAGGAGTGACATGATCCGGCAGATCACGTGGCATCGGTGGGGAGTAGCGTTCGAGACGTTTGGGAGCCCTGGCGCCGAGGCCACAGCTCGCGGCTCGTATGCCGGTCATGCCGGTACCGCAGCTGCAGGTCCCGGGCCCACTCCCGCACACACGACAGCGCCGGCCCCCGCGGAGGCGGAAGCCGGCGCCGTCGTTGCCGGTGTTATGGATTGACGCAGGTGATCGAGCCGACCGGCAGGTTGTTCCCGGTCGAGGTGGCGGTGAAGCCGAACGTCACGGTGCCGTCCGGCGGGATGGTGCGGTTGTGGTCGACGTTCTTGACCGTGACCGTGCCGTCGGAGCCGGTGCTGAGGGTGCCGTTCCAGACCTGGTTGATCTTGGTGCCGGCGCCCGGCTGCCAGCGCACGGCCCATCCGTCACGCGCGGTGGTGTTGTGGTTCATCACCTCGACGGAACCCTGGAAGCCGCCGTTCCAGTAGTTCGTCACCTTGTAGAGGGCCATACACCCTGTGTGCGGGTCGCTCGGGGTCGGCGTGGGCGTCGGGGTCGGCGTGGGGGTGGGGGTCGGCGTGGGGGTGGGGGTGGGCGTCGGGGTCGGGGTCGGCGTGGGGGTGGGCGTGCTCCCCGAGCCGCGGATGCCGGTCACCTCGCCGTTGCCGCCGTCGAAGGCGATGTCGGAGCAGGAGAAGAAGTTCTCCTGGCTGTCCGACCGCACCCACTGGATGAACATCATCGCGTCACCGGAGCGGCCCGAGGGCAGCTTCAGGTCCCAGTAGTAGTGACCGGACTCGCTGCCCACCGCGCCGGACTGCGGCGGGTTGGTGACGGTCTGGATGAGCTCCAGGTCACCCCAGCCCAGCGGCTTCGTGGGCGAGTAGCCGGACTTTGAGATGTACACCCGGAAGTCGCCGGGGTGCGCCGCCCAGTTGCTGTGCTTGATCCTGATCGTCGCCCCGGAGGTCAGGTGCGTCCGGGGCCAGTCGGCGCGCGCGGCGTTGTAGCCGGTGAAGTTGTACGGGGAGCGGTCGCCGGCGCTGCACAGCTTGCCGTCCGGCACGTAGCCCGCGCCGCGTCCGCCCGCGTTGGAGTCGAGCACGGCGAACCAGTTGTACAGCGCGGTCGAGCCGCTCTCCGCGAGCGCCGCCTTGCACGCCGGGTTCGTCGGGTCGAGCCCGCCGGTGCTGGTCTTGGCGTCCAGATAGCAGAGGTAGGTCCGCGATCCGGGCGTCATCGTCACACCGTGCGCCTGCGCGCTGTTCTGGCCGATCAGGGCCAGACCGAGTCCGCTGAGCAGGGTGGCCAGCACCGCCAGTAAGGACAGTGATCGTTTCTTGCTTCGAGCCATGATGTCTCCTGTGGTGGGTGGGGTTGCGTCTTTCTCCTCCGCAGTCGCCGGGCCGGTCAGGCGGGCGAGGTGCCCCACGCCAGGTCGCTGCCCACGTAGGCGGGGGATCTGAGGGAACCGGATCGGACAGGGGATGCTGTGCGGGTTTTCGGGAGCGCTCCCATTTACCCACGGGTGGGAGCGCTCCCACCCCGGTTTCGGTCGCGACTGTAGGAGTCCGGCGATGCCTCTGACAACCCTGTGAACACCAATCCGTCGAATGGAATTCGAAGGTGCAGGTCAGCGGGCGAGGTTCGGCTTGCCTGGGCAACGGGTCTCGGCCAGGGTCCAGCCGTTCTTCCGCTCCAGCGGCGCGATCAGCCCTGCGGTACGCCAGCACCGAGTCCCACGGCTCACATCGCATCGTTTGCGCCACGCGGCGCGGAAGTGGCGCAAACGAACGTTGCCGCTTCGTTTCGCGACGCGCAACCTGGAGTTGCGGGAGCGCTCCCACGCAGTCGACAGCCGCCTCGCCGGGAACCCGGCATCCCCCCACCGGAAAGAAGAAGATCATGCATTGTCATATACATGCCACTACCATGCGGCGCCGTCTCACGCTCGTCCTGAGCACCCTCGCCGCGGTGCTCCTCAGCCTGGTCCCCTGGAGCGGCACCGCCGCGGCCCACGGATCGGTCGTCGACCCGGCATCGCGCAACTACGGCTGCTGGCAGCGCTGGGGCAGCGACTTCCAGAACCCGGCCATGGCACAGCAGGACCCCATGTGCTGGCAGGCATGGCAGGCCAACCCCAACGCCATGTGGAACTGGAACGGCCTTTACCGCAACGGCTCCGGCGGCAACTTCCAGGCGGTCGTCCCCGACGGCCAGCTGTGCAGCGGCGGCCGCACCGAGGGCGGCCGCTACAACTCCCTGGACACCGTGGGCGCCTGGAAGACCACGGACATCGGCAGCAACTTCACTGTCAAGTTGTACGACCAGGCCAGTCACGGCGCGGACTACTTCCTCGTCTACGTCACCCGGCAGGGCTTCGACCCCACCACCCAGCCGCTGCGCTGGAGCGACCTCCAACTGGTCGCCCGCACCGGCAAGTACGGGCCCAGCCAGAACTACTCGATCCCCGTGAGCACGTCCGGCTACAGCGGTCGCCACGTCGTCTACACGATCTGGCAGGCCTCGCACATGGACCAGACGTACTTCCTGTGCAGCGACGTGAACTTCCGCTGACCTCGCCGCCCACTGGGCCGTCCCGCCGGACGCGGCGCCGTCCGGCGGGACACGCCCGTGCCCTGACGTACATCTGGAGCCGACATGTTACGACGCCGCTGGACCGGGCAGCTCCTGCTGGCCCTCCTGCTGACCACACTCACCCCGTTGCCCGCCGCCGCGGCCCAGCCCTTCGCGGCGGCCCCGCCCGCGACGGCGGACACCATGCCGACCGGCGCGGCGGCGGAACCCTCGTCCGTCCCGCTCCCGTCGCTCCGTGCGACCACCACCCAGGTCGCCTCCGGGCTGAGACGGCCCACCGCCCTCGTCGCTCCCGATGACGGCACGGACCGGTTGTTCATCACCGAGAAGTCCGGCACCGTACGCGTCTACCACCCGGACACCGGCCTGGCCCGGGACCCGCTCATCGACATCACGTCGGCCGTGGACGAATCGGGCAACGAGCGCGGCCTGCTCGGCATCGCCGTCCCGCCCGACTTCGCCGACAGCCACCACCTGTACCTGGCGTACACGGCACTGCCCGACGGCGCGGTCACTCTCGCCCGCTACCGGCTCGACGAGTCCCGTTTGGAGACCCTGCTCTCCCAGCCGCACGCCGAGTACAGCAACCACAACGGCGGCCAGCTCGCGTTCGGCCCCGACGGCGACCTGTACTGGAGCATCGGTGACGGCGGCGGTTCCGCGGACCCCTTGCGCTCCGGGCAGCGACTGGACACCCTGCTGGGCAAGATCATGCGCATCGACGTGAGCCGCGGCTGCGGCCGGCTCCCTTACTGCGTTCCCGGCGACAACCCCTTTGTAGGCACCCCCGGCGCCCGCGAGGAGATCTGGCTGTACGGGCTGCGCAACCCGTGGCGGTTCTCCTTCGACAGCACCGACGGCTCGATGTGGATCGGCGACGTCGGCCAGGGCCGATGGGAGGAGGTCGACCACCTCCCGTCCGGACAGGGAGGGCTGAACCTCGGTTGGTCCTGCTACGAGGGCCTGGAGAGGTTCGACGGCGGTGACTGCGTGCCCGGCGAGAAGTACACCGAGCCGGTTTTCACATACTCTCCGTACACCGGCGGCTGCTCGGTCATCGGCGGTCACGTCTACCGGGGCCAGAAGTACGCCGACCTCGTCGGTGGTACGTACATCGCCACCGACTACTGCTCGTCCACGATCTGGGCGCTGCGCCCCGACGGCGAAGGCGGCTACGAGCAGGCCGAGATCGGGGAGATGCCCACCCAGGTGACGTCGATCGGCACGACCGTCGACGGAGAGTTCTACGTGGTCAACGACCTGCCCGGCGGCCTGCACCGCGTGTCCTTCGCACGGGAGGAACCCACCTGCCGGGTGGACCGCACCGTGCGGACGTGGGGCACCGGCACGACGGTCGACCTCACGGTCACGAACACCGGCAGCACCCCGGTGAACGGCTGGACGCTGGAGTTCCCGCTGCCCCTCGGGCAGACCGTCACCTCCGACTGGAACACAGACCTCACCCAGGGAAGCAATACGATCACGGCCACCAACGCCTCGCACAACGCCACGATCACTCCTGGCGCGAGCATCACCCTCGGCTACCTCGCCCACCACACCGGTGACTCGTCGTCGCCGCCGCGGTTCACGCTCAACGGGGACGCCTGCGCCGTCGGCCGCTGAGCCGCCTGCGCCGACGCCCTCCACGTCGCCCTGCGGGCCCGGCTTCCGCCGGCTCACGGCACAGCGTGACCACGGAGAGTCGGAACTACGTGAACGCCCTGTCAGAAGTCGGCGCGGATCGGATCGTCGAGACGGGCGACGGACTCCTGGGCGTACGCGCGCTCGTAAGCGTCGCGGATGCGCTCGATCTGCGGGTCGCGGGCCTTGGCCTGCGAGGCCGGGTACAGCAGCGTCAGTTCGTACGAACGCTCGCGCTCGATCGTGCCGTTGGCGTCGCGCCACTGGCCCCGGCCGTTCTGCACCGTAAGCCCGTCCGGGAAGCTGCGCGTCACGTGCCGGTCGATGAAGCCCATGAATGTTTTGTCGGAGACATCCGGACCGCCGTCCGGCCGCTCGGTCCCGAAGAACAGCCGCGTTTCCACGTACGCCGTTCCCCGTGCGGCGGCAGCCGGGGTGGCGGCGGGGTCGCCGCCGAAGGTGGCGTACGCGGCGGGGGCGCCGGCGGCGAGGAGTACGGCCCCGGTGGCGGTGGCCAGGCGGGCGGGGGTGATCCGCAGAGGCATGAGAGGCATGGTGAAGTCCCTTCGGTGGGTGCTGTTCGCGCGCGGAAGCCCCTCGACCGGACCGACGGCCTGGTCGAGGGGCGCGGTTACGCGTACTTCACGTCCGTGAGGTGAGCGAAAACGACGACATTGGAGGCGTATCCGGTCTTCTTGTCGAAGGCGCCGCCGCAGGTCAGGATCCGCAGTTCCGGGCGGCCGGCTTTGGCGCCGTACACCTCGGCGTCGGGGAATGCCTCCTTCTTGTACGTCCGCACGGCGTCGACCGTGAACACCGCGGTCCGGCGGTCCTCCCGTACGACGTGGACGACGTCGCCGGGGACGAGTGCGTTGAGGTTGAGGAAGATGGCCGGTCCGGTCCGGGTGTCCCGGTGGCCGACGAGGAGGGACGTTCCCGCCTCTCCGGGGGTCGGGCCGTCCCGGTACCAGCCGACCAGGCGCGGGTTGTCGACCTGCGGGGCGGCCAGGTGGCCTGCCGGGTCGAGCCCGAGCCCGATGATGGGCGACTCGATGGTGATGGCGGGGACGGCCACACTCAGCGGTGGCGATGGGGGCAGCGGCGGATACGTCGCCTGGACCGGCTTCGGAACCGGCTTGGGTACCGGCTTCCGAACCGGCTTGGGTACTGGTTTCGAAACCGGCGTCGAAACCGGCGTCGAAACCGGCGTCGGGACCGACGTGGGGACCGACGTGGGCGCCGGCTTCGGGACCTGTTCCGGCGTCGGCTCCCGTACCTTCACGGCATTCGCAGCATTCGCAGCAGGTTCCGGCGCCGGGTTCTTGGCCGCCGTATCGTGCGCTGCCGTGTCGTGGGCGGCGGTGACCGGTGCGTCGGGGGGCGAATCGCCGCACCCCCGGACGACACCGGTCACCAACGTCACCGTCACAGTCGCGGTCATAGCGAGGCGCACGCCCCGGCTGGGACCGCTCCGACGGCGGTAGCGGGTGTTACGCGGCGCCATTTGCGCGGCGGCGGGCCCGACGGACGAAGATCAGCCCGGCCACTCCCGCAGCACCCGCGACCAGGGCGGGCGCCAAGCTTGCCGACGAGCCGTCGTCGGTCTCGGCGCCCGTGCCCGTGCCGGTACCGATGTCCGCGGCCCCGCCGCCACCCGCGGGGACAGCGCCGCGCGGAGCGGGCTTGTCGTCCTGCTTCTTCGCGCAGTTGACCTTGAAGATCTTCTGCTTCGGGACACCGCCCGGGAAGGTCCAGCTGAGCTGGTAGTGACCGTCCGGGAGCGAGTAGTCCGCGGTGGTCCCCTTGCCGTTCATGATGACGAGACCTCCCGACAGGATGGGCTCGACGGGGGTCTTCGGCTGCGGGGGAGTGACCGTCCAGTTGACCAGCTTCACCGATTCGAAGTTGGACGCGGACAGCTTGAACGTACAGACCTCGTAGTGGTCGTTGGTGTCGGCGGCGCGGGTTCCGGACTTGTGGATCTTGATTTCACCGCTGTCGCCCTCCACGGCGAACGCCGCCGACGCGCCCCACAGGGACACCCCTGCGAGGGCCAGCGTGGCGAGGGCTGCCGTGCCCGAGCGGACACCGTGGGAGCGAGGAGATGTCGTGGTGGTCATGCGGGCTCCTTCAAGCCGAGATGATTGTCGTACTGATCACTCGATCGCCTGATTAGATGTCACATATCGGGCGCGAAGAAGCGTCGAATCGCTGAGAAGGCATCAGATATGACCTGACTGGCCCACAGTGCGTGTCCGCCGCCGGAGCGAACGGGTGCCCTGCGGGGCTTTCCGGGGCTCCGCCCCAGACCCCGCTCCTCAATCGCCGGAGGGGCTGGATGGTGCCGCTGAGCGGACAAAAATCCAACCCGTACGGCGATTGAGGACACGCCCGAAGGGCGTCCGGGCACCGGCCTACGGCGACTTCGTCCGCGTCCGGCGAGTCCCGCGTGACGCGGCGCAGCCGCCCGCCGCCCGCGTCGAAGCGCCACCACGCCTCGAAGCGCCACCCCGCCTCGAACCGCCCCCGCGCCCCCGATCCCGCAGCGCCAGCGCCGACGCTCCCAGCAGCAGCACCCCCAGCATCGCGAACGGCGCCGCCGTGCCCGCCACTCCGGCCACCAGGCCCGCCGACGCCGGCGCCGCGACCTGACCCAGGCGGTTGCCGGTCAGGCGCAGTGCGAGCGCCGTCGAACGCGCCTCCGGCGGCGCCGCCTGAACCACCGTCGTCATCGACAGCGGCTGGCCCACGCCGAGGCAGAAGCCGAGCACGGCCAGCATCACCGCGAGCGCCCACACCGGCACCGGGAGCGCGATCCCGGCGCACAGCACCCCGGCCACAAGACACGTGACGGTCATCAGGGTCGTACGGCCGAGCACCCGGATCATCGGCGTCATCACCAGCCGACAGGCGATCGTCGCCGCGGCCCGCAGGCTCAGCAGCAGGCCGACGACCGATGGGGCGATCCCCCGGTGCTCGCCGATGACCGGCAAGTACGCCGTGAGGACGTCCGTCGCGGAGAGCACGGCAAGGCTGATGAAAATCCCGGCCGGCACGCCCCGCGTCCGCAGGATGCGGTGAACCGGAACCTTCGCCACGCCCGCCGAACGCACCGCACGCTCCGCCCGGTGCTCGATCCGCCAGAGCGAGCCGAACGACACCGCCGCGACGCCCGCCGAAACGACCAGGGCGAGGGCACTGGTACGGGCCATCGCACCGTTGTGGCCGGAGACCAACAGGCCTGCCGCGACCGGTCCGACGAGCTGGCCCAGGGACGCCCCGATGGTGAAGTGGCCGAAGTTACGGTCCTGTTCGGCCGGCGCGGACTGCCGGGCGACGATGGACTGGGCGCCGATGACGAAGCAGAGGTGTCCGAGACCCATCACCCCGCTCCACGCGGCCATCGCCGCAAGGGAGTTCGCCGTACCGCTGAGGGCGCACCCGGCGGCGATCAGGACAACACCCGCGGGCAACAGGGGTGCACACCGCCCGTGGTCCGTCCGGCGCCCCAGCGGTACGGCGGCGAACAGGGGAAGCAGCGCGTACACGCCCGCGATCACACCGACCGCGCGCTCGTCCGCGCCCAGGGCGAGGGCCCGGTAGGAAACAGCCGGGCGCGCCATCGACACCGCCGCCTGCGCGAAGCCGAAGGCGATGACGAGGCGCACCAGCCAGCCCCTGCCCGGCATCATCAGATGATGCCGAAGGCGATTCCGGCGGCGAGCACCACCAGCGACGTGAGCGCGGCCCACTTCACGGTGAACTTCGTGTGGTCGCCGAACTCCACCTTGGCCATGCCGACCAGGACGTACACGGCGGGCACGAGCGGGCTCGACATGTGGAGGGCCTGCCCGACGAGCGACGCGCGGGCGATCTCCAGCGACGACACACCGTGCGCCGCGCCGGCTTCCGCCAGCACCGGCAGGACACCGAAGTAGAAGCCGTCGTTGGACATGAAGTACGTCAGCGGGAGGCTCAGGAGGCCGGTGACGATCGCCATGTGCGGGCCCATGCCCTCGGGGATCGCGCCGACGAGCCAGTCCGCCATGTGCTTGACCATGCCGGTGCCGGTGAGGACGCCGGTGAAGACGGCGGCCGCGAAGACCATGCCGGCGACGTTGAGGACGTTGTCCGCGTGGGCGGCGATACGGGCCTTCTGGTCGGTCATCTTCGGGTAGTTGACCGTGAGGGCGAGCGCCGCGCCGAGGAGGAACAGCACCGGGATCGGCAGCAGCTCCATGATCATGGCGGCGAGCAGCGCGACGGTGAGCCCGGCGTTGAACCAGTAGAGCTTCGGACGAAGGGTCGCGCGGTTCGGGTCGAGGCCCTGGAACCCTCCCCCGTCAGCGTTGTACGCCGGACCGGCATCGGCGTCGGCATCAGCGCCGCCACCCACACTCTTGCGCGGCTCAGTGCCACCGCCGACGCCACCGCCACCCGCCGTGACGAGGACCTCGGCCTCCGCCTCGACCGCCTCGTCCAGGGTGAGATACCCGAGCCGCTTGCGCTCCCGCCGGCCCAGTACGTACGCCAGCACGAAGACGAAGAGCAGGCCCACGGCCAGCGCCGGGATCATCGGCACGAAGATGTCCGCCGCGTCCAGCTTCAGCGCGGTGGCGGCGCGGGCGGTCGGCCCGCCCCACGGCAGCGTGTTCATGACGCCGTTCGCGGTGGCGGCGACGCCGGTCATCACGACCAGGCTCATCCCGAGCCGCTTGTACAGCGGATACATCGCCGAGACCGTGATCATGAAGGTGGTCGAGCCGTCGCCGTCGAGCGAGACGATCGCGGCGAGCACGGCCGTCCCGACCACGATCCGCAGCGGGTCCGCCTTGCAGAAGCGCAGGATGCCGCGCACGATCGGGTCAAAGAGACCCACGTCGATCATCACGCCGAAGTACACGATGGCGAACATCAGCATCGCGGCGGTCGGCGCGAGATTGCCCACACCTTCGAGGACGTAGTCGCCGAGCTTGGCGCCCTGTCCGACGAGCACACAGAACAGTGCCGGGATCAGCACGAGCGCCGCGATCGGCGACATCTTCTTCATCATGATCAGGACCAGGAAGGTCGCGATCATGACGAATCCGAGGATTGTCAGCATTTGGGGTACCTAACGTTCGCCCTTGAACTCCCACCAGACCAGGCGGTTCGATGACGTTAGGTCGCCCTCCGACGCGTTAACAAGATGTTGACACGCGAGCAATAAGCGCAAAACCCCAGGTCACGATATGGGTGTTACCTCGACGGGGAATCCGTTGAGCACGGCTGTGCCCGACAGCGGGTCGAGCCGGCTCCCGTCGAGCAACTGGTTGACGTTGACGCCGGGAGTGGCCGCGGCCACCCCCATCCGGACGCCTTCGCGGTCGTGCCCCCAGCCGTGCGGGAGGCTCACCACTCCGGCGCGTACCGCGTCCGTCACCTCCACCACAACCTTCAGCTCCCCTCCCTCCGCGGCGATACGGGCGTCCTCGCCGTCGGTGAGACCGAGCCGGGCCGCGTCGTCGGGGTGGACCTGGATGGTGCAGCGGTTGCTGCCGCCGTTGAGCGAAGGGATGTTGTGCAGCCAGCTGTTGTTGGAGCGCAGGTGGCGGCGGCCCACGAGCACGAGGGCGGCGGGCCGTTCGTCCAGCGCGCGCCGCAGCCGCGGCAGGTCGGCGGCGATGGGCTGCGGCAGCAACTCGACCTTTCCGCTGCGGGTTTTCAGCACCTGCGCAAGGCGGGACGTGAGCGGGCCGAGGTCGACGCCGTGCGGCTGCGCGAGCAGGTCGGCGAGGACCAGGTCGTACGGGCCGAGGCGCAGCATCATGTCCAGGCGACGCTCGGGTCCGGTGCGCCCGGTGAGTACGGCGGCGAGCTGCTTGGGATCGCCGCCGTGGACGGGCGAGTGCGGTTCGGCGACCGCCTTGGTGAGGGCGCGCTCGATGACGAGGTCGTCGACGGACGCCGGATCGGCGCCGTGCATGCCACTCACCGCGAGGATCAGCCGGGCGTGGATCTCACTCTCGTCCATCCGTCCGTCCTCCAGGGGGACGGCGGCCGGACTGTAACGCGCCTGGTTGTGAACGGCGAAGCCGTTGAAGGCGAAGTCGAAGTGCGCGCTCTGGGACGGCGGCGGCGGGGGCAGCACGACGTCGGCGTGGCGCGAAGTCTCGTTGAGGTACGGATCGACGCTGACCATGAAGTCGAGGTGCTCGCTCAGGGCGCGGTCGAGGCGGAGCCCGTCGGGCGCGGAGAGCACGGGGTTGGCGGCGATGGCGATGACCGCACGCACCCGCCCCTCCCCCGGGGTGTCGATCTCCTCGGCGAGCGCGGACAGCGGCAGTTCACCCTTGGCCTCCGGGTGGCCACTGACCCGGCTCCTCCAGCGGGCGAGCGCGAATCCCTTGCCGGGGCCGGCGGGGCGCGGCGCGGGAACGGTGGCGGAGAGCGGGAAGAGGGCGCCGCCGGGGCGGTCGAGGTTGCCGGTGAGGATGTTCAGTACGTCGACGAGCCAGTTGGCCAGGGTGCCGAACTCGACGGTGGAGCTGCCGACCCGGCCGTACACCGCGGCGGTCGGCGCGGCGGCGAGGCCACGGGCCAGCAGGCGGATCTCGTCGGCGGGGATGTCGCAGGCGGCAGCGACGGCCTCCGGCGTGAAGTCCCGTACGACGTCCCGGACTTCGGCCAGCCCGTCGACGTACTCCTCCAGTACGCCCGGGTCCGCCAGCTTCTCCTCGAAGAGAACCTGGGCGAGCGCGGCCAGCAGCAGCGCGTCCGTACCGGGCCTGATGGGGACGTGCCGGTCGGCGAGCTTCGCGGTGCGCGTGCGGCGCGGATCGACGACGACGAGCGTGCCGCCGCGGCGGCGCAGCGCCTTGAGCTTGCCGGGGAAGTCGGGGGCGGTGCAGAGGCTGCCGTTGGAATCCAGCGGGTTGGCGCCGAGGAGCAGGAGGTGGTCCGTACGGTCCAGGTCGGGCACCGGGATGGCAAACGGGTCGCCGAAGAGAAGCCCGCTGGAGACGTGCTTGGGCATCTGGTCGACGGTGCTGGCGGTGAAGAGGCTGCGGGTGCGCAGGAGGGAGAGGAGGACGGGCGGGTAGAGGGCGCCGGCCATGGTGTGGACGTTGGGGTTGCCGAGTACGACGCCGACGGAGTTGGGCCCGTGCTCGGCGACCATCGGCTGGATCCGGGCGGCGACGAGGTCGAAGGCCTCGGCCCAGGTCGCTTCCTGGAGGACGCCGTCCTTACGGACGAGGGGCCCGGTCAGCCGGTCGGGGTCGCCGTCGACCTCTGCGAAGGAGGCGCCCTTGGGGCAGATGAACCCCTGACTGAATATGTCGTCACGGTCACCGCGCGCGCCGGTCACCTGGGTGCCCTCGATGGTGAGGGTCAGACCGCAGGTGGCTTCACAGAGGGGACAGATACGCAGGGCGGTGCGGGGTTCGGACATGAGCCCTCCAGCGGGCGGCGGCGACGGCGGCGGTGACGCGCGAGCACGGCCGAGCATACCGACCGGTAGGCATGATGGGGAGGCCCGGGCGAAGAGGATCAGTCGAGTGTCCGGGCCAGATACGCGTGCAGCACGGCGCGCGTTTCGGTGATGAGGTCCGGGCCCCCCGACGGCCGCACGCGGAAGGCGAGCTGGAGCACCGCGTCGGCCGCCTCTACGGCGACCAGGACCGTCCGGCGCAGGGCCGCGTCCGGGGTGCGGCCGAGGTGGGCAGAGAGGAGGTCGGTCAGGCGGTCGGTGACGCGGTAATTGATGTCGGCGTCGCCGGGGTCGCCCGCCCGGACACCCAGCGGGATCTGGACGCCGAAGTCGACGAGGCGGAAGCCGGGGACGGTCCGCTTCATGGCGATGTACTCGTCGAGTACGGCGTCGATGGCGCCGCGCCAGTCCTCACCCGGCATCGCGGCGATGCGGCCACTGATCCGCTCGGCGTAACGGTCGAGGTTGCGCTGGGCCAGGGCGTCGGCCATGGCGCGCTTGTTGCCGAAGAAGCGGTAGACGGAGCCGATGGGCACGCCCGCGCGGGCGGCGACCGCCCGCGTACTCAGCCGCTCGTAGCCGGTTTCGTCCAGGAGTTGGGCGCAGGCGTCCAGTATCCGGGCGAGCCGCTCGGCGCTGCGCTGTTGCACGGGGGCTCGGCGGAGTGAGTTCGTCGGGGGCACGGGATCCATGATGCCGACCGTTCCGGCGGGTATGACACCCGTTGACGGGCGGCTCTGCGAATCCTACTGTCAACCATAGGATTCCTTCGGCACCCCGGGAGCGGACGATGAACGGCATCGAGCAGGCGAGGAAAACGGCTGAGGGACTGGCCCACTCCTCTGGCTTCGGCAACGAACACAGCTCGGAGGCCGTCCCCGGCGCCTTGCCGCACGGCCGCAATTCACCCCAGCGCGCCCCGCTCGGCCTGTACGCCGAGCAGCTGAGCGGCTCAGCCTTTACTGAGCCGCGCGCCCACAACCGGCGCTCGTGGCTGTACCGGATCAGGCCGTCGGCCGCGCACCCCGCGTTCGTACGCACCGACAACGGCAACCTGCGCAGCGCGCCCTTCACGGAGACCGTCCCCGACCCGAACCGGCTGCGCTGGAACCCGCTGCCCGAGCCTTCGCCCGGCACCGACTTCCTGGCCGGCCTGTGGACGGTCGGCGGCAACGGCGACACGACCCAGCGCACCGGCATGGCGATTCACCTCTACCACGCCAACTCCTCCATGACGGACCGCGTGTTCAGCGACTCCGACGGCGAGCTGCTGATCGTTCCGGAGCGCGGCGGCCTGCTGCTGCGCACCGAGTTCGGCCTGCTGCGCTGCGATCCCGGCCACATCGCGCTGATCCCGCGCGGAGTGCGCTTCCGCGTGGAGCTGCTGGACGAGACGGCTCGCGGTTACGTCTGCGAGAACTACGGCCAGCCGTTCCAGCTCCCCGACCTCGGCCCGATCGGCGCGAACGGCCTCGCCAACGCCCGCGACTTCCTCGCTCCGGTAGCGGCGTACGAGGACGCGGGCCCGGTGGAGGTGGTGAACAAGTTCTGCGGCAACCTCTGGTCGGCGACGTACGACCACTCGCCCCTCGACGTCGTCGCCTGGCACGGCAATCACGTCCCGTACGTCTACGACCTGCACCGCTTCAACGTCATCGGCAGCATCAGCTACGACCACCCCGACCCGTCGATCTTCACCGTCCTTACGTCGCCGTCCGACACCCCGGGGCTGGCGGGCGTCGACTTCGTCGTCTTCGCGCCGCGCTGGCTGGTCGGCGAGGACACCTTCCGGCCGCCGTACTTCCACCGCAATGTGATGAGCGAGTACATGGGCCTGATCGAGGGCGCGTACGACGCGAAGGCCGAAGGCTTCGTGCCGGGTGGCGGCTCGCTCCACAACATGATGTCGGCGCACGGGCCCGACCGTGAGACCTTCGACCGGGCGAGCGCCGCCGAGCTGAAGCCGCAGAAGATCGACGACGGTCTTGCCTTCATGTTCGAGACGCGCTGGCCTGTCACGGCGACCGCTCAGGCGGCGTCCGCCGACCACCTGCAGCCGGCGTACGACGACGTGTGGCATGGTCTGCAACGCCACTTCAGGTCGTAGTAGTACGTACGTCGTACCGTGCCGACGGAGAAATGAAACCGTGACCGCATTCGCCCCCGACTCGCTGGTCCTGAACCGGAAGCTCCCGCTCTGGTACCAGGTCTCGCAGTCCCTGCGCGCTTCCATACTGGGCCGCACGCCCGACGCCTCGCTGCGGCTGCCCACCGAGGAGCAGCTCGCCACGCACTACGGCGTGAGCGTGCTCACCATGCGCCAGGCCCTCAAGGAGCTGGAGGCGGAGGGCCTGATCAGCAGGCACCGGCGGCGCGGCACGTTCATCGAGCCGGGCGCCAGGCGCGGTGCGCCGCGCCGGCTGCTCGGCTCGATCGACGCGATCGTGGCCCAGCAGTCCGGGGAGCTGACGACGATCCTCGGGCACGGGCCGACGCCCGTTCCCGGCGAACTCGTCGAGTACTTCCCGGACGAGGAAGAGGTCGTCACCTACAAACGGCTGCGCTGCGACGGCGAGAGCGGGGAGCCGACGAACTGGGCCGAGAACGCGGTTCGGTCGGATGTCGCCGCCGGTCTCGACGTGGCCGATCTCGAACGCTGGCCGATGACGAAGGTGCTGCGGGACGTGGTGGGCGTACGCATCAGCAAGATCACGGACACGGTCGAGGCGCGGCTGGCCGATCCGGCGACGGCGGACCTGTTGAAGGTGCCGCTGCTCAGCCCGATCCTGCACTACACGGGTGTGACGTACGACCGGGAGGGGCGGGTCGTGGACGTGGCGCGCATCCGCTACCGGGGCGACCGCTTCTCCTTCTCGGTGACGGTGGACGCGCACTGACTTGCGGTCGGGTGGCGTGGCTACGATGCCCGCATGATTGCCCCGGACTCCCCGCTGCTTGACGAACTGATGCCCTGGTCGGTGGCGCCGCTGCGGCTGGGGCGGGGCTGGGTGCTGGCGCCGGACAGACGTACGCTGCGGGCCCGTTGGGACGCGCTTGTACGGGCCGAGGGGGCCGACCGCGAGGCGCTGTTCGGGGCCACCCGGGCGCGTACGACACGCACTTCGGTGGCCGCGCTGCCCGGGCGGTCGACGGGCACGGGCCGCCTCGTACGAGAGACCGGCCCCTGCCCGGAGCCGGTCCGGATCCTCCACGGCCCCTTCGACGAACAGTGGCTGATCCCGGACCACCGGCTGATCGACGCGGCCCGGCCGGAGCTGTGGCGGGTGGCCGACGATTCGGACCAGCTCTTCGCCGTGGAGCAGGCGTACGTACCCGGGGCCGCCGCCGGGCCGGCGTTGCTGGTCAGCGCCCTGCTCCCGGACGGCCGCTCCCCCGCCGGCCGCCCCGGTCGCATCCGGCCGCTGCACCGCCGCCCCGGCGGCCGCGAACCGAATCTGGCGCCGGGGCTGCGGGCGCTGCTCAGCGACCGTTACGGACACGAGGTCGCTGCCGGGGACGTACTGGCGTGGGCGGTCGCGGCTGCCGAGCCCTCACCGTCGGGCGCGGTGGTTCCGCTGCCGGTGGGGCCGGACGTCTGGGCTGCGGGCGTGGAGCTGGGCCGCCGGATGACTGTGGTGCAGGTGCGGGGTGCGCGGGGTGGGGAGCGCCCCAGGCTGCCGGGCGGCCGCCGCCCTTATGTCCGGGCCGCCGTCCCGGCGTGGCCTTCGGTGCTGCGATACGACGCGGAGGAGGAGGTTCTGCACGTCGGGGAGGGTCGCGTTTCGCCCGTACCGGCCGCGGCATGGGACTTCCATGTGGGCGGGGTGCGGGTGCTGGATCTGTGGTTCGAGCGGCGTACGGCACGGGGTGAGCCGGGGACCCTGGAGGCGATCCGCCCTTCGGCGTGGCCGCAGGAGTGGACGTCCGACCTGCTGGAGCTGATCACGGTGCTGGCGCTGCTGGCCGAGCTCGACGCGGGCCGGGGGGAGCTGCGGGGCGGGAGGCGGATCAGCCGGGCGGAGCTGACGGAGGCGGGCGTACTCCCGGTGCCGGATGCGGTGCGGCGCCCGGCGTCGGTCCTGGATCACCGGGAGGAGGGCCCGGAGGGGCAGTTCGCGCTGCTGTAGCACCGGCCCCGGCGCCCTGGCCCGCAGTCTTCGGGCCGCTCGCCGTCCGCAAGTACGCGAACGGCGGAAAGTGAACGGGTTCTCCGCCAACATGTCCGGGTGACAAAGGTGTGACGTACACGATAGTCAGTGGGGCATGAGCACTCAGCCCCTGCCTCTCCCCCTCGACGGCATCACCGTCGTCGCCGTCGAACAGGCCGTTTCGGCGCCGTTCGCCACCCGCCAGCTCGCCGACCTCGGTGCCCGCGTCATCAAGATCGAGCGACCGGACGGCGGCGACTTCGCCCGTGGCTACGACACCGCCGCGCGCGGCCTCGCCTCGCACTTCGTGTGGTGCAACCGCGGCAAGGAGTCGTTCGCGGTGGATCTGAAGGACTCGCGTGGTCTGGACGCGGTACGGGAACTCATCGCCGGGGCCGATGTGTTCATGCAGAACCTCGCCAACGGGGCGGCAGCACGGCTAGGGCTCGACGCCGCCACCCTGTGCGCCGCGCACCCGCGGCTGGTCGCCGTCGACATCTCGGGTTACGGCGCCGACGGGCCGTACGCCGACAAGCGGGCGTACGACATGCTCGTCCAGTGCGAGGCGGGGCTCGTGTCGGTCACCGGCACGCCTGAGCAGCCGGTCAAGGCGGGCATTCCGGCGGCCGACATCGCCGCGGCGATGTACGCGTTCTCCGGGGTCCTGGCCGCCCTGCTGCGGCGCGCGACGACCGGGCTCGGCGGGCCGATCGAGGTGTCCATGCTGGAGGCACTCGGTGAGTGGATGGGGCATCCCCTGCACCACGGGATGCATGGAGGTGAGGCCCCGGCGCGCACCGGCGTCGCGCACGCCGTCATCTCGCCGTACAACGCCTACCCGACGGCGGACGGCGGTCAGGTGCTGCTGTCGGTGCAGAACGACCGGGAGTGGCGGCGCCTCGCCGAGCAGGTGCTCCGGCGTCCGGAACTGGCGGACGATCCCGCCTTCGCCACGAACACCGCCCGGACGGGCAACCGGGTCAAGACCGACGCGGTGGTCGCGGAGGCGCTGGGAGTGATGAGTGCGCCGGAGGCGATCGCGGCGCTGGAGGCGGCCGGTATCGCCTGCGCCCGGCTGAACACGGTGGCCGACGTGGCGGCGCATCCGCAACTGGCGGCGCGCGGCCGCTGGCGTGAGATTGATTCACCGGCGGGGCCCCTGCGGGCGATGCTGCCGCCGATCACTATGCCGGGTGGAGCGGACCCGCTGATGGGTCCGGTTCCCGCACTCGGCGAGCACACCGACGCGCTGCTGCACGGCCTGGGGATGACGGACGTACAGATATCAGCGCTGCGCCGGGACGGTGTGATCGCCTGAGCGCGGTCGCACTGCTGATCCGCCGCGTCAGTGGCGGCTGCCGAAGAGCGATCGACGCAGTCGCCGCAGCGGGGCGAAGAGCGAGACGCGCCCGCTCCTGCTCGCCCGCGAGTGCGCCACATCACGTGACGTGAGCTCGCGCATCAACAGGGTCGCCTCAGCCGTCTCACCGAGCGGCACGGCTGGTCCGCCGAGCACCGCGAGATGGCGGTCGAGGCGCGAGCTGGTCGCACTGCTCCCGCATGTGATCGCAGGCACTCGAGGCCTGCTGCGCACCGTTATCTGTTCCATGTCACTCCCCACCCGTACGAGGGCACCCGGCCCGGGCAGGTTAACCCTATCGCCCCGTCGAGACACTCGTGTATCCCGCCGGTGTGATTCACCACCCCAGTACGGGGGTTGACGACCACGTGACGATTACTCTCCGAATACGACTGATTCCAGGGTGAGTTGGACAGTTTACGCGCGAAGGACCGCCGGGCGGGCGGATTGCTGTTCAAGGAGGCTCCAGCAGGCCGGAGTTGAGCTAACTTTGAGTGGTTTCTTCCGTGATGCCGCTCTGCTGCGGACAGGAGGCTCGCCAGTGAGCGAACAGCCGGGCAATGAGCAGCGGGTGATCGCGGGCCGTTACCGCCTGCTGGCACCCCTGGGTGAGGGCGGCATGGGCGTCGTGTGGCGCGCCCGCGACGACGTCCTGGGCCGCGAGGTCGCGGTCAAGGAGGTCCGGGCGCCGTCCGGGCTCGGCGCCACGGACGGACAGCGGCTGTACGCGCGGCTGGAGCGCGAGGCGTGGGCGGCCGCCCGTATCTCGCACCGCAATGTGATCACCGTGTACGACGTGGCCACCGAGGAGGGCCGCCCGTGGATCGTGATGGAGCTGGTGCGCGGGCTGTCGCTCTCCGACGTACTGGACGGGGAGGGTCCGCTGAGCCCGCAGCGTGCCGCCCGGATCGGCACCGAGGTCCTGGCGGCCCTGCGCGCGGCGCACGAGGCGGGCGTACTGCACCGCGACGTGAAGCCCGGCAATGTACTGATCGCCAATGACGGCCGCGTCGTACTGACGGACTTCGGCATCGCGATGGTCGAGGGAACCTCGGCGCTCACGATGACCGGCGAGCTGATCGGGTCGCCCGAATTCCTGGCGCCGGAGCGGGCGATGGGGCGTACGCCGGGGCCGGAGTCGGATCTGTGGTCGCTCGGGGTGCTGCTGTACGCCGCGGTCGAGGGCAACTCGCCGTTCCGTCAGGACACGCCGCTGTCCACCCTGCGCGCGGTGGTCGACGAGGAGCTGCCGCGCCCGGCGCGGGCGGGCGCGCTGGCGCCGGTGATCGAGGGACTGTTGCGCAAGGAGCCGGCCGAGCGGATGTCCGCCGGGGAGGCGGAGCGTCTGCTGCGGATCGTGGAATCCGGGGGTACGCCGCCGCGTACCGGGGCCGTGCCGGTCGCGTCCGGTCCGTACAGTCCGACCATCACGGGCTCCACGCCGGTCGCGGTGCCTTCGCCGTACGGCAGCCACACTCCTCCCCCTGCTCCTCAGCCCCTCCCCAGCGCGACGACCTCCACCACGACGCAGGACCGGCCCCGGCGCGGTGTCGTGGTGCTGGTGGCGGGGGTGGTCGCGCTGCTGCTCGCCGTGGGGGGCATCACGTGGGCGCTGGTGAACGCCAACGCCAAGGACCCGGGGACGGCTTCGGGCGGCACCTCGTCCGGCGCGACCGGCGACGACGGGGGCGGCACCGACTCCGCTTCCGGCGGAGGCGGTGACAGTGGCAGCGACAGTGGCGGCAAGAACGGCGGCGGGACGGACGGCGGCGCCGGCACCGGCGGCTCCACCGGCGGGGATACGGGCACGGGCACGACCGGGAACGGCGGCGGCGACACCGGCGGGACCGGGACCAACGGTGGCGGCAACGGGGGTACGGCCACCCCGCCGCACCAGTCCGTGAAGGTCACCGTCACGACGGTGACCGGCAGTTACTCCGGCACCTGTCCGCCGCCCGAGGGCCAGGCGCCGTCGTTCACCGCGACCTTCACGGTGGGGCGCGTCCCCGCCGAGGTCGGCTACCGGTGGGTGACCGGCAGCGGTGAGTCCTCCGACTCCGGGTGGAGGACGCTGAGTTTCGGCGCGGGCGAGGAGAAGTCGAAGCAGGTGAACCACACCGAGCTGACGTACAAGGAGGACAGCACCCACCACGACGAGATCAGCGTGGAGGTCAGGAGCCCGGTGGCGGCCACGTCCAACTCCGTGGCGTTCTCGGTGACCTGCGAGCAGGAGACCCCGACGGACGGGGCCTCCTACACCGCCGGGAGTCCGGCGGCCGCGCAGATCAGGCAGCAGAGGTGAAGACGGGCAGGTATCCGCCCGACTGGCCTGCCGCGGTCGGGTGGTACGACTCGCCGATGTTGGTCCACTTCACGCTGTGCAGCCACGGCGCCGACGAGCAGATCTCGTGGCCGGTGAAGGCCGGAGTGACCTCCGCGAAGGTGTAGCCGTGGTCCGCCGCGCGCTTGGCGGTGGCGGTGTTGAGGTAGTCGGAGGCGTCGTTGATCGCGGCGCGCTCTCTCTCGGTCAGCCCGGCGATGCAGCCGCCGCCGAGCTTGTAGAAGCGGGGGTAGCCGAGTACGACGACGTGCGCCGTGGTGGCCTTCGCTCTGATCGCCGTGTACACGGAGTCGAGCTTGCCGGGCAGGGTGGTGTCGACGTAGGCGCGGGCTTGAGCGATCCGGGCGAGGCACGCGGACTCGGACTGGGTGACGCACGTCGTCATGACGTCCGCGAAGCCGGCGTCGTTGCCGCCGACGGTGAGGGAGACGAGGTCGGTGGAGGCGTTGAGCGGGGCAAGCTGACCGGCTGTCACATCACCCGTACGAGCGCCGGCACAAGCGGTGAACTCGAACGTCGAGGGTGAATGGGACGCCGCCCAGAGGACCGGGTAGGCACGCGCGCTGCGCTTGCAGTTGCCGCTCGCGCTGTCGTAGCTGCCGGCGCCGACTCCCGAGGAATAGGAGTCGCCGAGGGCCACATAGTCCGGGGATTCGGCCTGTTGGGCTGCTTGCGCCGCGCTCGCCCCGGTGAGGGCGAGGGCCGCGGTGAGCAGGAGTGAGGATGAGAATGCCGCGATTCGGGACAGTTTCATGGAACCTCCCTTAGCAGGAATTCCGCCTCAACTTTCGTAGCAGTCCCCATACATCACCGGAAGTGTCCATGCCAAGAACTTTCCCCTGGGATCTTCCTCACACCTCTCCGCGTCCTTGACGCGCCCGAGTGGGCTGCGCGACATTGAAGCCCGGCATCCGGCGCTTCAGGGGGCAAAGTCGCCAATGCAGACCATCGGTAACAAGCCATCGGCAGTTGTCACGGATTCGCCGCCCGTTCTCGCGGGCGCGGCACTCGCCGTGTCGGGGGTCGGCGCCGTACTGGCGCTCGCGGACCTAGCGTCGCCACTTCGCGCGCCGTTCACTCTCTTCTTCCTGATCGTGGCGCCGGCCTGCGCCGTGGCCGCCGGCCTTCGGGGCCTGGAGCCATTGGGCCGCCTGGTGGCATCGGCGGCGGGAGCCGTCGCGCTCAACCTGCTGGTGGCCCAGGCGATGCTGGCCACGCAGACCTGGTCGATCAGGGGCGGGGTCGCGGCGATCGCCGGAATCAGCGCCCTGCTCTTCCTCTTGGCGCTGGTACGGCGCCCCGGCGGCCCTACGGCGAGAAGGCAGGCCCCCTGACATGACCGACACCAGCGTGCTCCACCCCGGCGAGCTCAGCGCCGCCGACCGAACGGCCTGGACCGCCATGCAGTCCAAGGCCCACCTGCACGGGGCGCCAGAGCTGGCGAACCCTTTCCTCTCCCCCGAGTTCACGCTGGCCCTCGGCCGGTACCGGCGCGGGGTGCGGATCGCGGTCGTACGCGAAGGCGGTGAGCCCGCGGCGTTCTTCCCGCATCAGAGATCCGCCACCGGCGTCGGCCGGGCCATCGGTCTCGGCGTCTCCGACAGTCAGGGTCTGGTGCACAGACCGGGCTTCGAGTGGGACGCGCGGGAGTTGCTGCGGGCGTGCGAGCTCGCGGTGTGGGAGTTCGATCATCTGACGCAGGGGCAGGCGCAGGGGCCGTTCGACCCCGGCGTCACCGGGTCGTTCGCCTCACCCGTGATCGACACCCAGGACGGTTACGACGCATACCTCGCCCACCTGCGGAAGAACTCGCCGAAGTTCCTCAAGTCGACGCTCGCCAAGGAGCGCAGGCTGACCCGCTCGGTCGGCGAGCTGAGTTACGTGCACGACGAGCGCGACCCGGCGGCGCTGCGGACGCTGATGCGCTGGAAGTCCGCGCAGTACCGCAGGACCGGGCGCAGCGACCGTTTCACCCAGCCGTGGATCACCGGGCTCGTGGAGCATCTGTTCCACACCCGGACGGAATCCTTCAGCGGCCTACTGTCGGTGCTCTACGCGGACGGCAAGCCCGTCGCGGCGCATTTCGGGCCGCGTTCGGAAAGGATCATCAGCTGCTGGTTTCCGGCCTATGATCCGGAGTTCGCGAAATTCTCTCCCGGCCTGCTCATGCACCTGCGTATCGCTGAGGCCGCCGCCGCCGACGGTATCGCGTACATCGATCTCGGCCGCGGCCAGAAACAGTACAAAGACTCCCTCAAGACCCGCGAAATCATGGTGTCGGAGGGGTGGATGATGCGACGTCATCCCGTCGCACTCGGACACTGGGCGCACCGCGCTCCGGTCCGGGCATTGCGCAATACGGTCGTCGAACGGCCGGAATTGTTCGAACCGGCGGACAGACTACTCAAGCGGATCGGCGAATTCCGATCGGGACGGTTCCGTATGTGACCGTCCATGCAATACCAAAGGCGCAAAAAAGCGAGGCCACGTTCCAGGTCTTGCCATACAGTCCCAATCATCAATACCGTCGTACATCCACCCGCAACGGTTCATCATGCAAAGCGGCTCTAGGGGAGGGCTCAAGCGTCGCGATGGGGCCCGGTGCGGGGCGCGGTAGGGGGGTCGTGCTCGGCGATCAGTACTGTGCCGAGTCGCGTGCCGCGCGGGAAAGCTGTGCCAGCTCGCCCGTCCGTACGGAGTGACATGCCGTCATGGGCAGGGTGAGAACCCCCCTTTCGAACCGGAAACTCATCCGGACCGCCCGGGGGCGGGCGGTCCACCGGTGGAGAGGGAAAAGACTCATGAGCTCATTCCTCCGCCCTGCGATCGAGGGGCAAGATCCGTTAATATCCGGCCACGTCGGCCACGCTTACCGGCCGATCTCTTCACATCTCGCCATAGCACCGCCGGTGAGTGTCGTGATCCCCGCCATGAATGAGGCGGAGAATCTCCCGTACGTCTTCAAGACCCTTCCCGCGTGGATCCACGAAGTGATCCTGGTCGACGGGAATTCGACCGACGACACCGTCCAGGTGGCCCGTGATCTCTGGCCGGGAATCAAGGTCGTCAAGCAGCGCGGAAAAGGCAAGGGCGACGCACTGATCAGCGGATTCGCCGCCTGCACCGGCGAGATCATCGTGATGGTCGACGCGGACGGATCGGCCGACGGTCATGAGATCGTCAGTTACGTGTCTGCGCTCGTCTCGGGGGCCGATTTCGCCAAGGGCTCGCGCTTCGCCAACGGCGGCGGCACGGACGACATGACGCCGATCCGCAAGCTCGGGAACCGGGTGCTGTGCGCCGTGGTCAACGCCAAGTTCGGCGCGCGCTACACGGACCTGTGCTACGGCTACAACGCCTTCTGGCGGCACTGCCTCGACAAGATCGACCTCGACTGCACGGGCTTCGAGGTCGAGACCCTGATGAACATCCGGGTCGTCAAGGCCGGCCTGCGGGTCCAGGAGATCCCCAGCCACGAGTACGTACGCATCCACGGCATGAGCAATCTCAGCGCCGTGCGGGACGGATTGCGCGTCCTCAGAGTGATCCTGAAGGAGCAGGGGAAGCGGCGCACCGGACGCCGCAGGCCGCCGGCCTTCGCGCCGGGCGCCAGCCGGGGAGAGGTGTCTTGAGCCACCTGGACATCTCGGTGGTGATCTGTGTGTACACCGAGGACCGCTGGGAGGACATCCTCGCGGCGGTCGACTCGGTGCGCCGCCAGTCACGGCCCGCCGCCGAGACACTGCTGGTCGTCGACCACAATCCGGCGCTGCTGGAGCGGCTCGGCAAGGAGTACAAGAACGATCGTCAGGAGGTGCGGGTGCTCGCCAACGCGGGCCCCCGCGGCCTCTCCGCGGGCCGCAACACCGGCATCGCCGCGGCTCGCGGCGGGATCGTCGCCTTCCTCGACGACGACGCCGTGGCCGAGCGCGACTGGCTGCGGTACTTCGCCGAGGGGTACGCCGATCCCCGCGTGATGGCCGTCGGGGGCAGAACCATGCCCGCCTGGGCGTCCGGCCGCCGGCCGGACTGGTTCCCCGAGGAGTTCGACTGGGTCGTCGGCTGTACGTACAAGGGCCTGCCGCCGGGGCGGGTCCGGGTCCGTAACGTCCTCGGAGGGAACGCCTCCTTCCGCAGGTCGGCGTTCGACGCGGCGGGCGGCTTCGCCACCGGCATCGGCAGGGACGGCGACAAGCGGCCGCTGGGCTGCGAGGAGACGGAGCTGTGCATCAGGCTCACCCAGGCGCTGCCGGACGCGGTGCTGCTGATCGACGACCGCTCGGTGATCCACCACAAGGTCCCGGCCGTCCGGGAGCGCTTCGGCTACTTCCGTACGCGGGCGTACGCCGAGGGATTGTCGAAGGCACTGGTGGCGCGAAGTGTCGGTGCGGACAAGGGACTTGAGTCCGAACGCCGCTACACGACACGCGTCCTGCCGGCCGGTGTCGCCCGGGGGCTGCGCGACGCGGCCCTCGGGCGGCCGGGCGGCGCGGGGCGGGCCGGGGCCATTGTGGCCGGAGTGGCGGCAGCGGCGGGCGGGTACGTCCTCGGGAGCGTCCGGGCGCGCAGGGGCGGGGGCGCGTTCTCAGTCCCGGTCCTGGCTTCGGCTCCGACTCCGGCTTCGGCTTCGGTGCCCGGCCCGCGCCCGGCCTCCGAAAGACCGTCCGTGCGAGGTGAGACGCGGTGACCGGACCGGCGGTACCGATCCTGATGTACCACGCGGTGGGACACCGGCCCGCGAAGGCGGCGTACGGCCTCTCGGTCTCCCCGGAGGCGTTCGCCGAGCAGATGGAACTGCTCGACGAGCGCGGCTTCACCCCGCTGACCACGGCGCAGCTCGGCGCGGCCTGGCGGGGTGGCTCCAAGCTGCCCCAGCGGCCGGTGCTGATCACCTTCGACGACGGTTACGAGGGCGTGCACCGGCACGTCCTCCCCGCCCTCGCCAAGCACGGTTTCGCGTCGACCCTGTTCGTCTCGACGGGCTGGCTGCGCGGCCCGTACGACGGCGGGGGCGCCATCGACACCATGCTCGACTGGGACCAGGTACGGGAACTGGCGGCCGCCGGAACCGAGATCGGCGGCCACAGCCACACCCACCCGCAAATGGATCAACTCCCGGACGACGAGCTGTGGTTCGAGACGCTGCGCTGCCGCGAGATCGTCACGGAGGAGCTCGGGACCCGGCCCGTCTCCTTCGCCTACCCGTACGGCTACTCCAGCCGCCGCGTGCGCCGCACGGTGCGCGAGGCCGGGTTCGCGCAGTCGCTCGCCGTGGGGAACGCGCTCGCGGCGCGGTGCCAGGGGCCGTACGCCCTGGAGCGGGTGACCGTACAGCGCAAGACCGGTATCGAGGAGTTCGAGCGACTCGTGGAGGGTCGGTCGATCGCCCGTGACTTCGCCGGGGACCGGGTGCTCACCAAGGGGTACGCCGTGGTCCGCAGAGTCCGAGCGGCCGGCCGGAAGGTAAGCAGGAGCCGTGTCTGACACGACCACCACCGACCGGGCCGAGAGCCCGGCGACGGCGCGCCAGCCGTCGTCCGGGCGCCGCTTGCGGCTGCCGGGGAAGGGCGGCGGCAATCCGCTCTTCCGCAACGCCTACGCGCTCATGCTCAACACGGGCATCAGCGCGCTCCTCGGCCTGAGCTTCTGGCTGGCCGCGGCCCGGTACTACTCGGAGTCCGCGGTCGGCCAGGGTTCGGCGGCGATCGCCGCGATGAAGCTGCTGGCCGGCCTGACCGCGCTGACGCTCACCGGGGCGCTCGCGCGCTTCATCCCGGTGGCGGGGCGCAGGACCGGGCGGCTGGTGTTGCGGACGTACGCCGGAAGCTCGGTCGTGGTCGCGGTGGCCGCGCTGGTCTTCCTGTCGACGCTCGGCCTGTGGGGCCCGTCGTACAGCTTCCTGCGCGGCCCACTGAACGGCCTCGGGTTCGTACTCGCAGTGGTGGCGTGGTCGTTGCTCACGCTCCAGGACGGGGTCCTGACGGGCCTGCGCAGCGCGCTGTGGGTGCCCGTCGGCAATACCGTCTTCTCGGCGGTCAAGCTGGTGCTGCTGGTCGTGATCGCGGCCTCCATCCCGACGGCGGGCGTCTTCGTCTCGTGGGTCGCGGCGATCGCCGTGTCGGTGATCCCGCTGGGCTGGCTGGTTTTCCGCCGCCTGGTGCCGCGTCACGTCATGGCCACCGAGGACCACGTCCAGCCGCCGACGCTGCGGCAGATGGGCCGGTTCCTGGCCGGTGACTACACCGGTTCGCTCTTCTCGCTGGCCGTCGTCTACGCGGTGCCGGTGATCGTCGCCTCGCAGGTCAGCTCCGAGGACAACGCGTACTTCTACATCACCACGACCATCGGCGGCACGGTCAATCTGCTCGCGATCAACATGGGCGCCTCGCTGACGGTGGAAGGCGCGCACGACCCGAGCACCCTCGCCCGGAACTGCCGGGCCGCGCTGCGCCGCATGGCGCGCATCATGGTGCCGGTGGCGGCCGTCCTGTTCTTCGGCGCCCCCTACATCCTGGGCGTGTTCGGCGAGGGGTACGCCGATGCCGCCACCCCGCTGCTGCGCTGGTTCGCCGTCGGCGCGCTGCTCCGCGTCGTCATAGAGGTGTACTTCGCGGTCCTGCGCGCCCAGAGCCGCACGTCCCCTCTCGCCTATCTCCAGGGCGGGCTGTGCGTCCTGGTGCTCGGCCTGACGCTGTTGCTGCTGCCGCGCATGGGGCTCGTCGGGGCGGGGATCGCGGAGATCTCCAGCCTGGCGGTCGTGGCCTCGGTCGCGGGCGTGATGCTGCACCGGGTGGTGCGGTCGGCGCCGCCCGCCGGATCCAAGGGCGCGGAGGCGGCGGCCCCTGACGGTGACCTGGCGGACCTGGCGGTGGACGGCGACCGCGGCGACTCGGCCGACCCGCCGCGTGAGGAAAGGCCGCCGGGCGGCGAGTTCGGGACGCGCTGGGCGCTGCGCTCGGCGCTCGACGCGCCCACCATGCCGCTCGGGGCGCGGCTGGACTTCGACCACCCGGAGCGCCGCCCCGACGTGCGACCGGGACCGGAGACTCCGGCCACGGGTACGCCTGCGGCGGGGAGCGTCGGGGCGGCCGGGCCCGGCGGCACGGGCAACCCCGACAGCCCTGCCGACTCCACCGACCCCGTCGCGCCTGCCGGGTCCGGCACATCCACCCGCTCCGGCACGTCCGGCGGCTTCAGCAGGTCCGCCCAGTCCGGCGCGCCCGCCGGGTCCAGCAACTGCGGCGCGTCCGGCAACTCCGGCGCGTCCGGCAGGTCCGCATACCCCGGCGCGCCTGCCGGGGCGGGTGCGTCCGGTGGGCGCCGTGGCTCCGGCGGGCCCGGTGAGGGCGGGGAGCGGCCGACGTGGGCGCTCAAGTCACCCGTGCCGAGGATGATTCCGTCACCCCGCTCCGCCTCGTCCGTACCTGCTGCCACACCGTCCGCAGAAGCGAGCGAGAAGCGGGAGGAACGCGTCGGGCGCGTCGAGCAGGTGGCTTCCGCCTCCCAGGCGCACGACGTACCGCCCGCGCCCCGCCGCACACCCCTGCGCATGCGCGTCCCCGAACTCGGCGTCGGGCTGCTGCTCCTGGCCGCGCTCGCGCTCTACTGGCTGCCGGTGCAGGGCATCGGCGAGGCCGGCCTGGAGCGTATCGGCGGCCTCGGGCTGATCTCCGTACTCCCGGCGGCGACGCTGCTCGGCGCCGGACTGCTCGCGCTGTCGTTCGCCTCGCTGCTGTGGCTCGACCGGCCGAGGACCGTACTTCTGACTGCGGCCCTGCTGGCCACCGTCGTGTCGCTGCACGCGCTTCCCGCCGTGCTGGAGGCCGAGCCTCGCTTCCCGACCGCCTGGCAGCACCTCGGCTTCATGGATTACATCGACCGGACCGGCACGGCGGTGCCCGACCTCGACGCCCGCTGGAGCTGGCCCGGTTTCTTCGCCCTGGCGACCTTCGTCGCCGAGGCGTGCGGCGTCGAGGACATGTCCTCCGTCATCCGCTGGTGGCCGCTGGCCATGCAGCTGCTCTACCTCCCGCCGCTGTTCCTGCTGGTGCGCTCGATGCGGGCGAGCTGGCGCGCCAAGTGGGCCGGGGCGTGGATCTTCGTACTGAGCGGCTGGGTCGGCCAGGACTACTTCTCGCCGCAGGGCTTCACGTACGGCATGTACATCGCGTTCGTCGCAATCCTCCTGGTCTGGTTCCGCGAGCCCCGCGTGCTGTGGAGGAAGCGGCGGCCGGGCGAGGCCGAGGTCAGGCCGGCCGGGCGGAGCGAGAAGGCGGTGCTGCTGCTGGTCGTCGTGGGCCTCTTCGCCGCCACCGTCCCCGCCCACCAGCTCACGCCGTTCGTGATGCTCGGCGTACTCGCCGTCCTGGTGATGACCGGCCGCTCGACCCTGCGCGGCCTGCCGATGCTGTTCGTTGTGCTGGTCGCGGTCTGGATCGGCTTCTTCGCCGAGCCGTACTGGTCCGGCCACTTCGACGAACTGTTCGGCGGGGTCGGTGGCGTGGGCGGCAACGTGACGTCGTCCGTCTCCGGCCGTATCGAGGGCGGCAGTTCGACCCACAAGCTGGTGCTGTACGTCCGGGTGGCCATGGCCGGCGGTGTGATGGCCTTCGCCTGCTGGGGCTGGTGGCGGCGGCGCTTCGCCGGCTACAGCGAGCGCTCGCTGCTTGTGCTGGCCTTCGTGCCGTTCCTGGGCTTCGGCATGCAGTCGTACGGCGGCGAAATGGCCCTGCGCGTCTTCATGTTCGCGCTACCCGGCGCCGCCCTGCTGGCCGGGCTCGCGCTCTTCCCCCGTACCGGCGTCACCGTCGCCGAGCGGGAGGCGGACCGCAAGAGCCTCGCGCCGCTGGCCGCGCTGCTGACCGGCCTGATCCTGATGGGCGGCTTCCTGGTCTCCCGCTGGGGCAACGAGTCCTTCGAGCGGACAAGGTCCGGCGAGGTCGCGGCGATGGAGTTCGTGTACGCGCACGACGATCCGTCGGTGCGGCTGCTGTGGATGAGCAACGACACCATCGACAACGTCACCCCCGCGATCCCGTGGGGCGCGCGGGACATGGAGAAGGTCACCTACGTACCGACGCTCGCGCCCGTCGATCCGGTGCTGGTGGCGGGCCTGGTCAAGTCCCTGAAGGACGCGGGCCCGAACTCGTACCTCATGATCAACCGCAGTCAGTCGACGTACCTGCGGCTCGACGCCGGCTACTCGCCCACCTGGGAGAAGCGGCTGACCGCGAATCTGGACAAGCGGCCGGAGCTGAGACAAGTCCTGTCGAACGCGGACGTGTCGATGTACGCGCTGCGCGAGCAGCCCGACGGCCCGGTCGCGAAGCCGGACCCCGGCCCGGCGGGCCCGAAGATCACCTGGACGCCCTGGTCGGTCGTGGGCGCGCTGGCCGCGCTGGCGCTGATCGTGCTGCTGGCGGCGCGGGAGGTCGTACGGGTGGCGGTGGCACCCGGCGTGCGGCAGTTGCAGTGGCTGCAGAGCACGTTCTGGTTCTCGCTGCCGCTGCTGGCGGTGCTGCTGGCGTCGCTGGTGCAGCGGTTCCTGACGATGTCGTGAGAGGGGTGGGGGGCTTCAGCTGCGGCGCGTCAGCCACCTCACCTCGTACCCCTGCATGTCGAACGATTTCCCGTCGACCTCGGCCTTGATGGACCGGTCGAGGGTGTTCACCACCAGGACCGCCTTGTCGTCGGCGAGGACGCGTACATGGGGTACGTCGTCGGCGGCGACCCGCACGGTCTCGTCGTACCGGGTCCCCGGCGGGAACTCCTTCGCGAACCGCGACAGCAGCTTCATCATCGGCAGGGCCCCGCCGCCGTCGGCGAGCTGAGTGGACCGCCACAGACATCCGGCGCACTTGGGCCCTGTGTTCTGCGGATTCCAGTAGAAGGCCGTGCTCGCGCCGCCGCGGGCCATCGCCATGAGCCCGGAGGCGTGCACGGCGACGCGGTGCGGTTCGCTCCAGCCGTCGCGGTCGTCATCGTCGTCGCCCGGTTCGACGTAGTACTCGGCCCACCACACCGGCAGTCCCCCGGACCGCTGACCGATCCACTCGCTCACGGCGGTGAGCTTGTCCGTGGCCCGGAACTCGTCGGGCAGCAGCTCGTCGTCGCGGGTGTAACTGGCGCCGTCGACGACGACGAAGTCCGCGCCCTTCTTGTTCTTGTTCCAGTAGGTGTACGCGTCGAGAACGCGCTGGTCGACGCTGCCCCAGGGCCCCTTGAGGTTGGAGGCATACGTCGTGTCGCGAGGCTCGTAACTGTCCATCACGAGGTAAGGCCCGCCGACGAGATTGTCCTTGTTGACCTTCTTCAGCTCGGCGTACACGAGGTTGTAGAGGCGGGTGTAGCCCTCGTAGTTCCAGCGTCGGCTGCCGTCGTCGAAGAAGCCCTTGAACTCGTTCCAGACGATGAAGTGGCGTACGTCGGGGTACCGCTTGGCGACGGTCCCGGCGAGCTTCGCGAAGTCCTCGTAGTGCTCGGGGCGCGGAGCGGTCTCCAGGGACTCCTTGCTCCAGTCGGTTTCCCCGGCACCCGCCTTGCCGCCCTTCATCCAGTCCGGCGCGCAGCACAGCGTGATGACCGGTGTGCCGCCCGTCTTGCGGATCAGGTCGACGCGGCTGTCGAGCGCGTCGAACTGATACCGGCCGGGAGAGGGCTCCGGGTTCTCGGCGCCCCACCCCATGATGTGCTGGATCTGCGGCAGTGACTGGGCGGACAGCGTGTCTTCGGCTCGGCGCAGGGCGCCGGCGTCGCCCTCGTCGGCGCTGTACTGGGTGTGCGTGAAGCCCCAGCCGAGCGCGGGCTCCGGGGCGCCGGACCGCGGGGCGGGGGTCCCATGCACTTTGTCACCGTCGGTGGTGGTTCCGGCATCGCCGCCGCCGCGGCCGTTTCCGTCGGGGAGATCGGGAAGAGTCGCGCACATCGTCAGTACGAGGGCGATCGCGGCCAGGCCCACGCCGATCAGTGCGGTGAACCGCCACCGCCTTGCACCCGAGTCCCACCCATGGCGTCCCATCACCGGCCAGGGTATCGGCGGCAGTTGGCATTCCGGCAGGTATCACAGGAACAGGCACGTAACGGCACGCTGCTCCGTGGAAGGGATGAACGTACGAAACCTGGGTGCACGGGGCGGCCCGGTGCCGGATCATGGGCGCCATGTCCGCAAACCCTGAGGCCGCTCTGCCGATCCGGCTGAACGTCGACGACAGCGATTCCCCGTCGGACGTCGTCGACGCGCTGTTTCTCGGCCGTTTCGCCACGGGCGAGCAGCCGTACTCCCACAGCCGGTCGATCGACCGCGTCAAATCCGGCGCCACGCTCCTCCCGCCGTCCGCGACAGTCCTGCGCGCCGCCCGCGACGACGACCGCAGCGCGACCCTCGCCGAGGGCGAGGGCTGGACGCTGCTGGTCTCCCGCTGGAGCCACGGTGCGGACGTGACCGTCACCGCCGTCACCTCCGACCTCGCGGAGAAGGTCCTGAAGCAGGCGACGGACGGTGTGCAGGACGAACCCGAACCGCAGCCCGACAACGTCACGATGGGCTTCTGGTACGTCTCCCCGCGCCGCGGCCCGCACCGCACCACCCGGCAGATCGCCGCTGGTACGTGGGACGAGGTACGGCCCAACTACACGGCGCCGGTGGCCGAGGCGATGGACCGGCTGATGAAGGTGACGCCGGACGACATCGCGGGCCGCCTGCTCCTGCTGCACGGCCCGCCGGGCACGGGCAAGACGTCGGCGCTGCGCACGCTGGCGCGTTCCTGGCGGGACTGGTGCCAGGTCGACTGCGTACTGGACCCGGAGCGGCTCTTCAACGATGTCGGCTATCTGATGGACATCGCGATCGGTGAGGACGACGGTTCGGCGAAGGGCCGCTGGCGGCTGCTCCTGCTCGAGGACTGCGACGAGCTGATCAGGGGCGAGGCGAAGCACACGGCGGGCCAGGCCCTTTCCCGCCTCCTGAACCTGACGGACGGTCTGCTGGGGCAGGGCCGCAACGTCCTGGTCGGCGTCACCACCAACGAGGACCTGGAGCGTCTTCATCCGGCGGTGGTGCGGCCGGGGCGCTGCATGGCGCGCATCGAGGTGGGATCGCTGACGCGGGCGGAGGCGGTGAGCTGGCTCGGCACGGACGAGGGCGTCGGCCGCGAGGGCGCGACCCTGGCGGAGCTGTACGCGCTGCGGCGCGGCAGTGGCCCGGCGTCGGTCCCGTCCCAGCCGGACGGCTCGGACGCGGGCCTGTACCTGTAGCCCGAACTGGGGGCAAGTCCTCCCCCAGGCCCCCGGACGCCCTTCGGGCGTGTCCTCAATCGCCGGACGGGCTGGATATGCGGCCGCACCCAGCCCCTCCGGCGTTTGAGGAGCGGGGTCGGGGCGGAGCCTCGGCAGCACCCCCCAGCACAGTCAGCCCGTCCGGCGTTTGAGGACCGGGGGCTGGGGCAGCGCCCCCACGCGGCGGAGCCGCAAATGTCACAGCCGGGGAAGGGGCGGGTCGGGGAAAGCGCCGCAGGCAACGCCCCCCGCACAGCGCTACGCCCCGTACGCCGCCCGCAGCGCGTCCTGAACCGCCGCCAGCGCCTCCGCATGCCCGAGGCCAAGACGCTGGGCACGCTCCGCGTACCCCTGGGCGGCAGCTGCGGCCTGCCGCTCCGCCGCACCCCCCGCCGCCGCCACGAACGTCCCGTTCCGCCCCCGCGTCTCGATCACCCCGTCGCTCTCCAGCGCCCGGTACGCCTTCGCCACCGTGTTCGCGGCGAGACCGAGATCCTCCGCGAGGCCGCGTACGGTCGGCAGCTTGTACCCCACCGGCAGCGCACCGGCGCGGGCCTGCTCCGAGATCTGGGCGCGCAGTTGCTCGTACGGCGCGATACCGGCGTCCACGTCAATGTCGATCTTCAAGGTCACGCCTCGATTGTCCCCCACGGCCAGAGAAAAATGGGAGGCACCGGGGCACGATCTGCCCGTAACGTCCGCCCCATGACGCTGATCGTTCGCGACCTCGTGCCCACCGACGCCGCCGACACCGAAGGCTGGATCCGGGTACGCCGCGCCGCCGTCCCCTTCATGGTGACGACCCCGGAGTCAGTGGCCTTCGAGCACAGAACCGCGCACCCGGACAAGAAGATGCGCATGCTGGTGGCCGAGCAGGACGGCGAGATCATCGGCACCGCCACCGCCGGTATCGCGTACGACAGCACCGAGCCGGGCCAGTCGTACGTCACGCCGCACATCCACCCCGACCACCGCCGCAACGGCGCCGGTTCGCTGCTGCTGCGCGCGGCGGAGGAGCATCTCAGCGCCGAGGGCGCCATGGCCGTCTACGTGTGGGTGCTGGACACGCCCGAGTCCCGCGCGTTCGCCGAAAAGCGCGGCTACCGGCCGACCCGCCCCGCGCACTTCCAGCGCCTCGACCTGGCGAACGGCCGGCTCCCCGCGCGGCAGCCGCTCCCCGCCGGGGTCGAACTCCGTACCGCGGCGGACTTCCTGGACGACCCGCGGCCGGTGTTCGAGGCCGACGCCGAGGCCTCGGCCGACGAGCCGAGCGACATCAGCACGGACTTCACCGACTACGACGACTGGGTCAATCACACCTGGAACCACCCGCTTCTCGACCACAGCCTCTCCACGGTCGTGGTGGCCGAGGGCAGGATCGCGGCGTTCACGGCGGCCCAGACGGACGGCCTCACCCGCTACTGGTCCGGCATGACCGGCACCGTGCGCGCCCACCGGGGCCGCGGTTTCGCGAAGCTGGCCAAGACCGACTCCCTGCTCCGCGCTCGCGCCGCCGGCTACACGGACGCGTACACGAGCAACGACGCGGACAACCAGCCCATGCTCGCCGTCAACACATGGTTCGGATACGAGATCTGCGCCTCGGAGGTACGCCATGTCCGCGCAATCGGTTGAGATCGCCCTCGTCAAGGCCGGCCGTACGAAGATCCGCTACCCGGCGTCCGTGGTCTCCGACGACGGCACGCACCTGGTGGTGCGCGCGCCGTGGGCGGCGCCGGGCGTACGGGACTTCGGCTTCGTACGGTTCGAGCCCGGCGACGTCTTCACGGAGCACTACTGGCGCGACCGGTGGTACGCCGTGAAGGAGGTCACGGCGGCCGACGGGACGCTGAAGGGCTGGTACTGCGACGTGACCCGCCCGGCGGTGGTCGCCGACGGCCGGGTGGAGGTCGAGGACCTGGACCTCGACCTGTGGGTGTCGGCGGACGGCGCCACCGTCCTGCGGCTGGACGAGGACGAGTTCGAGGCGAGCGGCCTCGCGGACCGGCACCCGGAGGCGGCGGCCGAAGCCCGCCGCTCCCTGGACACGCTGGAGGATCTGGCCCGTACCTCTCAGGCCTTTACCGCCCTGCTGCACGTCTGAGGGCACGGCGCGGCGCGGCGCGCGGCGCGGCTGGCAAATCCAGCCCGTCCGGCGTTTGAGGACACGCCCGCAGGGCGCACGGGCCTAGAGCCGCTTGCGGTAGTGGAAGCGGTCGTACACGTCCTCCACCCGCCGCTCCACCAGCTCGTACCCGAAGTGGGGGTACAGCTTCTGGTTCTCCCACATCTTGGCGTTCGTATAGAGACGCACCTCCCGCAGCCCGAGCGAGCGCGCGTGCTCCTCGACGTACTCCAGCAGGCGGCGGCCCACCCCCCGCCCGTGGGCGTCGGGGTGGACCGCGATGCTGTCGAGGAAGAGGTGGTCCGCCTCGGGGACCAGGACGAGGACCCCGATCACCGGGTCGCCCGTCACGAACACCCGCCCCGCCGCGACGTTCGCGCTGTGATCGGCCTCCATCGGGACCGGCACGACGCCGATCCGTTCGATGTAGTGGTGATAGGCCGCGTCGGTCACGGCCTTCACCCTCGGTACGTCGGCGGACGTGGCGGGGCGGATGCTCATGTCGTCGGTCATGCCGACACGTTACGACGACCGCGCGTCACCAATTTCTTCAGCCAGGGCCAGGCCAGCAGGATCACGATCACGGCGTAAACCGTCACCGAGAAGGGGGTGTTGAAGAGACCAACCGCGCTGCCGTCGCTGATCTGGAGCGCGCGCCGCAGCTGCTGTTCCGCCGCCGGGCCGAGGATTACGCCGATGACCGCCGGCAGCACCGGCAGCCCGTACCGCCGCATGCCGAACCCGATCAGGCCGATGACCAGCAGGATCACCAGGTCCAGCGCCTCACCGCCCACCGCGTACGCGCCGACCGCCGCGAAGAAGAGGATCCCCGCGTAGAGGTACGGGCGCGGGATGCGCAGCAGCTTCGCCCAGAGCGGCGCCAGTGGCAGGTTGAGCAGGAGCAGGAGCACCATGCCGACGAAGAGCGAGGCGATCAGGCCCCAGACCAGGTCGGGTTCGCGTTCGAAGAGCAGGGGGCCGGGCTGGATTCCGTACTGCTGGAACGCGGCCAGCATGACGGCGGCGACCGCCGTCGTCGGCAGGCCCAGGGTCAGCATCGAGACGAGGGTGCCGGCCGCGGAGGCCGAGGCCGCCGATTCCGGGCCCGCCACGCCCTCGATGGCGCCCTTGCCGAACTCCTCCTTGTGCCGCGAGAGGCGCTTCTCGGTGACGTACGAGAGGAACGTCGGGATCTCCGCGCCGCCGGCCGGGATCGCGCCGAACGGGAAGCCGATCAGCGGGCCGCGCAGCCAGGACTTCCAGGTGCGCTTGACGTCGGCCTTGCCGAGCCAGGGACGGCCGACCGGAATCGGCTCGGCCACCGCACGCCGCAGGTGCGCGGCCACCCACAGTGCCTCGCCGATCGCGAAGAGGCCCACCGCGACGATCACCACGTCGATGCCGTCGGCGAGCTGGAGCGAGCCGAAGGTCAGACGCTGCTGGCCGGTCATCTGGTCCAGGCCGACCAGCCCGATGGTCAAGCCGATCAACAACGACGCCGCGCCCCTGATGCGGGACGAACCCAGCACCGACGTCACGGCGATGAAGGCCAGCACCATGATGGCGAAGTAGTCCGGCGCGCCGATGTCCACCGCCAGCGAGGCGACGGTCGGGGCCAGCGCGACGAGCAGGATCGTGCCGATCATGCCGCCCGCGAAGTGACCGATGGCGGCGGCCGCCAGCGCCTGCGCGCCGCGTCCCGCCTTCGCCATCGGGTTGCCTTCGATGGCCGCGACCACGGCGGCGCTCTCACCCGGGGTGTTGAGCAGGATCGAGGTCGTCGAGCCGCCGAACATCGCGCCGTAGTAGATGCCCGCGAACATGATGAAGGCGCCGGTGGGTTCGAGACCGTACGTCACCGGCAACAGCAGGGCCACCGCCATCGCCGGGCCGATTCCCGGCAGTACGCCGATGGCTGTGCCCAGCAGGACGCCTATCGCGGCCCAGAGCAGGTTGATCGGTGTGAGGGCCGTGCCGAAGCCGTCGATAAGGGAATTGAGGGAGTCCATGACTCAGAGCACCTCCATCAGGGGGCCACCGGGGAGCGGGACTCCGAGCAGGTTGTTGAAGACGAAGAAGGTGAGGAGGGAGAGGCCGGCCGCGATGAGCGGGTCGCGGTCGTAGTGGCGGCTGCCCAGCGCGTACGCCGATCCCCAGAAGAGCAGGGCCCCGGAGATGGGGAAGCCGAGCGGGTCGATGAGCACGGCGTTGCCGAGGAAGACGCCGGCGAGGAGCAGGACCGTACGCCAGTCACTCGGCTCACTCAGGTCGATGTCCTCGCCGCCCTCCGCCTCACCGCGCCCGCCGCGCAGGACGTCGACGGCGAGGAGTACGGCGACGAGCAGCAGGGCGATTCCGACGACGACCGGGACGGTCTTGGGGCCGACGGGGCCGCGTTGGGTGATGTCGACGTCCATGGTGAGGGCGTCGCTGAGCACCAGCACCCCGAGCACCAACAACAACACGCTGACGCCGAGCTCGGAGTGCTCGCGCAGCCAGGAGCGGGGCGCGCGGGCCGCGGCCGGGGTTTCGGTTCCGGTGGTCACAGCCCCAGCTCCTTCAGCACCGAGTTCACGCGCGTGTCCTGCTCGTCCAGGAAGTCGCCGAACTTCTCCCCGGTCAGGAACGCGTCGTCCCAGCCGTTCTTCTTCATCGACGCCTGCCATTCGGGCGAGGCGTGCAGCTTCTCGACGAGCGCGACGAGTTTGTCGCGCTCGGCGTCGGTGAGTCCGGGCGGTGCGACGATGCCGCGCCAGTTGGTGAAGTCCGTGTCGAGGCCCGACTCGCGCAGGGTCGGGGCGTCGAGGCCCTGCACGCGCTTGGGCCCGGTGACGGCGAGCAGTCGCAGCTCGCCCGACTTGATCTGGTCGAGGTATTCGCCGACGCCCGAGACGCCGAAGGCGACCTTGTTGCCGAGGATGGAGGCGAGGAGTTCGCCGCCGCCGTCGAAGGGGATGTAATTGACGGACTTCGGCTCGATGCCCGCGGCCTTCGCCATCAGCATCGGGGCGAGGTGGTCGGGTCCGCCGGGTGAGGAGCCGCCGCCGACGGGGAGTTTGGCGGGTTGCTTCCTCCAGGCGGCGACGAGGTCGTCGATGGTCTTGTAGGGCGAGTCCTTGCTGACGACGACGATGTCCTGCTCTTCGGTGAGCCGGGCGATCGGCGTCGTGTCGCCAAGTGTCTTGGGCGACTTGTTGGTGTGTACGGCGCCGACGACTCCGAGGCCCATCGACATGGCGAGCTTGCCGTTGCCGTGTTCGCCGACGAGCCGGGTGAGGCCGACGGTGCCGCCGGCTCCCGGCAGGTTGAAGACCTCGATGTTGTGGGTGAGACCGGCGTCCTCGGCGTTCTTCGCGGCCGTACGGGCCGTGATGTCGTAACCGCCGCCGGGTGTATTGGGAACCATGAAGCGCAGGCCGGGGATCTGCGTGCCGGTGTCGGCGCCGCTGCCTGTCGTGAGCAGCGGCGGCCCCACCAGTACCAGCAGTGCCGCCCCGAGCAGGGCGAGGGGAGTGCGCATGCGCACCTGGGCCACCACCTGTCGTTTGAACTGGGGATTCACGAAAACTTGTGAAGTGGCCCACATGTTGCCCGCGCGTTAACAAGCTGTCTCCCTTCCGCAATCAACGGACGTTGTGGTCGTTGTGGTCGCGACCTAGCCTGGCGCGGTGACCAAGGTGCTGGTGGTGGACGACGACTTCATGGTCGCCAAGCTGCACAGCCGCTGCGTGTCCGCGATGGATGGTTTTACGGTCGTCGGGGTGGCGCACAGCGGCGCCGAGGCGCTGCGCGCGGCCGAGCACCTTCGTCCCGATCTGGTACTGCTCGACGTATATCTGCCCGATATGGACGGGATCAGCGTGCTGCGCGAGCTGCGCGCGGCGGAGGAGCGGGGCGAGTACGGGCACACCGTGGACGCGCTGTTCATCACGGCGGCCCGCGATGCGGAGATCATCAGGGCGGCGCTGCGGGCAGGCGCCCTGCACTACCTGATCAAGCCGTTCCACCAGGCCGCTCTCCAGGAGCAGCTGCGGCATGTGGCGTCGATGCGCACCCGCTTCGACGAGCTCGCCGAGCAGGGCGAGGCGCGCCAGGCGGACGTCGACCAGATCTTCGGCACCCGCCCGCCTGGCTCGCGCGAGCTCCCGAAGGGCCTCGCGGCGCACACCGCGGAGCTGGTGGAGCGCACCTTGCGCGAGCATCCGGCGGGCCTTTCCGCCACCGAGTGTGCCGAGTCCGGATCGCTGTCCCGCGTGAGCGCGCGCCGCTATCTGGAGTACTTCGCGGATACGGGCCGCGCCGAGGTAACGCTGCGGTACGGCGGGACGGGGCGCCCGGAGCGCCGCTACCGGTGGGTCGGCTGACCGGACGCGACTGCTCTGCCGCGCTCTCCCGCGAGTTGCCGACAGCGACCGTCACGAGCGTTCCCGCCGGCGGACTCCACCTGTGGCTCCGGCTGCCGCCCGGCGTGGACGACACGGCACTCAGTGCCGCCGCCCGGCAGCGGGGCGTGGCGGTGAGCGCGGGCAGCCGCTACTTCGCCACCGAGCCGCCGGCAGCCCACCTCCGCCTCGGCTTCGCCGCCACCGCCGACCACACGGAACTGGACGAGGGAGCACGCCGGCTGGGGGCCGTGCTTCGAGACCTCGACCCGAAGGAGCAGTGAGGCAGTGACTTTGGGCCCTGTCTTCCTGAGGCCCTTCTTAGTCTCGCCTTAAAGGGAGCATAAAGATCGCCGGACACCGCCGTCAGCAGCGGGTTTCGCCGGTTCTTGGGGCTAGCGTGCTGATCGCCGGGGCGGGGTTCAGTCCGTCGGCGCCGCTGGTTTCGGGGGGCTGCGCCGCCGGATTCGATCTCCGTCCCGTACCCCCACACGCTCCCCCATCGCAAGGAGAACGTCCCGATGACCGCTCGTCGCCGTCGTACCGCTGCCTCGATCGCCGCCCTCGGCATCGCGCCGCTCGCCCTGACCGCCCTGTCCGCCGGTCCGGCGTCCGCCCACGGTTCGATGACGGACCCGGTCTCCCGGGTGTCGGCCTGTTACGCGGAGGGCCCGGAGAGCCCCGACTCGGCGGCGTGCAAGGCGGCGGTCGCGGCCAGCGGTGTGCAGGCGTTCTACGACTGGAACGCGGTCAACATCGCGAACGCCGCCGGGAACCACAAGCAGCTGATCCCTGACGGCAAGCTGTGCAGCGCCGGCAACGACAAGTACAAGGGCCTGGACCTGCCGCGCGCCGACTGGCCGTCGTCGAAGCTCGCCGCCGGCAAGCACACCTTCCGCTACAAGGGCACGGCCCCGCACAAGGGCTCGTTCCAGCTGTACATCACGAAGGACGGCTACGACCCCACCAAGCCGCTGAAGTGGTCCGACCTGGAGCAGAAGCCCTTCGCCGACGTCACGGACCCGAAGATGGAGAACGGCGACTACGTCTTCGACGGCACCCTCCCGAACAAGACGGGCCGTCACCTCGTCTACAGCGTCTGGCAGCGCTCGGACAGCCCCGAGGCCTTCTACACGTGCTCCGACGTGGTCTTCGGCAAGGACACCGGCGGATCGGGCGCCGTCCCGGCTCCGGTCGCGTCGGCGCCCACCGAGGACGAGATCGCGGACGGGGCCGACGAGTCGACCGTGGAGCACAACGGCCACGGCGACAGCGACAACAAGACCGGCGCCGAGTCGGCGGCCCCGGCCACCGGCCAGGACGACGCCGAGCCCGCCGCCGAAGAGCCCGCCGCCAACGCGCCGGAGGCCAACAGCGACGCCGCGCAGCCCGTCACCGCTGCTGCCGCCGGCTCCGGCGAGAACCTGGCCGAGACGGGTGGCAGCGGCAGCACCCCGTACCTCGCCATCGGCGGCGCCGGCGCGCTGGCGATCGGTGCCGCGGTGATGTTCGGCTCGGTCCGCCGCAAGGCCGCCCGCCGCTGACCCCTGCCGGGCCGTAAGACCGCTGCCGTCCCCACCTCGTTTCCCGGGTGGGGGCGGTAGCCCATATATCCGGCCGCCCAGTTGTTACGCCCAGGCGGGCATGATCCGGTCGTGGATGAGCCGCAGTTGAGTGTCCACGTCGGCGACACCGTCCAGCTCCCGGCCGGTGAACGCCTTCACCAGGCTGCGGTCCGTGATCGCGCAGATCATGTGGTTGACGCCGCTCGGCTCGATCTCGCGGCGGATCTTCTCCAGGCACTCCTCGGGCGTACCGGAGACCGACAGCCTGTCGGCCACCTCGGGCGAGGTCAGTTCGATGCCCCTGGCCAGGTCGCCACCCGCGATGGCGTCGATGACCGGCTTGAGTTCGGCCGGGTCGACGCCGTTGCGGCGCAGCTGCTCCTCGGGCATCGAGGAGGCGTAGATGCCGACCATGGAACGGGCGGCCTCCTTGGCCTTCGCCGAGTCCGGGCCGGTCGCGAAGACGACCCAGGCTCCGATGTCCAGGTTCCGCCAGTCCTTGCCCGCCCGCTCGGCGCCGATGCGGATGTGGTCGACGGCGTAGTCGTACGCCTCACGCGTGTAGCTGAGCGCGTGATGGCAGCCGTCCGACAGCTCCCCCGCCGCCTCGAACGACTTCGGGCCGCGCATCGCGCCGAGCTTGACGGGCAGCCGCTCCTGGACGGGCCGGGCGAAGGTGAAGAGCCCGTCGTACGAGAAGAATTCACCGCCGTACGTGATCGATCCGTCGTCCAGCAGTGTGCGTACGACCTTGAGGGCCTCCTTGGTACGGGACAGCGGCTTGATCCTGGACCACTCGATGCCGTACTGCGCCAGAAGCCCGAAGTTCCCGCAGGACAGCACTCCTTCGGCCCGCCCGTCCGATAACTCGTCCAGCGTGGCCAGCGCCTGGGCGATGAGGGTGGGCTCGCGCAGGACGACGGAGGACAGGCTCGGGCCGAAGCGTATGCGGCTGGTCTGTCCGGCCGCGGCGGCGAAGAGCTGCCACATGTCCTTGTGCCACGTCTCGTCGGCGGCGTAACAGGCGTGGAATCCGAGCTCGTCGGCGAGCCTGATCGAGGCCAGGGACTCCTGGAGCGGGTAGTCGGGGAGCATGACGTAACTGAACTTCATCGGCTTCATCGGCTTCATCGGTCACCTCTCTGCGGTTCAGCCGGTGGCGGCTGAGGCGCACGTCGTCGGGGTGGCCCGGCCCGGGTCGAGGGCGTTGGCCACCTCGTGGAACGCGATCCGGTCGATCAGGCCTATCGCCACATGCTCGGAGAGGTCAATGGGGCACAGGTCCTGGAGGAGTACGTTCCGTACGCCCGGACCGTCCAGGAACTGCGAGCGGTACGGGGTGACCACCTGGTCGTACCGGGTCGCGATGACCGTGTAGCGCACGCCGGGAACGGTGTCGCCGCCCTCGTTGAGCCGGGTGAGGAAGGGGGACCCGGCGATCTGATCGGCGAGGCCAGGGGTCTTGGTGGTCAGCAGGTCGCCGGCGCCCGGGAAGTAGGGCAGGAGCTTGGTGAGCCCGAGGAGGGTGGTGCCGTGGTTGTCTGGCGCGAGGCCGATGAGGGCGTTCACCTCGTCGGCTCCGCCGAGGAACCTGAGGTAGTGGCGCGGCATCATGCCGCCCTGGGAATGGCCCACGAGATCGGCCTTGGGGGCGCCGGTGGTGGCGAGCACTTTGTCGACGAAGGTGTCGAGCTGGACGGCCGACTTGTCGATCGGGCCCAGGCCGTGGAAGAACGGCACGCCGGGGAGTTGCCCGTAGTCGAGGGAGAAGACGCAGTAGCCGCGCTTGACCAGGTACGGGGCGAGGCCGAGCCAGTTGTCGACGGAGTTCCCGAAGGTGCCGTGGACGAGGACGACGGGGCGGGGGTGGGCGGCGGACGGCTTGCAGGCGTAGTTGTTCCACCCGCTGGTGGGGGCTGTCTCGGTGGCGGCGCTCGCGGTGGCGGTGGGGGTGAGGGTGGCCGCAATGGCCAGGAGCAGGGCGGCGGCAGGTCTCAGTGCGCGTTTCCAGGGCAGCATCGGGTGATCTCCTTGCGGCTCAAGGGGAGTTGCGATGGGGGGTGCGCCCTGTGACCCGGATCACAAAGATGGCGTGCTCACGCCAAATTACGCGCCAGTAGTCGAAGAGTGAAGTGACGCGTCGGTAAAAATTGACGAAGAGTCAATCAGCCGGGCCCGAGTGCCTGTTGAGTAGCGATAAGCGCCGGTCGGACAGCGATCCGGGCACGACCGCCCCCGGGCCGAACTTCGCCCGCGCCCGGTCCGCCACCGCCTCGATCCGGCGCGCCTTGTCGTCCGCCGGGTCGAATGTGAGCTGGTGCGCGGCCTGTTCCGCCGGGGTCAGCCCTTCCGCGCGGAGCGCGATGGCGCGCACCCTGGCCCGTTGCAGGCCGAGCGATGCGTAGATCCCGTACGCCGTGGCGGTGAGCGCGGCCGAGTGGGCCGTCGGCTCCGCCAGGGCCCGGGTGCGGGTGGTGGTGGAACGGTCGGCGTACCGCACGGTCAGCGCCAGCGAACGGCACACCTGCCCCTCCCCGCGCAGCCTGACCCCTACCTCCTCCGAGAGCGAGAGCAGCGCGCGGCGGTGGCGGACCGGGTCCAGCTCGTCGCGGTCGAAGCGCCGTTCGGAGGCGAGTGAGCGGGAGGCCGCGTTGGGGACGACCGGCGTACGGTCGATGCCGCGCGCCCGCTCCTGGAGTTCGCGCCCCACCCGTACGCCGACGATCCGCTGGAGGGTCGCGAGCGGTGCGGCGGCGACCTTGCCGACGGTGTCGAGTCCGTACGAGCAGAGGGCACGGGCCGTCGCGGGCCCGACGCCGTACAGGGAGGCGACCGGTTTGCGGCCGAGGTACGCGGCGACGGCTTCCGGATCGCCGGGTACCACCAGGGTCTTCCCCGGCGACGCGTCCTGCGCGGCGGCCCTGGCCAGCAGGGGGTTGGCGCCCACACCGATCGTGCAGTCGGCGCCGCAGTGCGCGAGGGCGCGCACCCGCAGCAGCGCGGCGAGCCCGGCCGCGTCCCGCCCGAAGTACCGCTCGGCGCCCCGGACATCGACGAGCGCGCCGTCGGGCGGGAGCGCCTGGACGGTGGGGGCGATGTCCTCGATCAGCCCGAGCAGGGTGGGGAGCGCGGCCTCGGACAGCTCGGTCCCCGCGACGTGGAAGCGTACGTAAAGGATCATCCCGCGCTCCCTGGGCTCGAGTGCCACAGCTTGCGGCCGGTCGGTACGCCTTCACCCGCGGGCTGGAGGTCGGCCCAGGGGTTCATCTCGTAGCCGGTGGGGAGGTGGATGCGGCGACCGTCACCCTCGTCCTTCCCCGGCGCCTCCTCCACCGGCTCGGCAGGCGCCGCCAGCCGCGCCGCGACGGCGTCGAGTCCGCCCGTACGCCGCAACTCCGCCAGCTCCGCCAGGTTCCAGGCCGCCGATCCGACCACACTCAGGCTCCGCGGCCCGCGCCGCTGCACCACTCCACGCACCAGCAGCAGCCAGGAGTGGAAGACGGTGTGCGCGCAGGCGGCGTGGCTGTCGTCGAAGAAGGCGAGGTCGACCAGGCCCGTACCGTCGTCGAGGGTCGTGAAGATGACCCGTCGCCCCGAGCGGACCGGAGGTGTCTGGGTGGCGGCCTTGGCGCCCGCGACCAGGACGGTCTGGCCGTGTTCGGCCATCCGCAGCCGCTTGGCGGAGGTCGCGCCCAGCTCCTTGAGGAAGGTGTAGTGGTCCGTCATCAGGTGGCGGGAGGCGTCCATTCCGAGTACGCCGAGCTCGGCGCTGAGGCGCTCCGCCTCGCTGAGGTCGGGGAGTCCGGCCGACGCGGCCTTCTGCCCCTCGCCGAGGGAGAGCTGCCCACCGGTCGCCCCGGAAGTCCGCTGTCCGGCGCGCAGTTCGGACAGGTGGAGCAGCAGGTCGCGGCGGTTGGCGCCGAACGAGTCCAGCGCGCCCACCTGTGCGAGCCGTTCGGCGAGGGGCCGGCTCGGGTGGGCCCGCTGCCACAGGTCGAGCAGCGAGGAGTAGGGCCGGCCTGCCACGATCCGCGCGGTCTCGGCCTCGCTGATGCCGTAGACGTCCGCGAGCCCGAGCCGTATCCCCCACATCCCCTCGGACCCTTTAGCGCCCTTCATCCCCTTTCCGCCAGACACCAGTTCGATCTGGTGGGCGGCCGCGGACCGGTTCACGTCCAGCGGCAGCACCGGCACCCCGCGCCGCCGCGCGTCCGCGAGCAGCAGCCGCTTCGGGTACATGCCGGGGTCGTGCGTGAGCAGTCCGGCGTAAAAAGCGGCGGGGTGGTGGGCCTTCAGCCACGCCGACTGATATGTCGGCACAGCGAAGGCGACCGCGTGTGCCTTGCAGAAGCCGTACGAGCCGAACGCCTCGACGATCTCCCAGGTACGGGCGGTCACTTCGGGCGTGTACCCGCGCTGCCGCGTCCGCTCCGCGAACCACGCCCGGATCTGCCCCTGGATGTCAGGTTCCGAGAGCCCGCGCCGCATCTGGTCCGCCTCACCCCGGTCGCAGCCGGTCATGATCCGCAGAATCTCGATGATCTGCTCGTGGAAGACGACCACGCCGTACGTCTCGCGCAGCGCGTCCTCCAGGTCCGGGTGCGGGTAGCGGGCGGGCGCGCGGCCGTGCCTGGCCTCGATGAAGGGCCGCACCATGTCGGCGGCGACCGGCCCCGGCCGGAAGAGCGAGATGTCGACGACCAGGTCGCCGAAGGTCGACGGCTGGAGCCTGCCGACCAGATCGCGCTGGCCCGGCGACTCGATCTGGAAGCAGCCGAGCGTCTCGGTGGAGCGGATCAGGTCGTACGTCGCCGGGTCGCCCTGCGGCACCTGCTTCGGGTCGTCGAGGTCGAGCGTCACGTCCGCCGCGCGTCGCAGCTCCGCGACGGCATGTGCCATGGCCGACTGCATCCGTACGCCGAGCACGTCGAGCTTGAGCAGCCCGAGCTCCTCCACGTCGTCCTTGTCGAACTGGGACATGGGGAAGCCCTCGCCGCTGGTGGGCATGACGGGCGTACGGCGGAGCAGCGAGGCGTCGGAGAGCAGCACCCCGCACGGGTGCATGGCGATTCCGCGCGGCAGCGCGTCGAGCGCCTCGACGAGCTCCCACATCCGCCCGTGCCGGCTCTGCTCGGCGGCCACCTCGCGCAGCTCGGGCAGTTCCTCCATCGCGGCGCGGGCGTCGCGCGCCCGGATGTGGGGGAACGCCTTGGCGATACGGTCCACCTCGGCCGGGTCCATGGACAGTGCGGCGCCCACGTCCCGTACGGCATGACGCACCCGGTACGTCTCGGGCATGGCGACGGTCGCGACCCGCTCGGTGCCGAAGCGGCCGATGATCGCGCGGTAGACCTCCAGGCGGCGGGCGGACTCGACGTCGATGTCGATGTCGGGGAGCACGGACCGCCGTTTGGAGAGGAAGCGTTCCATCAGGAGGTGGTGCTCGACGGGGTCGGCGTGGGCGATCCCGATGAGGTGGTTGACGAGGGAGCCCGCGCCGGACCCGCGCGCGGCAACCCGGATCCCCATCCTCTTCACGTCGTCGACGACCCCGGCGACGGTCAGGAAGTAGGAGGCGAATCCGTGGTGGGCGATGATGTCCAGCTCGTGGTGCATCCGCTGCCAGTACTCGCGGGCGCGCGGCCCGCGATCGTATCCGCGCAGCACCATGCCCGCTGCGGCCCGGGACTCCAGCACGCGCTGCGCGGTGCGGCGGCCGGCGCCGACGAGGTGCGGCTCGGGGAAGTGGACGGTGCCGAGCCCGAGGTCGTCCTCGGGGTCGACGCGGCAGGCGGCGGCGGTCTCCTCGGTCAGCGCGAGCAGCCGGTGGGCGACGCCCTGCCGGAACCCGGCGGCCTCCGCGACCAGCTCGGCGATCCGCGCCATGTCGTCCGCGCTCTTGAGTGAACGCTCGCCGCTGTCGAGGGGCCCGCGCGGGTCGATGGGTACGAGCCTGCGGGCGGCGTCGAGTACGTCGGCGACCGGCCCGAGCCCGGGGTCGGCGTACCGCACGGCGTTGGTCAGCACGGGAGGCACACCCTGTTCGGCGGCGAGGCCGAGGGTGCGGGCGGCCAGTCGCAGCGAGCCGGGGCCCGTGCCCGTACGGCCGTGGTGGACGACTTCGAGGCGCAGGGCGTCGCCGTAGATCTCCCGCCAGGGCGCGAGGAGAGTGGCGGCGCGGTCGGGGCGGCCGGCGGCCAGCGCCCGGCCGACGTCGGAGCCGGGGCCGAGCAGCACGGTGAGACCGTCGCCGTGATTCCGCTCCCATTCGAGTACGGGGTTCCGGCCGCCGCCCTCGTGGGCGGCGCTGATCAGCCGGCACAGATCCGCCCAGCCGGCGGCGCCGTCCCGGGCGAGGAAGGTGGCGCGGGGTGCGGACTCGTCGACGAACGCTCCGCCGCGCACCGGCGTGCGCTGCCGTTGCGTACGCCCTTCTTCGCGGCCTTCTTCGCGGGTACGCTCCCCCGCCGTCAGCGCCAGCTCCGCGCCGAAGAGCGGCCGTATGCCGGCCTTGGCGCACGCCTTGGCGAAGCGGACCGTACCGGCGACGGTGTCCCGGTCGGTGAGGGCGAGGGCGTCCATGCCGTGCTCGGCGGCACGCTCGGCCAGCCGCTCGGGGTGAGAGGCGCCATAACGCAGGGAGAACCCCGAAACGGTGTGCAGATGCGTGAACGTGGGCATCGCACCTCCTGAGTCCCCTGAATCAATCCTGCTCTCACCTCCCCCATCTCCACCATAGACCAAGTTTCGAACGTACGTGCGATACCCGTGTCCTCAGCCATTCGGCCCGGCCCCACCTGCGCAAACGCCGGGGGCCACGGAGCGTGGGGGCATGACTTTCGTGGACGAGGTGAAGAACGCCGTCACGCCACGGGCCGCGCTGCTCGTCATCGGCGTACTGGCGTTGCAGCTGCTGTTCATCGCGTCCTACGTGGGAGCGCTGCACCATCCGAAGCCGAGGGACGTTCCCTTCGCCGTCGTCGCGCCCGGGCAGTCGGCCGCGCGGCTCGTCGAGCAGCTCCGGGGCCTGCCCGGCGCCCCGCTGGACCCCCGCGCGCTCCCGGACGAGGCCACGGCCCGGCGGCAGATCATGAACCGGGACATCGACGGCGCCCTGATCGTGGACCCGGCATCGAAGACGGACACCCTGCTGGTCGCCTCCGGCGGAGGCACGGTGCTGTCGTCGGCCCTGACCACGCTCACCACCAGGGTCGAGGCGTCCCAGCAGCGGGAGGTACGCACCGTTGACGTGGCCCCGGCGTCCTCCGAGGACTTCGACGGCCTCTCCGCCTTCTACCTGGTGGTGGGGTGGTGCGTAGGCGGCTACCTCTGCGCCTCGATCCTGGCGATCAGCGCGGGCTCCCGGCCCGCGAACAGGCAACGCGCCGTGATCAGGCTCGGCGTGATGGCGCTGTACTCGATCGCGGGCGGGATCGGCGGCACGATCATCGTGGGCCCGATTCTCGGCGCCCTGCCGGGCAGCGTCATGGCGCTGTGGGGCCTCGGGGCGCTGGTGGTCTTCGCGGTCGGCGCGATCACACTCGCGCTCCAGGCGCTCACCGGCATCGTGGGCATCGGCCTGGCGGTCCTGCTCGTGGTGATCGCGGGCAACCCGAGCGCGGGCGGCGCGTTCCCGCTCCCGATGCTGCCGCCCTTCTGGGAGGCGATCGGGCCCGCCCTGCCGCCGGGCGCGGGCACGTGGGTGGCCCGCTCGATCGCGTACTTCAAGGGAAACGCGACCACCGGACCACTCCTGGTACTCGCCGCCTGGGCAGTCGCGGGCGCAGCCATCACCCTGGCCATGGCATCGCTGCGCCGCCGCCCGGACGCGTCCGATTCCCACCCGGTCGGCACGTAGGGGCCCACCCGCCGGGCGCCCCCCGGCCGGCGGCCCGCACCCTGCTCACCGGGGCCCCGGTGGGCGCCCTGCTGGGCACGACGGCCGACTCAGCCCGTCCGGCGCTTGAGGACCACCCGTCCAACACCACGCCGGCCAAATCCAGCCCGTCCGGCGTTTGAGGACCGGGGTGCGGGGCGGAGCCCCGAGATGCGGCGCAGCCGCGGAAGGCCCCGGCCGGCGCGCACGCACGCGCACCGGACGGGGCCCCCGGTCAGCCGATCGAGCCAAGGCCCAGGCCAAAGCCAGGGCCCGAGGAGGTCAGCCGATTTCCGCGCCCAGCGCGGCCAGCGCCGCCGGCACCGGCTGGAAGAACGTCTCGCCGCCCGACGTGCAGTCGCCACTGCCGCCCGACGTGAGTCCGATCGCCGCGTCGCCCGCGAAGAGCGAGCCGCCACTGTCACCTGGCTCGGCGCAGACCGTGGTCTGGATGAGCCCGTTCACGATGTCGCCGTTGCCGTAGTTGACGGTCGCGTCGAGCGCGGTGACCTCACCGTCGCTCACCTGCGTGGTGGACCCGCTGCGCGTCACCGCCATGCCGACGGTCGCCTCGGCCGCCTGGGTGATCGGCTGCGTACTGCCGTTGTAGAGGTTGACCTCGCTCGGGTGCTCGACCCCGTCGTCGTACTTCACGAGCGCGAAGTCGTTGCCGGGGAAGGTGGACGCGGCCATCGTGCCGAGCGCGCCGCCCGTGGAGTCCGTCCACTGGCTGCCGGCCTGCCCGCAGTGGCCGGCCGTAATGAAGTGCGGCGCACCGTCCTTGACGACGTTGAAGCCGAGCGAACACCGCCCGCCGCCACTGAGAATCGCGTCGCCACCCGCGATCAGCGGCTTGAACTCCCCGGCCGACTTCTTCAGTTCGGCCTTCTCACCCAGCGTCCCGACGACCTTCTCCAGCTTCGCCCACGCGGCGCCCTTGACCGTACGGTCGGCCGTCACGACGACCTTGTTCGTCACCGGGTCGGTGGCCCACGAGGTGCCGGGGATGGTGGCCTTGTCCGTCAGAGTGCTGCGTACGGCCGTCAGCTCAGCCAGCGAGTTCTCGACGATTCTGGCCTTGCCGCCCGCCTTCCGTACGCCCTGGGCCGCCACCTCGTCCACCACATTGACCACGAGCGCCTTGGACTTGCTGTCGTAATACGCCCCGGCGGCGTCACCGCCCAGGACCGAGTTGAGGTCCGAGGCAAGCTTCCCTGCCCCCGTCGCCGACAGCGTCTTGACGGTGTACTGAGGGGTTTCCTCGCTGGCGTTCGCAGTCTGGAGGGTGACTCCCGCTGCTACCAGGGCCGCGATGCCGGCTCCGGCAATGGCCACGCGCCGCTTGGGTATGCGTCGGTGCTTCACGTAATGACCTCCTGTGGGGGGTTCGGACCCGCAAGGTGGGGGGGCAGGTCCGGAGTACGCCCACTATTCCGATGCTGATCGGTAGCACACAAGGTCGACTTCAGGACGCGCACACGACAACCTCTTTGCGCCCCCCAGGTCTTTACAAGCCGGTCACCGCCTGCACCCGTAACGTTCGCGAACACCGCCTGCGACCACCCGGACAGCAGCGGGTGAGGACTAGTCCTGTCCGGTACTCGCCCCTCGCGCACCGGATTCCGACGGCGCGGGGGCGGATTGCGTCAACTGCTGCTGTGAAGCGGCCGGTTGGAGGAAGCTCGGGAACGCCACTCAACGGTGAGTCCCCGTCCGGTCGACCGGACGGGGACTCATCTGCTGCTGGCCGCAGTCTTCGGACTTAGTAGACGCTGACGCCGTACGCGCTCAGGGCTTCGGTGACCGGCTGGAAGAACGTCGTACCACCGGAGGAGCAGTTGCCGCTGCCGCCCGAGGTCAGACCGATGGCGCGGGTGCCGGAGTAGAGCGGGCCGCCGCTGTCGCCGGGCTCGGCGCAGACGTTGGTGCGGATCATGCCGTAGACGATGTCGCCGCCGCCGTAGTTCACCGTGGCGTTGAGGCCGGTGACGGAACCGCTGTGGGTGCCGGTGGTCGAGCCGCGACGGGTGACGGACATGCCCACGGTGGCGTTGGCCGCGCTGGTGATGTCCTGGCTGCCGACGGTGCCGGGGTGCGAGAGCGAGGTGTTGGCGTACCGGACCAGGCCGTAGTCGTTGCCCGGGAAGCTGGATCCGGCCGTGGGGCCGATGCTCGTGGTACGGGAGGAGTTGGTGTACCAGGGCGGGTTGCCGTCGGTGCAGTGGCCGGCGGTCACGAAGAAGTACGTACCCGCGCTGTTGCGGACGTTGAAGCCCGCCGAGCAGCGCCAGCTGGTGGCGTAGATCGCGTCGCCGCCGGAGAGCAGCTTGGAGAGCTTGCCGGGGGTGCGCTCGACACGGATGGCGCCTGCGTTCGTCCCGGCTTCGCGCTTGATCTTGGCGATCTCGGCGGCGGAGACGGTGCTGTCGGCCGTGACGACCAGCGCGTTCGTCGCCTTGTCGATGTGCCAGGCGGTACCGGCGACATCGGCCTCGAGGACCGCGTCACTCGCGGAGGTGAGCTGGTCGGCGCTGTACGTACTGGCCGTGTCGGCACTGGCGCTCGGTACGGTGAGTGCGGCCGCGGCGACGAGTCCTGCCGTGACGGCTATCAGGCGGGATCGTCTCGCTATGCCGCTGCGGGGGGTGGTGCGCTTGATCCTCACGTTTCGTTCCTCCCAAGGGGAAGTTAGGGGGCCCACTCGTGGGGTGAGACGGGCCCGTGAGGCGCAGTCAGTGAACCGGACCGGTCCCCGTCCGGATTCCGGACAGGTCGTGCCCCTGACAAGCGCTCCTCGGGAGTATTCGCGGCGCCAACTGCCCGCGCAAGGGCGTCTTTCGGCCGACGGGGCCCGGACGCGACAACCGGGGCAGGGCAGGGCCTTGGCCGGGCCCGGGCCGGTTCCGAGAGGTCAGCGGTCGCCCGCCGGCGACAGCCGCCGCTCCCCCGCCGGAACCGGAACCGACAGGGTGTTGCCCGGCGGCGGGAACGGACAGATGAAGTGGTCGGCGAAGGCGCACGGCGGCAGCAGCGCCCGGTTGAAGTCGACGGTCACCGTGCCGTCGGCCGCCGGCGCGGGCGGCCGCAGGAAGCGGAAGCGGTACGTACTGTCCCCACTGGTCGCGTCGGCGAAGACGGCCCAGAGCGAGCCGTCGTCCTCGACGGCGACCCGGAGCGTGTGCTCGGCGCCGTCGATGTCGAACGCGATCTCCCCGGCGAGGCCGAGCCCGCGCTCGCGCCCGTCCGCGTTCTCGACCTGGATGGTGGTGCGCCCTGCGTCGTACGGGCGGAAGCGGCCCGGCAGCACCCATTTCGGGTCGTACGGCGTCACTTCCATCCCCGCGAAAGCACGCCGCGCCGACGACTCGGGGTCGAAGACCCGGACCGCCCACAGTCCTTCCCGGCGCAGCACGACGAGCCGCCGCCCGGCGGCCTCGACGCGGGACTCGGGGATGGGCCCGGTGTCCGCGGTCAGCCTGACCTCGCCGGTCAGCGGCTCCCCGTCGACAGTGATCCGGTCCTCGGGCGAGGCGGTCAGAACCACCTCGTCGCCGTCGGCCGTCCACCGCCCCGGCACGTCCGGAATACGACCTTCCGGGTAGTCGGAGAGCCAGTGCGTGCCGGTGAGCGAGAGTGGGCCGTACGGCGCGGAGACCGTCTCGGTGCGCTGCTCGTGCCAGTGCTTCCAGTCCTGCTGCGGATCTGTGCTCATGCGCGCAACCTTTCCACACGGGCGCTACGGGCACGGGGAGCCCAAGGCGCCGCCCGCGTCATCAGTCGCAGCAGCCGCAGTTGCAGTGGCAGACCCAGTCCTCGCAGTCGCACTTGTGGCAGCAGCCCTCGCGCTTCTTCCGCGACCAGGGCCCTTCGTACTCCGCGGCGCAACACCACTTGCAGGTGCAGCACAGCCCGATCGCGACGGCGCATCCGGCCCAGAAGCCGCGCCTGCCGGGCTTGCGCGGCTCGCCCATGAATCCGGGCGGCATCCCACCGGGGCCACCGTGACCACCGGAACCACCGTGGCCGCCACCCGGAGCCCCGGGCCCCCCGCCCCCATAGGGGTTGTTCGAGCCGTACGGTCCACCCCCGCCACCCCCGGACATGGGCGGCGGCGCGCCGTACGCCTGCGCCTGCCCCTGGTGGCCGCAAGCCGCAGTCCCGAACGCCCGGTCCACCGACCGCCCCAGCTCGTGCGCCAGCAGTACGTGCGCCAGCTTGGCATCCGTGAATTCCGCGTCCCGCAGCGCCAGCCGTACTCCATGCACCGCGTCGTCGCACAGCCGGCGCGCCTCCGCCAGGCCGGTACCCGTCGCGGTCAGCGGGTTCCACGCACCCGACGCCGCGTCAGCTTCCAGGTCCTCCACGGCATCCAGCAGATGCGCGAGCCGCCCGAAGAGCCGGCCCGCCTCCGCGAGCGGCGCCGCGTTCTGCGGCCTGCCCGCGAGTACGGCGGTGTACGCGAAGGCAGCGGCGGTCGCCGTCTCGGCCGGCTCGGTGACCGTAAGGACGGAGGTACCAAGCCCCGCCAGCGCCTCGATCCCGGCCTGCCGGTCCACCGCGTCGACCAGCAGCGCGGTGTCGAAGCCCAGCGAGGCGCCCGTCCGCGCGCCCGCCCTGTCCCAGCCCGCGGCGACCCGCCGCGCGGCCGCGGCCACCGGCCTGCGGGCCAACACCCCGTCCCGGTCGGCGACGTGGTCCCGTATCTTCGCCGAGGCCAGGACGAGCGAGACCGCCGCCGCGAGCCTGGCCCCCTCGCCCTGGGCGACGGGCGCGGTGCGCATCGCGCGCAGGGGACAGGGTCCTGCCGTACGCCGCCATCCCGTGACGCGCTCGGACTGAGCCTCCGTCAGAACCGAGACGATCAGGCCGTCGTAATTCGTCACGACCCTCGCGAGCTGCCCGTGGTCACCGCGAAGTGCCAGGCAGAGCCCGCACAGATGGGCCATCCACTCCGTCCTGAGCCCCGCCGAGAGCCGGTGACTGCAGGGCCTGACTATTCCGAACAAGGCGCTCCCCCAGGAGGCGTGAGACGGTGCGGCCCGCATCGTATCGAGGCGGTCTCAGCGTCCCGTGTTCACCCGTCCGTCCCCCTCATCACCCGTGTGGCCCGACGGTCGTATTTTTCACTCTGTCAGCAGCCCGACGCTGTAGGAACCTTGACGAATCGCCACAAGTTCTGCACCAGTACCGTCACGAATCCCCTGCGCGGCGACTATCCACTTGGCGCGTAATCCGCATGATGGACGACCATAGGGGGAGCGGTACACAGACCGACCGCGGTGAAAGGAGGCGTCCCATGGGATCGGTGCGCAAGGCCAGTGCCTGGCTCGGGCTCGTCGAGGACAGCGACGACGACCGCTACTACGACGACGAGTACGCCGAGGGAAACAACGAGAGCGCCGAGCCCTGGGTCACGGACCCGCGGGTCAAGGCGGTCTCGGAGCCGTCCGACGACAAGGCCCCCAGAATCGCCACGGTCACCCCGGACGGCTTCCGGGACGCGCGTGGCATCGGGGAGCTTTTCCGGGACGGTGTCCCGGTCATCATGAACCTCACGTCCATGGAGCCCTCCGACGCCAAGCGCATCGTCGACTTCGCAGCCGGCCTGACCTTCGGCCTGCGCGGTTCGATCGAGCGCGTCGCGAACCGGGTGTTCCTGCTGAGCCCCGCCGACACCGAGGTCGTCAGCGGTGAGGCCGCGAGCCGCGACACGAACGGTTTCTTCAACCAGAGCTAATGGGCGGGGCCGCTCACCGTCACCGGAAGGCGTCCAGGCCGGTGAGCGCCTTGCCCAGTACGAGCTGATGCATTTCGACGGTGCCCTCGTAGGTCAGCACCGATTCGAGGTTCGTCGCGTGCCGCATCACGGGGTACTCCAGCGAGATGCCGTTCGCGCCGAGGATCGTCCTGCTCGTACGGCAGATCTCGATCGCCTCGCGCACATTGTTCAGCTTGCCGAAGCTGACCTGCTCGGGCCGCAGCCGCCCCGCGTCCATGCGCTGCCCCAGGTGGTGGGCGAGCAGGATGCCCTTGTGGAGTTCGACCGCCATGTCGGCGAGCTTGGCCTGGGTGAGCTGGAAGCCGCCGATCGGCTTTCCGAACTGCTCGCGCGTCTTCGAGTAGTCCACCGCCGCTTCGAAGCTGGCGCGGGCGGCGCCCATCGCGCCCCACACGATTCCGTACCGCGCGTGACTCAGGCAGCTCAGCGGCCCCTTGAGCCCCGTGACGTCCGGCAGTACGGCGTCGGCGGGCAGCCGCACCTCGTCCATGACCAGCTCACTGGTGACCGAGGCGCGCAGGGACCACTTGTGCTTGATCTCGGGCGCCGAGAAGCCGGGGGCGTCGGTCGGCACGACGAAGCCGCGAATACCCTCGTCCGTCTGCGCCCAGACGACGGCGACGCCCGCCACGGAACCGTTCGTGATCCACATCTTGCGGCCCGTCAGCACCCAGTCGGTGCCGTCCTTCTTGGCGTACGTCCGCATCCCCGCCGGGTCGGAGCCGTGGTCGGGTTCGGTCAGGCCGAAGCAGCCGATGATCTCTCCGGCGGCCATGCCGGGCAGCCAGCGCTGCTTCTGCTCCTCGGAGCCGAAGCGGTGGATCGCGTACATGGCGAGCGAGCCCTGTACGGAGACCAGGGAGCGGATGCCGGAGTCGGCGGCCTCCAGCTCCAGGCAGGCCAGACCGTACTGGACGGCGGACGCGCCCGCGCAGCCGTAGCCCTCCAGGGACATGCCCAGCGCGCCGATCGAGCCGAGCTCGCGGGCCAGTTCGCGGATGTTGGGCAGTTCCCCGCGCTCGTACCAGTCGGCGATGTACGGCAGGACGCGGTCAGCGGCCCAGTTCCGTACGGTCTCGCGGATCGCGAGGTCCTCGGGGGCCAGCAGATCGTCGATGCCGATCGGGTCGCTGGGGTCGAACGGCGGAAGCTTTGAAGTTGCGGACATTCCTGGCCCTCCGGCGGCTGCTCGGCTCACGGTGCGCATAAAACTAGCAGTGGTAGTTACTGCTCGCGGCCGACGTTACGGGTCAGCGCGCGACCCGTCCAGACCCGGCCCGCTCAGCGGGCTCCCGACGCGCCGGGACCTTCACCTGCGGCGAAGGCTCCTGCTTCTTCTCTTCCCGCGCCCCGCAGTCCATCAGCCGCGGCAGCCTCAGCGCGGCCAGCGCGCCGAGCAGCAACAGGCCCGCGCTGACGAAGAGCGTCACGTGCAGGCCGTGGACGAAGGCCTGCCGCGCGGTGGAGCGCAGCGCCTCACCGGCGGGTCCGCCGATCCGGTCCGCGACCGTGTACGCCTCGCCGAGCGAGTTCGCCGCGCCCGCGCTCTGTGCCGAGGAGACCCCGGGGACCGTGGCGACCCGGGGCGCGTAGGCGGCGTTCATGACGCTGCCGAGCAGCGCGATGCCCATGCCGGCGCCGAGCTGGTAGGAGGTCTCGCCGATGGCGGCGGCGCCGCCCGCGTGCTCGGCCGGGGCCTCGCTCAGCATCGACTCGTACGCCCCGAAGAGCGTGGTCTGGAGCCCGAAGCCGAGCAGCACGAACCCGGCGGTCAGCAGCGCGGGCCGGTCGTGCTGTCCCATCAGGGTCAGTACGAGCACGGCCGCGGCGGTCAGCGCGAAGCCGGAGGAGACCATGGCGCGCGGGCCGAGGCGCTGGAGGGTGTACGAGCCGGTGGCGCCGGCCGCCATCGCGGCGAAGGTCAGCGGCAGCAGCCGCAGTCCGGTCTCCAGCGGGCTCAGTTCGAGCACCAGTTGGAGGTACTGGACGGCGATCAGCTCCAGGCCGACGAGCGCCAGCATCGCCAGAACGATGCATCCGACGGAGGTGGAGAAGGCCGCCCTGGCGAACATCGTCACGTCGATGAGCGGCTGCGTCCGCGTCCGCTGCCGCCGTACGAAGAGAACGAGCAGCGCCGAGCCGACGAGCAGCGGCAGCAGCGTCCTGGCATCGGCGATGCCTTCGCCGCTGCCGATCCGCTTCACCCCGAGGACGACGCCGAGCACACCGGCCGCGGCCATGAGCGCGCCGAGCACGTCCCAGGGCCCCTGGCCGCTCCCCCGGGATTCCGGCAGCAGCCAGCGGCCGACCGGCAGGATCAGCGCCATCAGCGGGATGTTGATGAGAAAGACGGAGCCCCACCAGAAGTGCTCGATGAGGAAGCCGCCGAGTACCGGCCCGGTGGCCGCGCCTATGGCCGCGACCGCCGTCCAGATGCCGATGGCGAGGGCGCGCTCGCGCCGGTCGGGGAAGACCTGGCGGAGGATCGACAGCGTCGCGGGCATGATCATCGCGCCGCCGATGCCGAGCAGGGCGCGGGCGGCGATGAGCACGTGCGGGCTGTCGGCGAAGGCGGCGAGCGCGGACGCGGCGCCGAAGAGTCCGTAACCGAGCAGCAGGACGCGGCGGCGCCCGACACGGTCGCCGAGCGTGCCGAAGAGGATCAGCAGCGAGGCGCAGACCAGCGGGTAGGCGTCGACGATCCAGAGCAGTTCCATCGCGCCGGGACGCAGGTCCTCGGAGACGGCCGGGACGGCGATGTGCAGGATCGTCGCGTCGAGGGCGACCAGCAGCAGGCTGACGCACAGGACGACCAGCACGGCCCAGCGATTGCCGACGGCCCTGACGGTCTTCACGTTCTTCACGCGCGGCCGGTGCCCGGGGGCGCCCGCAGACCGCTGTGTTCCGGCCGTGGTCGTCCCTGACATGTACGTCCCTCCCAGTGACATCCCTCGCGCTCGGCGGACCGGCGGGACGGCGTTGTCCTACGTCCCTGCGGGCCCGGCATCGACGGGCGAGTGAGCCGTCAGAGTACGCGAGTTCACACCCGTGCCGCGTGGTGCACCTCTCACCAGGGCGGGAGGCGGGTGTGGCGTGCGCCACTTCACCCCGGACCCGCCGACGACCCGCCGGGGAGCTGCCGGTGATCTTGATGGGCACATGAGGGAGCGGGAAATTCCATGCCGAGTTCCGGTGAACGGAATTCATCGACGCGCATTCACTCTTACGAGCGGGCCTCCGAATTAATTGAGCATGAGGCCGCCCGGCTTTCCCGAACGGCCGGGAATTACCCACTCGGTGAGACACACCCCACATCACATCGTCATCACAAAGATGCCGGATGGGCCGGGCTTGTCACTCACTCGCTGTAACGTCGATTCAGTGCGTACCGACCAACTCTTTGCCCGGCTGGACCGGGAAGCGGAGCCGCCGAAGATAGAGATCCCCGGGATGAGCCGTACCCGTACGGCCCTCTTCGGTTCGACGCTGGCGTTCTACATCGCCATCGTCTGGGCTGTGCTGATCACGTCCTGGCTGGTGGCCCTCGACTGGAAGGTCATGCTGTTCCGGCCGTACGAGCAGTGGCCCGAAGTCCATCCCTTCCTGGACTACTTCGTGGTGCTCGGGCAGCGCGGCCCCACCTCCGTCATGGTGGCGGCCTGGCTCGGCTGGCGCTCCTGGCGGCAGCACACGCTGCGACCGCTGCTGACGCTGGGCGCCTCGCTCCTCCTGCTCAACGTGACGGTGGGCTCGGTCAAGCTCGGCCTCGGCCGCCTCGGCCCGCACTACGCGACGGAGATCGGCTCGGCCGAGATGTTCGCGGGCGGCGATATATTTCCTTCCGGTCACACCGCCAACGCCGTGGTGACGTGGGGAATCCTGGCCTACCTGGCCACCACCCCGCGGGCCAGGCGCTGGCTTTCGGTGCTCTCGGCCCTCGTCGCGCTGGGTGTCGGCGCGACCACCGTCTACCTGGGCACCCACTGGCTGAGCGATGTGCTCCTCGGCTGGGCCGCCGGTCTGCTGATCCTGCTCAGCCTGCCGTGGTTCGAGCCGCTGATCGGGCGCACCGAAGCCTGGATCTTCGCGGTCCGCGAGGCCCGGCGTGCGCGTCGCAAGCTCGGCGCCGCGCAGCCCGCGCCGGCCGGCGGCCGCCTGTCCCCCGCCCTCTTCCCGCAGCGCCACCCCACCGCCCCGTACTCCGCCCAGACCGACACGCCGGCTCGCGAGCCGGTGGGCGCGGGCAGCGGCGGCCGCTCCACGGGCGGCACCAGGACGGCCGGTCACCTCCCGCAGCGGCTGACCACCGGGATGAAGGGGGGCCGCGCGGAGCGGACGTCCGTCACCCCGGCGGGCAGCCGCCGGGGTCCGCACGCCGACCGTACGGGCGCGGCGCGTCCCGGGACGTCGCCCCGGCCGGTGGCCGGCGGCTGACCCGCCCGCAAGACCGCGGGGACGGTACGCACAGGCCTCTCCCCGCAGGCGAAGGCCCCGGTGGGCTCCCATGGAGTCCACCGGGGCCTTCACCGTGTGCGGCGGGTCAGCCCTTCCAGCAGCGGATGACGGTGTCGTCCTTGACCTCGAAGTTGAGGCGGCCCTCCAGGTACTCCATGGTGATGATCGAGCCCGGCGGAAGTGCCCTGACGGTGGTCCAGCCTCGCTCGCGGGCCAGCCGCTCCGCGCCGGCGGCGTCGAGTCCGACGTACGCCTCGGGAGCGTCGTCGGGCTGTGCGGAAGGGGTCGGTAGGGATGCCATGAACTCACCGTAGGCCGCCCGGAACGCTGAAGGAAGTACGGGGGCCGGAGCTGAGTGTCACCGCCCCAGATACCTCAGCGGTCACACTTGTGTCACAGGATCACGACGAGCGTTTGGCATGAACGCCTTCACCCGAAAGGACAGTTCCGTGCCGCTGGACGCGAATGGAACAACCTTCGAATGATCACGCAATAACAGGTTCCGAATTCATTCCCGGCGCCCCGCAGGGGGTTGCCGGGAATTCCCCTCACCGGGCACCCGGGAAATCTGACGCCCCGTAGCCGAATTCACGGTTCCCCCACATAATCCGCGTACGCCCCCTGTCGGGCCGGGGGCCGACGCGAGCATCATGTGTCTCCTGCCTGCTACCTGAAGCCCGATGGGGGGCAAAGCGATGGGGACGGAGACGGACACCGCCGCGGCGGTCGCGGGGCCGGGACCGGAGCGGCGGCCCGGCCGCCTGATCGTGGACTGGCTGACGACCACGGACCACAAGAAAATCGGGCATCTCTACTTGATCACGTCGTTCGTCTTCTTCCTGATCGCCGGCCTGATGGCGCTGATGATGCGCGCCGAGCTGGCCAGGCCCGGCCTCCAGCTGATGAGCAACAACGAGTTCAACCAGGCGTTCACGATGCACGGCACGATCATGCTGCTGCTCTTCGCGACCCCGACCTTCGCCGGCTTCGCCAACGAGATCATGCCGCTCCAGATCGGTGCCCCGGACGTCGCGTTCCCCCGGCTGAACATGCTCTCGTACTGGCTGTTCCTCTTCGGCGGCCTCATCGTGCTCGGCTCGCTGCTCGTCCCCAGCGGCCCGGCGAACTTCGGCTGGTTCGCGTACGCCCCGCTCAACGGCCTGGAGCGGTCCCCCGGCATCGGCGCCGACCTGTGGATCATGGGCCTGGCGCTCTCCGGCTTCGGCACGATCCTCGGCGCGGTCAACTTCCTGACCACCATCATCGGGATGCGCGCGCCCGGCATGACCATGTTCCGCATGCCGGTCTTCACCTGGAACGTCCTCTTCACCTCGATCCTGGTGCTGGTCGCCTTCCCCGTACTGGCGGCGGCCCTGCTGGTCCTGGAGGCGGACCGGCGCTTCGGATCGATGGTCTTCGAGGCGGAGAACGGCGGGGCGCTGCTGTGGCAGCACCTCTTCTGGTTCTTCGGCCACCCGGAGGTCTACATCATCGCGCTGCCGTTCTTCGGCATCATCACGGAGATCATCCCGGTCTTCTCCCGCAAGCCGATCTTCGGTTACGTGATGCTGGTCGGCGCGACCATGGCGATCACGGGGCTGTCGCTGGTCGTCTGGGCGCACCACATGTTCGCGACGGGAGCGGTGCTGCTGCCGTTCTTCTCCTTCATGTCGTTCCTCATCGCGGTCCCGACCGGAGTGAAGTTCTTCAACTGGACGGGGACGATGCTCAAGGGATCGCTCTCCTTCGAGACGCCGATGCTGTGGGCCGTCGGCTTCCTGGTGAGCTTCCTCTTCGGCGGCCTGACCGGCGTCATCCTCGCCTCACCGCCGCTCGACTTCCACGTCACCGACTCGTACTTCGTGGTGGCGCACTTCCACTACGTCGTCTTCGGCACGGTCGTCTTCGCGACCTTCGCCGGCTTCTTCTTCTGGTGGCCGAAGTTCACCGGCAAGCTGCTCGACGAGCGGCTCGGCAAGATCCAGTTCTGGACGCTCTTCATCGGCTTCCACACCACGTTCCTGGTCCAGCACTGGCTGGGCGCCGAGGGCATGCCGCGCCGGTACGCCGACTACCTGGCGGCCGACGGCTTCACGGTCCTCAACACCATCTCCTCCATCGGCGCGTTCCTGCTCGGCCTGTCAACGCTGCCGTTCCTCTACAACGTCTGGAAGACGGCGAAGTACGGGACGAAGGTCGACGTCGACGATCCGTGGGGTTACGGACGTTCGCTGGAGTGGGCGACCTCCTGCCCGCCGCCCCGCCACAACTTCGTCACCCTCCCCCGCATCCGCTCCGAGTCGCCCGCCTTCGACCTGCACCACCCCGAGTTCGCGGCGATCCAGCGGGCCGCCCAGGTCAAGCCGGCGCCCCTCGATCCAGAGCGCGCGCGAGGAGATCACGGGCCGACCTGATCCGGTCGGTGAGCTCGGGCGGCTCGACGACCTCGAAGTCGAAGCCCATCAGCATGATGTGAATGACCAGCACCTCGAGGCTCGCCGCCCCGGTGCGCAGCAGACAGCTGTGCTCGTCGACGGCTTCGAGTACGCCCGCACTGGGCGAGACCGCCTGCCGCGCCTCGTCCAGAGGCACCAGCAGCCGGACCACTGCCGTCGCGGCGTACGCCCCGGTGGAGACGCCTTTCGAGACGTACGCCGCCAAGTCCTCGGCCGGGGGATCGCGCGGGACGAAGCGCGGTCCGTGCGGGGGCGTCGGGGTGATCCGGTCCGCCCGGAACGTACGCCAGTCGGAGCGGTCCAGGTCCCAGGCGACGAGGTACCAGCGGCGCTCGGTGCACACCAGGCGGTGCGGCTCGACGGTCCGGCGGGAGGAACTGCCGCCGTGGTCCCGGTACTCAAAGCGCAGCCGCTCGCTGTCCCGGCAGGCGTTGGCCAGCTCCGTCAGGACCGAGGCGTCGACGGTGGACGCGCCCGGGCCGCGCAGCATGGGGACGGTGAAGTCGTTGAGCGCGCCGACGCGGCGGCGCAGCCGGTTCGGCAGCACCTGTTCGAGCTTGGCCAGCGCGCGTACGGACGTTTCACCGATGCCCTCGATGCCCTGACCCGCGGCGGTGCGCAGGCCGACCGCGACGGCCACCGCCTCCTCGTCGTCGAGCAGCAGCGGCGGCAGTTCGGCGCCCGCCCCGAGCTGGTAGCCGCCGCCGGTGCCGGGGCTGGCGTTGACCGGGTAGCCGAGCTCGCGCAGCCGGTCGACGTCGCGGCGCACGGTGCGCGGGGTGACGCCGAGCCGCTGGGCCAGGTCGGGCCCGGACCATTCGCGGTGGGCCTGGAGCAGCGAGAGCAGGCGCAGCAGACGTGCGGAGGTCTCCAACATGGGGGCGAGTCTGCCAGGGCTTGCGGACAGGTACGGTCCTCAACCCCGGCTGCTCTTCCTCTTCACTTCGCGGTGTCGAGCCGCACGCTGAGATCGTTGTCGACGGTGAAGTAGGGGTACGCCGTGGTCGGCCGGGTCACCCTCGGCCCCTCTACCGGCCGCACCGGGTAGCGGAAGACGCCCTTCTTGTCCCAGACGTCGTCCAGGATGCGCCCCACCCGTATCCCGGCCGCCTGCCCGGGCTCTGCCTCCGCCGGGCACAGCCACAGGTCCCACAGCCGCTGCTCGTCGCCGCGCCCCTCGGCCAGCGGCTCGTACGCCAGCGTGAAGGTGAACGTGCCGTCCTCCCGGACCGTCACCGGCACCCGGTGCACGTCCTTCTTCGCGCCGCGCAGCCTGGCCTCGGCGACCGCGCCCTCGTCGAGCCCGGCCCCGGCCCCGTACAGCCGCCCCTCCAGCGTCATCGCACCCTGGGCGAACGTGATGCTCCCGGCCTCCGCGTGCGGCGCCCGCAGCCAGCTGCGCACCGCGAGCTTGCCGTCGGCCGTCGGATAGGGGATGCGTACGGCGACCTGCGCGCGCCCGGGGTCCGGGGCGCGGTCGACGAGCGAGCGCAGGTCCCTGATGCCGGGCTCGATGCGCTGTTCCCCGGTCTCGTCCCCGTGGGCCGTGAAGACGTCCCAACGCCCCTCAGCCAGCTCGACCGTACTCGGCAACACCGCTCGCGACCGGTCGTCCCCGGTGGGCGTGAGCGGCAGTCGCATGACGTCCGCGGACGTCTTCCCGCCGCGCCGCCGCAGTACGAGCACCGCGCCCGGCGACGCGTCACCCACGATGTCGAAGGTGACGCCGCCGGCGGAGTCCGCGATGCAGTCGGCGCGCGGCGGCTCCGTGCGGGTCGGGGTGCTGGTCATGCGGTCTGCCCTTTCCGGAGCACGGAGGCGGCCTTGTAGCGGAGGGAGTACGCCCCGTCGAACACCGCTCCCCGGGAGCGGTACAGCGCGTCCTGGACCCGGCTGCGCGAGCGGCTGTTGGCGCCGCGCGAGAGAAGTTCGGTGAACAGCGCCTCATGGCGCTCGGCTATGTGCCCCGGGTCGAAGCGGGCCGAGCTGTCGAGCGCGGCCGCTCCCATCGCACGCCGCAGCTCGTCGTCGTTGATCAGCCCAAGGAGCGCGTCGGCAACAGCGTCGGAGTCCCCCACCGGCACCAGCCGCCCGTCGGATCCCTCATTGATGATCTCGCGCGGCCCGTGCGGGCAGTCGGTGGAGACCACCGGCAGCCCGGAGCGCATCGCTTCGACGATGGTCATGCCGAAGGACTCGTGGCTGGAGGTGACCGCCGCGATCGAGCCCTTGACCCACTCGGGCTCGATGGGGTTGGCCGATCCCATCAGGAAGACGTGGTTGTGCAGCCCGAGTTCGTTGATGAGGGCGTGCAGGGCGTTCTTCTCGTTGCCGCTCGCGTCGCCGCTGCCGTAGATGCGCAGCCGCCAGTCGGGGCGGGCGGCCACGACCTTCGCGAACGCCTCGATCAGCAGGTCGTACCGCTTGACCTTGGTGAGCCGGCCGGCCGCGACGACCCATTTGGCGCTGGAGTCGGCCGGCGCTATGAGGGGCGCGGGCACGCTGTTCGGCACAGCCTCGATGCGTACGCCGGGCAGCTTGAGCCGGGTCCGGTAGTCGTTGGCGTCGGCCTCCGTGACGGTGGTGATGGCATCGAGCAGGCCGTAACGGTGGCTCAGCTCGCGGCGCAGCCGGTAGCCGTGCCCGGCGAGGGTGAGGTGCTCCTGGCCGACGCGCACGGGGCCGCGCCTGGTCTGCCGGGTTATGTGCACGTTGAGTCCGGGGCGGGTGCCGACGACGACGTCCGCCTCCGTGGACTTCAGATGCGTGGCGATACGGGCGTCGGTGAGCCGGCTGTACTGCTTGTGGCGCCCGTCGCCGGCCGGGAACACCTTTGCCGGCTGCGTGAACCGCTCGTCGTCGCCGTCGTATCCGTGACTCTTCTTGCGCAGATCCACCAGATAGTCCAGCCGTACGCCGGCGGGGGCGCCCATCGCGGGCTCGTCGCGGTGGCGGAAGGCCGAGACGATCTCGACGTCGTGCTGCTCGGCCAGCGCCTGGGCGAGGTTGAAGGTCGTACGGATCGTGCCGCCGATGCCGTACGCGTTGTGGAGCAGGAATGAGATGTGCATACGCCGACGCGACCCCCAGATCTTCCGCGGACGTGGTCCATGTCCGCTTGCTTTCAGAAATGGACTGTACTGGTCGGAAACCGATCGGCCCCGGGCGCATCGAATCGTTCCAATACGGTTGTGACATCGATAGCGTGAGCGGGGCAACCAAACTGCCGTTCTGTGCATCAGGGCCGGTAGGGAAGCTGCGGAACGGTGAAGCAGTTGCCGGTCATGTCCCCGCCCTGCGTCACCCATCCCGCCCCGTCCCGCCACCGCGCCACCGACAGGCACGTGCGCCTGGTCTCGGGCGGCTCGGCCAGTCGCTTGTACGACACGGGAAGCAGCAGTCCGCGTGCGGTGTACGGCTCTTCGCGGTTCAGGTACGCCTCGACGCACGCACGGGTGAGCTGCCGTCCGCACGACTTCGCGGCGTCCGCGAACCACATGGCGGCCGCCCAGCCCTCCAACTGCCACTGCGAGAGCAGCCGGTCCCGCACCCCCTTCATCGCCTCGCGGAACTCCCGTACGGCCGGATGGCTCACCTCCTCGTAATTGCGGCTGGCCCCGGTGACCCACAGGGCGTTGCGGCAGCGTGGCGCGTCCCTGAAATCCCGTGGAACGGCGGACGACCAGTTCTGCACATTGGTGACCTTCGCGGTGACCTCCACGCCCACGTCGTCCATCGCCTCGCACAGCTGGGCGTTGCCGTGCGTGTCCATCGCGTCGAAGACCAGGTCGACCCCCTGGTCCTTGAGGTCCGCCGCCACTGCCCGGAAATTGGGGAGGGCGAAGTCCACCTGTTCGGTGACGACCCGGTACCCCTCGGCCTTCAGCCCCTTGGTGACCAGCCGGGCGTACGCCGCCGACGAGGCCTGGTTGTAGGCGACCACGGCGGCGGTGCGCGCGCCGTGCTCGCGCTTGAAGTAGCGGTAGACCTCGGTGCCGCCGTAGAGCGTGCCGTTCCAGCCCGGCTTCCCGCCGGTGCGCGGGGCATCACTGCCGTAGATCCCGTACAGGTGGGGGTAGGTGTCGTACGCCGGACCGATCGGCTGGCCGCCGATGTCGGGGACGCCCGCGTCGGCGACCCGGGGGGCGCCCGCGTACTCCAGGGCGGTCGTCGCGACCAGCGCGAAGACCTTCCGCTCGTCGAGGAGCTTGTGCACGCAGTCGTTGTTGCCGACGCCACTGCCGCCGTCGTCGCAGGTGAACACCTCGACCTTGCGGCCGTCGATGCCGACGCCCGCGTTGAGCGCGTCGAAGTACGCCCGGGCGCCCTCCCCGGGCCCGCTGAAGGCCGAGCCGCCGACCGGGCTGGTGGCACTGCTGATGATGCCGATCCGTATCGGCTCGGCCTCCCGGGCGGGCGGCGGGGCACTCCGGCGGCCCTCGAACTCACTCTCGGGCAGCCGGCTGCCGCAGGCGGCGCTCAGCAGGAGGAACGCCGCGAGCAGCAGGCTTTCAGCAGCCCGGCACAGCCGGCGCATTGCCGCTGAGCTGGACCAGGGCGCACAGGGTCTTCACGGAGACCTTCCACACGTCGTCCTGGAGGACCGAGGTGCCCTTGCTGTTGGGCACGGCGGGCTGTCCGCCGACGAGCAGGTCGTACGTCACATCCGCCTCGGTGGCGGAAGTGAATTTCACGGCGGTGACGTTCGCCGAGGACCTCGCGGCGTTCGGGTCATTGGCGAAGGCCGTCAGCACGCGCCGCATCTGCTCGCCGTTCTGGAGCACCCTGACCTTGTCCTCCGTGGACGCCTTGGGATCGAAGAACGTCTTCCAGTTCTTCTCCACCTCGGCCCTGGCCGCGGTGAGGTCGGCGGGCTGGTTCTTGTCCGGGGTCACCGGAGGGCTGGTGGCCGGGGAGCGCGTCGGCGTCTGCGGCGTGCCGTTGTCGTCGCCGCATGCCGCGGCGGCCGGTACCAGTATCAGCACTGCGGCGGCCGCCCATGCCGCAGTACGAGGGTGTCTGCCGAGGACCATCTGGCTCACCACCGGGTGTCCGACCGGGCCGTTTCGCCCGATGCTTCCAGGGTCTGTCGCTTCACGGCATAGTGCAACGTATCCGCCGCCAAGGACAGGCTCGTACTGACCCGTAAGTGCCTCTAGGGGGGTCCCGGTGCCAAGGACGCGACCGCGCGACAGGCCGCTGCTGTGGGCCGGCCTGGCGGCTCTGGTCTGCGGTGCGGTGCTGTGCGTGATCGGCTGGTACGGAATCTCCGGCGAGCGCTTCGCCGAACGGCAGCTCCCGTACCTCGCCTCCTGCACGGTGCCCGGCGCGGCGCTGATCGTCGCCGCCGCGGTGCTCCTCGCACACGGCGACCGGCAGCCGGCGCCCACGCGGGAGGACACCGCCGCGGCACCGGAGGAAGTCCCCACGCCGCCGTCCCCGTCCGCCCGGGGCCCGCTGCTCCAAGTCCCCGGCGGGACGCTCCTCCACCGGCCCGACTGCCCGCTCGTCACCGGCAAACCGGACGCCGCGCCACCGGACGACCCGTCCGGCCTGAACCTCTGCCCCGTTTGCGAACCCCCGCCCCCCGGACCCCCCGCCGCCGAGGCCTGACGCGGTGTCGTCCCTCACGTACGACCTGACGCTGGCGGGGCTCGCCGTCGGCAGCGCGGCGGCGCTCACCGGCATCGGACTGATCGTCACCTACCGCGCGACCGGCGTACTGAACCTGGCGCACGGCGCGATCGCCATGGTGTGCGCGTACGTGCTGCGCCAACTGGCGGTGGAATGGGAGTGGCCGCTGCCCCTCGCGGCCGCCGTGACGCTGGTGGTCGTGGCGCCCGGCCTCGGACTGCTCCTCGACCGGGCGGTGTTCCGGCCGCTGGCGGTCCTCGGCAGCGATCCGGCGCAGACCCTGGTCGCGTCCATCGGCGTATTCGTCCTGCTGGTCGGGGGCGCGGCGCTGGTGTGGGGCACAGGCGCCCGCGCGGACGCGCCGGTGCTGCTGGCCGGCGACCCATGGGCGCAGCTGGCGACGGTAGGGGTACTGGCGGCCCTGGTGGGCGCGGTGACACGGTGGACGCGTTTCGGGCGCGAGCTGCGGGCGGTCGTCGACAACCGTGCGCTGGCCGCGCTGGGCGGGACGAACACGGACCGGGTGGCGGCGGCGGGCTGGGCGTTCGGCTCGTTCACGGCGGGCCTGACGGGCGTACTTCTCGCCCCGTACGTACGCCTGGACCCGTACGGCCTCCCCCTGCTCGTCGTCGAAGTGATCGCGGTGGCGGTGGTGGCGCGGATGCGGAGCCTGCCGGTCGCGGTGGGCGCGGCGCTGGCGATCGGGGTGGCGCAGGCGCAACTGACGCGGGTGCACCCGTCGGCGGCCTGGGCCGAGCCGCTCGTCCAGGCGATCGGCGCGAACCTCTTCGTGGTGGCCCTGCTGATCGCGGCCCTGGCGGTGCCCACCACGGACGCCCGCGACGCGCTCCCCCGCCCTTCGGCGCCCGTCCTCCCCGCCGCACCGCCGGTCGCGTGGCTGGTGGCGGGGGTCCTCTTCCTCCTCCCTCTCGGCTTCGCGGGATCGGATCTCCATACGTCCATCCAGGTCCCGGCGCTGGCGGTGATCCTCCTCTCACTGGTGGTGGTGACGGGCCGGGGCGGCCAGATCTCGCTGGGTCAGGCGGCGTACGCGGGCCTCGGCGCCCTCTTCACCGCCCTCCTGGCGGCGGGCCGCTTCCCCGGCCTGCCCGCCATGCCGGAACTCCCGGCCCTGGCCGTGGCGGTGGTGCTGGTGGCCCCGCTGGGCGTACTCCTCGGCTGGCCGGCGATCGGCCGCCGCGGCCTCGCACTGGCCCTGACCACACTGGCGTTCGGCGTCGCGGTGAGCCGCTTCGTCTTCGCGCAGCCGTACGCGACGTCCGGCCTCGGCCTGGCCCGCCCGGCCGGTTTCCATTCCGACCGCGTGTACTACGCCCTGGAGCTGGCCCTTCTGACCACTGCTCTGCTGGCCGTGGCCGCGCTGCGCCGGGGCCGCGCGGGCCGCGCGCTGGCGGCGATGCGCGACCACGAGACGGGCGCTTCGGCGGCGGGCGTTCCCGTCCCCGCCCTGAAGCTGCTCACCTTCGTCACGGGCGCGGCACTGGCCGCGCTGGGCGGCGGCATGCTGGGAATGGGCCTGCGCGCGTTCGACCCGGCGGCGTACGACCCGGTGCGCGCACTGCTGTGGTTCGCGGCGGTAGTGGTCCTGGGCGCCGACAACCTCCTGGGCGCATGCGCGGCGGCGGCGCTGCTGGTGGGCCTGGACGCGGGGGCACGGGGCGGCGCGGCGGCGGCGGTGATCGGCGTACTGGCAGTGCTGCTGGGCCGCTATCCCTGGCAGGCAAAGGCTTCTTTTCCCCGACCCGCCCCTTCCCGCAGTGACACTTTGCGGCTCCGCCGCGTGGGGGCCGGCCCCAGACCCCGGACGGGCTGGATTCGGCCGCACCATCCAGCCCCTCCGGCGTTTGAGGAGCGGGGTCTGGGGCAGCGCCCCCACGCGGCGGAGCCGCAGAATGTCACTGCGGGAAGGGGCGGGTCGGGGAAAGCCCCGCGCAGCGGCCCGCACCGCGGCGGAGCCGCGCAAGCCCCAGCCTGGCAGAGGCGGGCGGGGGGCACCCCCGGGCAACCCCTCACCGCCCACGCCCTACGCCTCACGTACGGCGCGTACACCGCCCTCGACGGCGTAGACATCACCGTCGAACCCGGCAGGGTGACCGCACTGATCGGCCCCAACGGAGCCGGCAAGAGCACCCTCTTCCACTGCCTGGCCGGCACCCTGCGCCCCGACTCCGGCCGCATCGAGCTGGGCGGCGCGGACATCACCCGCACACCCCCCCACACCCGCACCCGCCTCGGCATCGCCCGTACCTTCCAGGACCTCGCCGTCTTCCCCTCCCTCACCGTCGAGGAGAACATCGCGCTCGGCGCCGAACAGGGCCACGTACGGACCGACCCCACCGCCCTGGAGTCCGTACTGCGCCTCCTGGACCTCGCGGGCCCCGTCCGCCACCACCCCGCGGCCGCCCTCCCCACGGGAACCCTGCGCCGCGTGGAGCTCGGCAGGGCGCTGGCGGGCCGCCCGCACACCCTCCTGCTCGACGAGCCCGCCGCCGGGCTCGACACGGCAGAGGCACAGCGACTGGCCCGGATCATGGCCGCCCTCGCGGCCGACGGAATGGCCGTGCTCGTCGTCGAGCACGACCTCGACCTGGTCGCGGACATCGCCCACACCGTGCACACCATGACGGCGGGACGCATCGAGGCAGCGGCCCCATGACCAACGTCATGGAACTGCGCCGCGCCCGCGTCCGCTACGGCCCCCTGGAGGCCCTTCACGGAGTGGACCTCCCCGTACCGGCGGGCGGCGCCCCCACCGTCCTCCTCGGCCGCAACGGCTCCGGCCGTACGACCGTTCTGCGCGCCCTCGCCGGAACCGTGCCCCTGACCTCCGGCCAGGTCCTGTGGCACGGCAGGGACATCACCCGCCTGCGCCCTCACGACCGCGCCCGCCACGGCCTGTGCTTCGTACCGGACAGGAACGCCGTGTACGCGTCCCTCACCGTCGCGGAGAACCTGGAACTCGCGCTCTCCTCACCCCAAGAGGACATCGCACCGGCACTCACCGCCTACCCGGCCCTGCGCGCCCTGCTCCCCCGCCGCGCGGGCACCCTCTCCGGCGGCGAGCAGCGCATGCTGGCGGTCTCCCGTGCCTTCGTATCGCGCGCCCGTGTGGTGCTCCTCGACGAGCCCACCCAGGGCATGTCCCCACCCGTGGCGGCCCGTACGTACGAACTGCTCGCCGCACTGGCACCGGCCACCACAGTCGTGACGGCGGAACAGAGAATGCCGCCCGCCCTGCTGAGCCGGACGTCGGCGGGCCGCCCCGTCTTCGTGCATGAACTGCGCCGCGGCGCGGTGGTCTTCAGCGGAGAGGCGTCAGAACTGCGCCACGGGCCGACGCACTCTTCGCCGAGGGAAGGACCAGCATGAGGCCGGTGCGGATCCGGTCCGGGTCGCGGCCGATCACCTCCGCGTTGGCCCGGTGGAGCGCCTTCCAGCCGCCCTTGACGCGATAGCGGCGGGCGATCGAGGCGAGCGTGTCCCCGGCCTTCACGAAGTGGACCCGGCCGAAGAGCTTGTAGCGCTTCGAGCAGACGGGCCACGCCTTCCATCCCTGGGTGGCGAGCACCCTCTCCGCGACCTTGATCTGCTGCGCCCGGGTGGCGAGGTCGGCGCGCGGGGCGTACGCGAGCCCGCCGTGCTCCGCCCACGTCGCCTGCCAGAACTGCAGTCCGCCGTAGTAACCGTTGCCGGTGTTGATGTGCCAGTCGCCGCTGCTCTCGCACTGGGCGAGGCAGTTCCAGGGCCACTCGGTGGCCGCGCAAGCGCCGACGGGCGGCGGAGGCGTGGCCCGCGCGCCCGTCGGACACAGGGCCAGCAGTACGGCGAGCAGGGCGACCGGCACGTGATGGGACCAGCGGGACCGCGGCAGCGTGGGCATCGCGCCACGCTAGGCAGGCGCCCGGGCATCGGCCCGGGTGCCGCGCGGCGAACCGGAAAAGCCCCACCCGGTCGGCCGACCGGACAGCGGCGGGGGCCGCCCGTGCCGTTCGGTTCGATTCCGTTCCCTTCTTCGCGTGACCCCGGCCGCAGATCACCCGTTGTCTTCTTGACGAGCCGGGATCCGCCCGGCACCCGCACCGAGTCCGAGGAGCCCCCCGTGCCGCGCATGCTCGACGTCAGCGACGACGTACGCGCCGAGATCGGCAACGAAGAAGCCGACCGGCTGCTCGCCGGCGAGAACGCCCCGGGCAGCTACGACTGCACCTCCTGCCGTACCCAGGGCGACTCCGAAGTGGAACGCACGAGCACCGTGCTGTTCGTCGGAGACGAAACCGCTGTGCTCGCGTTCGCCCACGCCACCTGCATCCCCTCGCAGGTCGTGCGCGTGGCCGAGGAACAGCTCCAGGGCGCCGTACGCAGCATCACCGGCGGAGCCTCCGACCTGCCCCGTGCCGAGGAGTACGGCGGCTCGCCCGGCCAGGCCGTGCTCGGGATCACCAGCGGCCTCGTACTGATCGACGGCCAGCTGCACCCGGCCCTGGTCGTCGAGCCGACCGGGCCCGTCGCCCGCCCCGGCTCCGACGGCACCACCGACGAGTTCCTGCCGCTCGTCACCGAGCAGGGCTTCCAGCCGGTCAAGGACATGGCCGAGGTCCCCGCCGCACTGCCCGGCTGGTCGGTCCTGCTCGCCATGGGCCAGCTGCACGCCGTACTCCAGCCCGGCACCAGCGGCGGAAACCCGGTCTCCTGGTGGCAGGCCCACCAGCCGCTCCAGGTCACCGACGGCTGGCGGACGGCGGCCAACAAGTCGAGCACCGTCCTCGTCTACACCGCGCCCGCCGGCTCGATCGGCCAGCAGCCGCGCGAGGACCTGCTGCGCAACGCGCTGGAGCGGGCCGCCGCCCGTGGCGTGCTGGCCGCCGCCGCCATGCCGCTGGCCGGCACCTGACGGGCACGGGGCCGCACGACCGGTCCATGTGCGCCGCTTACCCCAGCCGAGCAGGGAATTCCCTGCTCGGCCCGCATCCGTCGGGCGCTGGGGTCGTTGGCACATACGTGCACTCATACGACCCCTCACGCCATCAGCCGTACCAGAGCCAGATCCCCTCGATGCGACCGTCGCGGGAATCCCGGGCCGAGCCCTCGCACACGCCGATCTACGACGCGCTCTACTCGGAGTACCGCAGGTCCTTCCGGGCACTGCCCGGCGACCGCACCGGCGAGGAGGACCTGGGGTTCACGGGCTTCGCCCAGGGGGCGCGCCACGGCCAGGGTCCCGGCCACACGAGCCACAGCGGCCAGGGAACGCACGGCGCGCACACCGGCTTCTGGCGCGTCACGAGCAGCGACAGCGACACCACCCCCAACAGCAACGGGCGGCAGCACACCGGGAATCACTTCCCGGCCGCGCTGCCGCCCGCTCCCCGTCGGGGGTTCTAGGCCCTGACAGGCCGTCCGGCGTTACTTCTTGCGGCCGCGCTTCTCGCGCACCCGCACCGAGATGTGGATCGGCGTGCCCTCGAAGCCGAACTCCTCGCGGAGGCGACGCTCGATGAACCGCCGGTAGCCGGCCTCCAGGAAGCCGGAGGCGAAGAGCACGAACCGCGGCGGCTTGGCACCCGCCTGCGTCCCGAAGAGGATGCGGGGCTGCTTGCCGCCGCGGACCGGGTGCGGGTGGGAGGCGACGATCTCGCCGAGGAAGGCGTTGAGCCTGCCGGTCGGGATGCGCGTCTCCCAGCCGGCCAGCGCGGTCTCGATCGCCGGGACCAGCTTCTCCATGTGACGGCCGGTCTGCGCCGACACGTTCACCCGGGGCGCCCACGCGACCTGCGCCAGCTCGGTGTCGATCTCGCGCTCCAGGTAGTAGCGGCGCTCCTCGTCGAGGGTGTCCCACTTGTTGTACGCGATGACCAGCGCGCGGCCGGCTTCGACGGCCATCGTGATGATCCGCTGGTCCTGCACGCTGATGGACTCGCTGGCGTCGATCAGTACGACCGCGACTTCGGCCTTCTCGACGGCGGCCGCGGTACGCAGCGAGGCGTAGTAGTCCGCGCCCTCCTGGAGGTGGACACGGCGGCGGATACCGGCCGTGTCGATGAACTTCCAGGTGATGCCGCCGAGCTCGATCAGCTCGTCGACCGGGTCGCGTGTGGTGCCCGCGACCTCGTTGACGACGACGCGGTCCTCGTTCGCCACCCGGTTGAGCAGGGACGACTTGCCGACGTTCGGACGGCCGATGAGCGCGATACGGCGCGGGCCGCCGGTGGCCAGACCGAAGGACTGGGCCGGGGCTTCCGGCAGGGCCTCCAGGATGGCGTCCAGCATGTCGCCGGTGCCACGGCCGTGCAGCGAGGAGACCGGGTGCGGCTGGCCCAGGCCGAGCGACCACAGCGCGGTCGCGTCCGCCTCGCCGCTCAGGCCGTCGACCTTGTTGGCGCAGAGCACCACGGGCTTGCCTGCCTTGCGCAGCAGCCTGACGACGGCCTCGTCGGTGTCGGTCGCGCCGACCGTGGAGTCGACGACGAAGACGACCGCGTCGGCGGCCTCGATCGCGTACTCCGCCTGGGCGGCGACGGACGCGTCGATGCCGAGGACGTCCTGCTCCCAGCCGCCGGTGTCGACGATCTTGAAGCGGCGGCCGGCCCACTCGGCCTCGTAGGTGACGCGGTCACGGGTGACGCCGGGCTTGTCCTCGACGACGGCCTCGCGGCGGCCGATGATGCGGTTCACCAGGGTCGACTTGCCGACATTGGGGCGGCCGACGACGGCGAGGACGGGCAGCGGGCCGTGACCGGCTTCGCCGATCGCGCCTTCGACGTCTTCGGGGTCGAAGCCTTCCTGCGCGGCGAGCTCCATGAACTCCGCGTACTCGGCGTCGCCAAGTGCTCCGTGCTCGTCGCCGGAGTGATTCTGGTCGTTCATGAAGTCCGTTCCTCGTTCATCATCATCGATGGACCACCCGATTCGCGCGGTCCACTACTCAAGTCTCGCCTAGCGCCCGGTGAAGCGCCTGGCACTTTCCAGGTGGGCGGTCAGCCGCTCCTGGATACGTACGGTGGCCTCGTCCAGCGCCTTGCGCGTGCGCCGTCCGCTGCCGTCGCCGGCCTCGAACGGGTCGCCGAAGAGGACGTCCACGCGGCTGCGCAGCGGCGGCAGCTCCCGTATCAGCCGGCCACGTCGCTCCGTACTGCCGAGCACCGCCACCGGGACGATCGGCGCCCCGCTGCGTACGGCGAAGTACGAAAGCCCGGCGCGCAGCGACGCGAAGTCGCCCTCGCCCCTGGTGCCCTCCGGGAAGATCCCGAGGACCCCGCCGTCGCTCAGCACACCCAGCGCGTTCGAGATCGCCGTACGGTCGGCGGTCGTACGGTCCACCTTCAGCTGCCCGATTCCGCGCAGGAACGGGTCGAGGGGGCCGACGAACGCCTCTTTCTTGATCAGGAAATGCACCGGCCGGGGCGCGGTGCCCATCAGCATGGGGCCGTCGATCATGTGCGAGTGGTTCACGGCCAGGATGACCGGACCGCTCATGGGCACTCGCCAGGCACCGAGCACGCGGGGCTTCCACAGCCCGTACATGAGCCCGATGCCGATGCCGCGACCGACCGCCGCACCACGCAGAGTGGGTGCGGTCACTTCGCGGCCCGCTTCCCCTCGACCAGGGTAACGACACACTCGATGACCTGCTCCAGCGTGAGGTCGCTGGTGTCGACCTCGACGGCGTCGTCCGCCTTGGCGAGCGGCGAGGTCTTGCGGCTGGAGTCGGCCGCGTCCCGCTTCAGCAGGGCCTCGCGGGTCGCGGACACGTCCGCGCCCTTCAGCTCGCCGCTGCGGCGGGCGGCGCGCGCCTCGGGAGAGGCGGTCAGGAAGATCTTGAGGTCCGCGTCCGGCAGCACGGTCGTACCGATGTCGCGCCCCTCGACGACGATGCCGAGCTCGGCACCCTTCGCGATGGACCGCTGCAGCTCGGTGATGAGGGTGCGCACCTCGGGCACGGCGCTCACGGCGCTCACCTTCGAGGTGACCTCCTGGGTGCGGATCGGCCCGGAGGCGTCGACTCCGTCCACCGTGATCGTGGGAGCGGCCGGGTCGGTGCCGGAGACGATCACGGGCTTGATCGCCGCGTCCGCGATGGCGACCGGGTCCGCGACGTCGATGCCGTTGTTGAGCATCCACCAGGTGATCGCCCGGTACTGGGCGCCGGTGTCCAGGTAGCTCAGCCCGAGCTTGGCGGCGACGGCCTTGGAGGTGCTGGACTTGCCCGTGCCGGAGGGGCCGTCGATGGCGACAATCACTGCTGCCGGGGCGGTCCGGGCGGCGGTTTCCACGGTGTAGGACACCTTCCTGGTACACGGGCTTGGGCATGCGGGGACCCGACGGGCCCCACACAAGGTTACCGAGTCCCCGGCCCCGCCCTCGACGCCCCTGCGAAGCCACCACAAAGCGGACATCGCCATCGGCGGCGCGCCCTGCTACGGGCGGATCGACCAGCCACGCTCCCGCAGCGACGTGCTCAGCCCCGGTGCGGCCGCCGGCTCCACCATCAGCTGGACGAGGCCCGCCTCCTGTCCCGTCGCGTGCTCGATCCGTACGTCCTCGATGTTGACGCCCGCACGCCCCGCGTCCGCGAAGATCCTGGCCAGCTCGCCGGGACGGTCACTGATGAGGACAGCGACGATCTCGTACGCCGTGGGGGCGGCCCCGTGCTTGCCCGGTACCCGCTCGCGGCCCACGTTGCCGCGCCGCAGGACGTCCTCGATGCCGTCGGCGCCGCCCTGTCGCTTGTCGTCGTCGGCGGACTGGAGGGCGCGCAGTGCCTGAACGGTCTCCTCGAGGTCGGCGGCGACCCCGGTGAGCACATCCGCGACGGGGCCGGGGTTGGCGGAGAGAATCTCGACCCACATCCGAGGATCCGAGGCGGCGATGCGGGTGACGTCCCGGATGCCCTGGCCGCACAGCCGTACCGCCGTCTCGTCCGCGTCCGCCAGCCGCGCCGCGACCATCGAAGAGACGAGCTGCGGGGTGTGCGAGACGAGCGCGACCGCGCGGTCGTGGGCGTCGGCGTCCATCACCACCGGAACGGCCCGGCACAGCGCCACCAGCTCCAGCGCGAGGTTCAGCACCTCGGTGTCGGTGTCCCGGGTGGGGGTGAGGACCCAGGGGCGTCCCTCGAAGAGGTCGGCGGTCGCGGCGAGCGGGCCCGAACGTTCCTTGCCGCTCATCGGGTGCGTACCGATGTACGACGTGAGGTCGCAGCCCAGGGCCTCCAGCTCGCGGCGCGGTCCGCCCTTGACGCTGGCGACGTCGATGTACGCGCGGGCGATCCCGCGCCGCATGGCGTCGGCCAGCGTCGTGGCCACGTGGGCGGGCGGTACGGCGACGATGGCGAGGTCGACGGGGCCTTCGGGCGCCTCGTCGGTGCCGGCGCCGAGCGCGGCGGCGGTGTGGGCCTGAGCCGGGTCGTGATCGGTGAGGTGGACGGTGATGCCGCGCCCGGCGAGGGCGAGGGCGGCGGAGGTGCCGATGAGGCCGGTTCCGATGACGAGGGCGGTTCTCACTGGGCGATGTCCTTGCGGAGGGAGGCTGCGGCGCCGAGGTAGATGTGCGAGACGGAGGACTTGGGCAGGTCCGACTCGACGTGCGCGAGGATCCGTACGACACGCGGCATGGCGCCTGCTATGTCCAGTTCCTGGGCACAGATCAGCGGTACGTCGACGATGCCGAGCTTGCGCGCGGCGGCGGCCGGGAAGTCGCTGTGGAGGTCGGGGGTGGCGGTGAACCAGATGCTGATGAGGTCGTCGGGGGTGAGCCCGTTGCGCTCCAGGATGGCCGAGAGCAGTTCGCTGACCTGCTCGTTCATGTGCTCGGCCTCGTCCCGCTCCAGCTGAACGGCCCCACGCACTGCTCGTACTGCCACGTCGTACTCCTCGCTCCACACCGCGGATTGCCCCTGCATGATCCAGCGTAGTTGGCACGGCGACCGGCCCGCCGTGGTGGGCCGGTGCGGGCTCCTCGAAAGTGGTTCGATCCGGCTGCCCTGACTGCGGCACAATCCGGAGCATGATCCCGCCCGCCCTGCCTGAAGACCTCGTACGCGACCACACCGTCTACTCCTGCGTGATGGGCTCGCGCGCCTTCGGCCTGGCGACGGACGGCAGCGACACGGACCGGCGTGGTGTCTTCGTCGCGCCGACGCCGCTGTACTGGCGCTTCGAGAAGCCGCCGACGCATGTCGAGGGCCCGGCGGACGAGCAGTTCTCCTGGGAGCTGGAACGTTTCTGCGAGCTGGCCCTGCGCGCCAATCCCAACATCCTGGAGTGCCTGCACTCCCCGCTGGTCGAGCACGTCGACGCCACCGGCCGCGAGCTGCTCGCGCTGCGCGACGCGTTCCTCTCCCGCCGGGCCCACCAGACGTTCGCCCGGTACGCGGCCGGCCAGCGCAAGAAGCTGGAGGCGGACGTACGGCAGCACGGCGCCCCCCGCTGGAAGCACGCCATGCACCTGCTGCGGCTGCTCGGCAGCTGCCGCGATCTGCTGCGTACGGGCGAGCTGGTCATCGACGTCGGCGAGGACCGCGAGCAGCTGCTCGCGGTCAAGCGCGGTGAGGTGGCGTGGCAGGAGGTCGACCGCCGGATGAACGTTCTCACGGTGGAGGCCGAAGCGGCCGCAGCGAAGAGCCCCCTCCCGCCAGAGCCGGACCGGCCCCGCGTGGAGGACTTCCTGCTCCGCACGCGCCGCGCTTCAGCCCGCTGAGGCGTTCAAGCGTCCCAGAGCGCACCCAGGGCCAGCAGCTCGCTTCTGTACTCGATGCGCTCCGCCCACTCGGCCGGCCACGCGCCCGCTCCCAGGTGCGCTCCCGCGAACGCTCCGGCGAGGCACGCGATCGAGTCCGAGTCGCCCTTCGTGCACGCGGCGCGGCGCAGGGCGGTGACCGGCTCCCCGGGGAAGAGCAGGAAGCACAGCAGCGCGGTCGCGAGCGCCTCCTCGGCGATCCAGCCGTCACCCGTCGCCAGGCACGGATCGGTCTCCGGGGACGGCGAGCGCAGTGCCTCGGCGAGGCGTTCCAGTACGGCCAGGCACTCGTCCCAGCCGCGGGCGATGAAAACCTCCGGCGAGGCGTCGTGGGCGTGCGTCCACAGGTCGCCCAGCCAGCGCTCGTGGTACCGGGTGCGGTTCTCGTACGCGTACGAACGGAGCAGCCCCACCAGACCGGTCGGCTCCGCCCCCTGCGCCAGGAGATACACCGCGTGTGCCGTCAGATCGCTCGCCGCCAGCGCCGTCGGATGCCCGTGCGTGAGCGCCGACTGCAACTGCGCCGCCCCGGCGCGCTGTTCCTCGCTCAGCCCCGGCACGAGCCCGACCGGCGCGACCCGCATGTTGGCCCCGCACCCCTTGGAGCCAAGCTGACTGGCCTGCTGCCAGGGCAGGTCACTGTCGAGCAGCCGGCAGGCGACGAGACAGGTGTTGCCGGGGGCCCGGTTGTTCTCGGGCGAGTGGTACCAGTCCACGAATTCCTCGCGCACCGGCCGCGCCAGTCTCAGCGGCCCGAGCACCCCGCGGTCCATGGCCGTCCGTATCCCGCGCCCCAGCGCGAGCGTCATCTGGGTGTCGTCCGTGACGATCGCGGGCGCGGGCAGTTCCATCTCCCGCCACGGACCGCACTTCGCGAGGATCGAAGGTACGTCGTTGAACTCGGTCGGGAAGCCCATCGCGTCTCCCAGCGCGAGTCCCACGAGAGCACCGGTGGCCGGCTGCTTCATACGGATCGTTCTCCTTCGGATCGTCGTTCGGGGCGCAGAAGTGGTGGGTGCAGAGCGGCGGCGTTCCCGGCGCGGTAAAGGGCGGCGGGTTTCCCCCGTCCTCCGGTACGCCGGGGCGCCCCTTCCACCGGCTCCACGAAGCCGGGCGAGGCGAGCACCTTGCGGCGGAAGTTGGGCCGGTCGAGCTCTACGCCCCAGACCGTCTCGTACACCTGCTGGAGCTCGCCCAGGGTGAATTCGGGCGGGCAGAAAGCCGTGGCCAGGCAGGTGTATTCGAGCTTGGCGCGGATGCGCTCCTGTGCGTCGGTGATGATCCGCGCATGGTCGAAGGCGAGCGCGGGCAAGCCGCCGACGGGCATCCACTGGGCGTGCGCGGCGTCGCCGCCGCCGCGCGGCTCCGGCAGACCGGGCACCAGCGCGGTGTACGCGACGGAGACGACGCGCATCCGTGGATCGCGGTCCGGTTCGCTGTACGTACGCAGCTGCTCCAGGTGGAGCGCGGCGGCGGACTCCTGCGACAGGCCGGTCTCCTCGGCCAGTTCGCGCCGGGCGGCGGTTTCCGCGGACTCCCGGGGCAGTATGAAGCCGCCGGGCAGCGCCCACGCCCCGGCGTACGGGTCCTGTCCGCGCCGGATCAGCAGAACGTGCAGCCGGCTCTCGCGCACTGTGAAGACGGCGAGGTCGACGGTGACGGCGAACGGCTCGAAGTCGCGCGGGTTGTAGTCGCTCTGTTCGTTCATCGCTTCTCCGGAAGGGGATCGGTGAAGCCCCACCCCTCGGCGAGCAGCGCGTCCACGGCGGCGACGGCGGTCGCGAGCCGCTCTTCGTGCGGTCCGCCGAGGGTGCGGAATGTGCGCCCTGTACGGGTCAGTTCGTCGCGGAAGCGTGCCGTCATCCAGGGCCGCAGGTGTTCGCCGTCGCGCAGGCCGTCGTCCTCGAAGGGCACGCGGTCGTGGTCAGTGAGCAGCCACAGGTGCTGCCCGCCCCTCGCGGTTGCGGCGATCCGTGCGACGTCCGTATTCGGGCCTCCCAGGTAGCGCTCGTGCCACACCGTGGTGGCGAAGGCATCGGTGTCGCAGAACAGCACGGGCGAGCCCGCTCCGGCCGCCGCTTCCTCGTCGTCGCACTGCCGCCGCGCGATCAGCGGGAACTCCTCCGTGGTGAAGGCTACGTCCGCCCAGTCGGCGTCCGGACGCTGTGCGCGCAGTGCGGCGAGTTTCCGCTCGCTGTACTCCCGGCCGTACTCGGGAACGCACTGCGTCCGTTCCCATACGCCGCCGCGGCGCCGGTAGTGCTCGGTGAGCGCCCTCGCCATGGTCGTGGTCCCGGTCGACTCGGCCCCCAGGACGACCACGCGCCGGGCGAGTGCGGCCCGTACCGGCCGCTCCAGGTAGTCCCAGAAGCGCACAGGATCGGCGCGTACGGCCGTTCCCGAGACGGCAAAGGCCGTACGGTCCGGGTCCACGCACACCGCGTCCGCACCGAAGCGCCGGCCGAGCTCTTCGCCGTACGCCTCCGAAGTGAAGACGGCGTCGACGGGCTGCGGAACGGCGGCCCGGAAGACCGCCATGTGCGCGTCCCACACGGCGGGGTCGGTGGTGTCCACGGGGATGTCGTCGACGGCGCCGACCACGTCAACGTCCGGGTGCACGGCCCGCATCCACGCCACCCTGTCGGTGAGGGGTACGGACTCGGCGGACGAGGCGCAGACCAGGACGGTGAGCCGCTCGCAGCGTTCCCGTGCGGTGCGCACGAGATGGTGGTGACCCGCGTGCGGCGGATAGAACTTCCCGAGGACGAGTCCGTGCTTGTACGCGGTCATGCCGCGGCCCGGACAACGAGCTGTTCCCGGGAGCGCGCGTCACGCCGCCAATTGAGCAGCCCGAGAACGCACAGCGCCATGAAACCGACGTACAGGAGCGACGTCAGATACAGCTCCTTGTAGGCGTACAGAGGGACGTACACAACGTCGGCCGCGATCCACAGCCACCACGATTCGAGGCGCTTCCTGCACTGCCCGTACGTCGCCATGAGGGACAGCGCGGTCGTCAGGGAGTCCCAGAAAGGAACGGTCGAATCGGTGGCGCGGTCGAGGAGGAGCGTCAGGGCCAAGGTCCCCACCGCCCCCGCCGCCAGCAGCCAGGTCCACTCGGTGCGGCTGGTGCGCCGTACCGGCAGGGACGAGGTAGAGCCTGGTCCACCCCCGTGGGTCCAGGTCCACCAGCCGTAGGCGGCGAGGGCGATGAAGACGACCTGCAGGCCGGCGTCGGCGTACAGGCCCGCCTGGGTGAACAGGAGGACGAAGAAGAGGTTGTTGGCGATGCCGATCGGCCAGTTGGCGATGTGCTGCCGGGCGACGAGCCAGACGCAGAGAGCGCCGCTGCCGAACCCGAGGACCTCGGTCCAGCTCACCGGGGTGTCCAGGACGGTCACCAGTGGCTGCTGCAGGGCTTCGAGCATGTCCGCGAGACTCACGCCCGCCTCCTTTATAGTCATGGTGACTATAAAGGAGCGTAGGCCCACTCCACAAGCGGCAAAAAGCCCCGGGCGGTTCCTGTACGTACAGGAACCGCCCGGGGCTTCGGGCGAAAGAGGGGCGTCGGTTACAGGCCGACTTCCTTCATCAGCATGCCGACCTCGGTGTTGGTGAGGCGGCGCAGCCAGCCGGACTTCTGGTCGCCCAGCGGGATGGGCCCGAAGGACGTCCGCACGAGCCGCTCGACCGGGAAGCCGGCCTCGGCCAGCATGCGGCGCACGATGTGCTTGCGGCCCTCGTGGAGGGTGACCTCGACCAGGTAGTTCTTCCCGGTGTTCTCGACGACGCGGAAGTGGTCGGCGCGGGCGTACCCGTCCTCCAGCGCGATGCCGTCCTTGAGCCGCTTGCCGAGGTCGCGCGGGAGCGGTCCCTGGATCGCGGCGAGGTAGGTCTTCTTCACGCCGTACTTGGGGTGGGTCAGACGGTGGGCCAGCTCGCCGTGGTTGGTGAGCAGGATGATGCCCTCGGTCTCGGTGTCCAGCCGGCCCACGTGGAAGAGACGCGTCTCACGGTTGTTCACGTAGTCGTTGAGGTTCTGGCGGCCGTCAGGGTCGCCCATGGTGGCGACCACACCGGCCGGCTTGTTGAGCGCGAAGAAGAGGTGCGACTGGGTGGCGACCGTCAGGCCGTCGACCTTGACCTCGTCCTTGTGCACGTCGACCCGGCGGCCCTGCTCGGTCACGATCTCGCCGTTGACCTCGACGCGGGCCTGCTCGATCAGCTCCTCGCAGGCACGCCGCGAACCCATGCCGGCGCGGGCGAGGACCTTCTGCAGGCGCTCACCCTCCTGCTCGGCTCCGGGGAACGTCTTGGGCGTCGTCACCTGGGGCTTGCTGTGCCGCTCGCGTACGCGCTCCTCAAGCTTGGCGTCGAGCTCGCGCGGCCGCGAAGGGGCGCTCTGCGGGCCACGGCGCAGACCGGGGGTCCTGAAGCCGCCCTGCGGGGCCTTGGGGCCGCCCTTGGCGCCACCGCGCGCGGACGCGCCCCGGCTGCCGGTGCTCGAGGGGCCTCCGGCGCTGCTGCCGCCACGCCCGGCGCCCGCGCCACCGCGACCGCCGCCCGCGCTCGCGCCACCGCGCCCCGCGCCACTGCCACCGCGACCGGTGCCGGCGCCGCTGCCGCCACGACCCGCGCCACTGCCGCCACGACCGCCGCCACCGCTCGCGCCACTGCCACCACTGCCGTCGCGGGCGCCAGGGGCGTCACGGCCGACGTCGTAGCGGCGCTCTTCCGGACGCGGACGGTCGGGACGCTCGGTGCGCTTCTTGTCGTCGCGCTCGCGCCCCTTGCCCGCGCCCCGCTGATTCCGGTCGTTACCGCTTCCGCTGTTCCTGCCGCTGCTGCTTCGCATCAAAATTCCGTCTTGTCGTCTGCGTGTGTGTCCGAGGCGTACGGGGCGTCCGCATCGAACGACGGCACACCCTCTAGCGTCTCAGCCTCGATCGCGTCCGCCTCCGGGAGGAATGGCGCGAGCTCCGGGAGCTCGTCCAGGCCACGCAGGCCCATCCGCTCCAGAAAGTAGTTCGTCGTCCTGTACAGGATCGCACCTGTTTCGGGTTCCGTGCCCGCCTCCCCGACCAGACCGCGCTGGAGGAGGGTCCGCATCACGCCGTCGCAGTTCACGCCACGTACGGCCGAGACGCGTGAGCGGCTCACCGGCTGGCGGTACGCGACGACCGCCAGGGTCTCCAGGGCGGCCTGGGTGAGACGGGCCTGCTGTCCGTCCAGTACGAAGCTCTCGACCGCCGCCGCGTACTCGGGCCGCGTGTAGAAGCGCCATCCCCCGGCGACCAGCCTGAGCTCGAATCCGCGCCCCTGTGCGGCGTACTCGTCGGAGAGCTCCCGCAGCGCGTCCGCGACGGCTCTGCGGGGCCGCTCCAGCACCTTCGCGAGGTGTTCCTCGGTGGCGGGCTCGTCGACGACCATGAGGACCGCCTCCAGGGCGGGCTTGAGCCCGAGGTCCGCGACCGCAGGGGACTCACTCACTCCGTCTCCTTTTCCACCACTTGATCGAACTCGTCCGTGACGACGGGCTGCGCCGCTTCCCCGCCGGTCCACCGCACCAGGAGTTCCCCCAGGGCCTCCTCCTGGTCCAGCACGACGACCTTCTCCCGATAGAGCTCCAGCAGCGCGAGGAACCGTGCGACAACGGTGAGCGTGTCCGAGACGTCCTCGGTCAGCACACGAAAAGTCGCTTCCCCCGCCTCCCGCAGCCGCGCGACGACCACCTCAGCCTGTTCCCGTACGGACACGAGGGGCGCATGGATGTGATCGACGTACACCTGCGGCTCGGCCTTGGGCTGCATGGCCTTCACGGCGAGCTTGGCGAAGCCGTCGGGGCCGATGCTGATGACGACCTCGGGCAGCAGCGCTGCGTGCTGCGGCTCAAGACCGACCGTACGCGGGTAGCGACGGGCCTCCGCGTCCAGCCGCTCGCTGAAGATGTCGGCGATCCGCTTGTACGCGCGGTACTGCAGCAGCCGCGCGAACAGCAGGTCCCGCGCCTCCAGCAGCGCGAGGTCCCCCTCGTCCTCCACCTCGGCGGCAGGCAGCAGCCGCGCGGCCTTGAGGTCGAGGAGCGTGGCGGCGACAACAAGGAACTCGGTGGTCTGATCAAGATCCCAGTCGGCCCCCATGGCGCGGATGTGCGCCATGAACTCGTCGGTGACCTTCGAGAGGGCGACCTCGGTGACGTCGAGCTTGTGCTTGGAGATGAGCTGAAGCAGCAGGTCGAAGGGCCCCTCGAAATTAACGAGCCGAACGGTGAACCGCCCGTCCCCCGCCATTTCGCCGGCCCCGCCCGACCGACGCCCCGCCGTGTCCGCCCCGGCCGGCAGTCCGCCGCCCCGGCCCCCCACCTCCGCCGCCCAGAAGGAGCACGCATCGGTCATGGGCGCCGCTCCGCAGGAGTCGGCGTCCCCGGGAGCCCGGACCGTCACAGGCGCTGCCCCGCAGGGGCCTGCGGCCTGGGGGGCCGGGGACTTGCCCCCGGTTTCGGGAAGGGGCGGGGTGGGGGAAGAACCGCCCTCCCGAGCCCCCGGCGCACCGTCCGGCGCCGATGCGGGAACAGCCGTCTCCGCGGCCGGCGACGGCCCACCGGACAGCCGCGACGGTCGCGGCTCGGCCGCGCGGGACGCCCCCGGCCCGCGCCCCAAGCGACGGCGTGGGGCACTGGCGGGCTGGGCGGGGTCGGCCGGGTCGTCGGTCGGGTGCATCGCGGGTCCAGGTACGGAAAGACGAACAGGGGGCAGCGCAGGCTACCGTCCGGTCCGGTCAGCGCCCGCGCAGGCGCCGCACGAGAATGCTCGCGTCGCCGCGCGACTCCAGGTCCGCGAGTACGACCGCGACGGCTTCCCGCACGATCCGGCCCCGGTCGACAGCGAGCCCGTGCTCACCGCGCAGCACCAGCCGCGCGTGCTCGAGGTCCATCAGTTCCTCGGCCGAGACGTAGACCGTGATCTTCTCGTCGTGCCGTTCGCGGCCGCTGGGACGACGGTTCGCCCCGCGCCCGCCCCGGCGCCGCGGCTGGGCGCCCGTCGCCGGGGCCGCAGGACGCTGCTGGGCGGCCGGCTGGGAGGGCGGCTGGCTCTCCGGCGCACGGCGCGCCCTGGCGGCCGCAGCGGCCGCCTGGTCGCCTTCCACGGCCCGGCTGCGATGCCCGCCGGCCTCCGCGTCGGCGGCGGCCGAATGCTCCGACCCCGCACCGGCAGAGGACGAGGGCGAGGACGCCGCGCCCTCGGACTGCTGCTCGCTCGCCGCCGCCCCGGAATCGCTCTCCCCCGCCGGCCCCGGCACCCGCGCCTCGCCGTTGGCGGGACTGGCGGGATTCGCCGGCGACGGCGGGCGTCGCGGGGACGACGACTGCAGCGCCATTCCCCCGGTCGTGCGGAACAGTTCGTCGGCCCCCGGCAGACTCACTCGGCGTGACACCGGGCGAGCACCTCCCTGGCGAGCTGGCGATAAGCGGCCGCACCGACCGAGTTGGAGGCGTACGTCGTGATCGGCTCACCGGCGACCGTGGTCTCCGGGAAGCGCACGGTCCGTCCGATCACCGTGTGGTAGACGTGCTCGTCGAAGGCCTCGACGACCCTCGCCAGCACCTCACGGCTGTGCACCGTACGGGAGTCGTACATCGTGGCGAGGATGCCGTCGAGCTCCAGGTCGGGGTTGAGCCGCTCCTGGACCTTCTCGATCGTCTCGGTCAGCAGCGCCACACCGCGCAGCGCGAAGAACTCGCATTCGAGCGGCACGATCACCTTGTGAGCCGCCGTCAGGGCGTTCACCGTGAGAAGCCCCAGCGAAGGCTGACAGTCGATCACGATGTAGTCGTAGTCGGCCAGCAGCGGCTTGAGCGCCCGCTGAAGTGTCGACTCGCGCGCGACCTCGCTGACCAACTGCACTTCCGCCGCCGACAAGTCGATATTGCTCGGCAGCAGGTCCATGTTGGGGACCGCGGTCTTCAGCAGGACCTCGTCGGCCGACATGCCCCGCTCCATGAGCAGGTTGTAGACCGTCAGGTCGAGTTCCATCGGGTTCACGCCGAGACCGACCGACAGGGCTCCCTGCGGGTCGAAGTCGACGAGCAGGACCCGCCGTCCGTACTCCGCGAGAGCCGCACCCAGATTGATGGTCGACGTCGTCTTGCCGACGCCGCCCTTCTGGTTGCACATGGCGATGATCTTCGCGGGGCCGTGATCGGTCAGCGGGCCCGGGATCGGGAAGTACGGCAGCGGCCGTCCGGTCGGGCCGATCCGCTCGCGGCGCTGGCGGGCAGCGTCGGGGGCGAGGGTGGCCGCGTACTCGGGGTCGGGCTCGTACTCGGCATCGGGATCGTAGAAGTGCCCCTCGGGCACCTCGTCGAAGTCGGCGAAGCGGGTGGTGGACTTGTCCCCACTCTGGTCGCCGGCCATGGCGTTCACGTGTAGGCCGTCCATGCTCTGGTGGGCTGTCGTCATGTGCTGATGAGTGGCGAAGGTGCGGACAGCGACGGAGCCGACAGCCTGGAGCCCCGATGGGCCCTGGCCCCGTGCAGGCGTACCTGGTTGACCACCCCCGGGAGTAAATGTCGACTCATTCACAAGTCGTCTTACCTCCTTGGACGTGACCAGGAAACTTATCGATAGGTCAGCGTGGCACCATGCCGACGGTTGGCGACTCTATGGCGTGTCACCGGTCCGCAGCAACACAATCCGCCGGACCCGGCCCGATGTGTCGGCAATGGAACACCCCTGTGTCAAGGGTGCGCGGGCGGCAAACCGGGGCACGGACCGCGCGTTTCGCAGGGTCGCGAAACGGTTAAAGGGTTACGTTCGCGGCGAGTTGAACGAGTCCGCGCAAGTGGTCGGATACGCGTCCGGCCGGACCTTGTTCGACAAGGTCCGGCCGGATGCGTGAGGTTGACGACTTTCGTTGACGCGTCAGCCGAGAAGGGTGCCCAGCTCGACGTGCGGAAGCTCGTGAGCCTCGGCCACCTCGCGGTAAACGACCTGGCCGTCATGGGTGTTGAGGCCCTTGGCGAGGGCGGCGTCGCGGCGCAGCGCCTCGACCCAGCCACGGTTCGCGAGCTCCACGATGTACGGCAGCGTGGCGTTCGTCAGCGCGTACGTCGAGGTGTTCGGAACGGCGCCCGGCATGTTGGCGACGCAGTAGAAGACCGAGTTGTGGACGTTGAACGTCGGCTCGGCGTGCGTCGTCGCGTGCGAGTCCTCGAAGCAGCCGCCCTGGTCGATCGCAATGTCGACAAGTACACTTCCGGGCTTCATCTTGGCGACGAGCTCGTTGGTGACGAGCTTCGGGGCCTTGGCGCCGGGGATCAGAACCGCGCCGATGACGAGGTCGGCCTCGACGACGGCCTTCTCCAGCTCGAAGGCGTTGGAGACGATCGTCTTGACCTTGGTGCCGAAGACCTTGTCGGCCTCGCGCAGCTTGTTGATGTCGCGGTCGAGCAAGGTCACGTGGAAGCCCATGCCGACGGCGATCTGCGTGGCGTTCCAGCCGGAGACGCCGCCACCGATGACGACAGCCTCGCCGGCCGCCGTACCCGGGACGCCGCCCGGCAGCACGCCGCGGCCGCCGACCGAGCGCATCAGGTGGTACGCGCCGACCTGCGGGGCCAGCCGGCCCGCGACCTCGGACATGGGGGCGAGCAGCGGCAGGGCGCGGTTCGCGGTCTCCACCGTCTCGTACGCGATCGCCGTGGTGCCGGACTCCAGCAGGGCGTCCGTGCACTCGCGGGAAGCGGCCAGGTGCAGGTAGGTGAAGAGCGTCTGGTCCTTGCGGAGGCGGTGGTACTCCTCGGCAATGGGCTCCTTGACCTTCAGCAGCAGGTCAGCGGTGGCCCAGACCTCATCGGCGGTGGCCAGGATCTGAGCACCGGCGGCGACGTACTCACCGTCCGTGATCGAAGATCCGACGCCGGCGTTCTGCTCGACGAATACCTGGTGGCCGTGGCGCACCAGCTCGTGCACTCCGGCGGGGGTGATGGCCACCCGGAACTCGTTGTTCTTGACCTCGCGGGGGATGCCGACCTTCACGTCGATCACGGTCCTTGGCTCTGGGGGAATAAATGGGTCAATGCCATACATACCCAGGTATGTGAGGCACACCCGGGGAACACCGCAGCATGACGCGGCAGAGCCAGTCTAATGAAGGATTTCCCGCTGTCTAGCCTTACAAAGCATCAATCTCTCGGCGAACTACTACGGATTTCGTAGGCAGAACCCTCATCTCCCAGCAGTCTTTCCGCAGCGCTCCTGTGCAGACGGGCAGCCGCCGGGTCCCCCAGCCGGTCGAGCGTGTCCGCGAGCCGCAACTCCAGCGCCGCGTGCAGCCGTACGTCCTCGGCCTGCCGTGCCCGTTCCACGGCTTCCTGACAGGTGCGCAGCGATTCCTCGGGCCGGCCCGCGTACTCCTGCACCCTCGCCACTTCGCTCAACGCCCGTGCGTGGCCCGGCAGATCACCGACCCGGCGGTAGCCCGCCGCCGAAGCCCGCCAGTTGCGCAGCGCCTCGCCGTAGCGCCCGGCATAGGTGTGTACGGCCCCGAGCCGCCCGTACAGCCGCGCCGCGTCCGCCCGTTCACCTCGGGTAAGCCGCTGTTCCAGCGCCCGTCCGTACCAGTCGGAGGCGCGCTGCCAGTCACCCAGTTCCTGATATGTGCCGCCTACGGATTCCATCGCGCGGCCTGTCGCGTACGGGTCACCAGCCGCCCGGCCGGCGTCCAGGGCGGCCCGGTAGCGCGTCAGCGCCTCGTCCGTACGCCCGGTCCGCGCGTCCAGGTCGGCGAGATTCAGCAGGGCGGCGGCCTTCTCGCGGTGCAGAGCGCACCGCTCGGCCACGTCGAGTACGAGCCGGTGCAGCCCGTACAGCTCGGGAGCCGCCGCTTCGGTGCCCCGGTGCGCCGCCAGCGCCCGGACCAGCGCGGCCACCAGCCGCCTCGCCAGGGTGTCGAGCTCACCGTCCTCGACCGCGATGCGGGCCGAGGCGAGCAGCGCGGGCTGCCGGATCCGCAGCCACTCGCCGGCGGCCGGGATGTTCGGGAAGCGCAGCGCGCGCGGCAGCCCCGCCAGCTTTTTGCGCGCCGGGGAGCCGTCGGGCTCGGTGATCGCCCGGCAGGACTGGAGCTGCCGTACGGTCCGCTCCAGCATCCTGGCCCGGGCCAGCTGCACCTCTGCGGGCCGGTCCCGCTCCTCCAGCTGCGCCTTCATCATCGGCGCGAGGCAGCCGGGCACCTCGTACTGCCGGCCGTCGGCCCTTCGCAGCAGACCCAGCGCGGCAAAGTCGTCCAGTGCGGTCTGGGCCCCGGAGACCGAGCAGCCGGCCAGGGCGGAGGCGGTGTGCGCGTCCACGACACCGGCGGGCGCGAGGACGAGCAGCCGCAGCATCCGCGCCGTGGGCTGCGGCAGCGCCTCGTACACGAAACGGAAGGTACGGGCGAGCGGCCTGCCGCCCGTGGGCTGCTTGGGGTCGACGGGCATGTCGTGCAGCCGTTTCGCCACATCGGCGACCGAAGCCTTGGGGCTGGCGGCGAGCCATCCGCCGATCAGGGTCAGCGCGGCGGGCTGGCCCCCGCACTCCTCGGCGAGTGACTCGGCCGCCGTGGGGTCGACCGTGATCCTGACCGCACCCGTGGAGCGGGCGAGCAGTTCGACGGCGGATCCGGTGTCCAGGCCGCCGATGGTGCACGGCCGGACGCCGGGGATGCCGGTGAGCGGGCCGCGGGCGGTGGCCACGACGAGGCAGTCCGAGTTGTCGGGGAGCAGCGGGTCGACCTGCTCGGCGTCGGCGGCGTCATCGAGGACCAGCAGCATGCGGCGTACGGCGAGTGCCTCGCGGACCAGCTGAGACAGTTCGTCGTCGCCGGCTCCCGGCGGGACCGGGACCCCGAGGTCGTCGAGCAGGCCTCGGGCGGTGCGCTCGGTGGGTACGCGTTCGCCGCCCGGGTCGGTGAGCCGGGCACGGAGCATGCCGTCGGGGTAGTCGTCGGCCAGGCTCGCGGCGAGCTCCGCGGCGAGGGCGGTGCGGCCGGAACCTGGGCGTCCGGCGATCAGGAGCACGCGGGCCCCGGGTGCCTTGCGGCCGGCCAGGGTGTCGAGTCCGGCCCGCTCGATGTCGGCCCGCAACTCCTTCAACTCGCGCGCTCTGCCGAAGAACTCGCCCGCTGTCCGCCCTGCCGCGGAACCCGCCGCCGTGCCGCTGGTGTCCACCGCCTGATCCGTCACGGGCCACGCTCCCGTCCGCCTGCGCACAAGCCCGCCCGCGACTGCGGTCGGGAACTTCGAGCGTAGTTCACGCTCTGCTACGAACTGTGCGGAGCGCGGCGGGGCCGTCCCCCGATCGGATCAGCAGTTTTTCATTCCCCTACGCCTTACGGGCGTGTCCTCAAACGCCGGACGGGCTGGATTCGCCGGCGTGGGCTGCTGGGGCTCCGCCCCAGACCCCGCTCCTCAAACGCCGGAGGGGCTGGACTTGCCCAGGGCCCTCACCCGAGCCGAGGGCTCAGCCCGTGCTCAGGTTGCCGCACTCCGCGGATCCAGCGCAGCAAAAACCAGCCCACCCGGCGTTTGAGGACACGCCCGCAGGGACGTGCGAGGCCTGGGTCTGGGGCCTGCCCGAGTTCGAGGTAGCCGCACTCTGCGGATCCAGCGCAGCAAAAACCAGCCCACCCGGCGTTTGAGGACACGCCCGCAGGGCGTCCGGGGTAGGGGAAAGCTCCGCAGGAGACAGGCCTAGGCCTCGAAGGGGCGGGCCGGCCACGGCGCGTCAGCCGGGCGCAGAGCGTCGATTCCGTCGCCCGCCAGCGCGGCCGTCAGCGCGAGGACGCCCACCGCCAGGCATGTGTTGTGCAGCTCCCCGGCGAGCACGCCCCGCACGAGCTCCGGAAGAGGAACCCGCGCGTGCTCCATATCGGCCTCCTCCTCCTCGACCTCGAAGCGCTCACCCTCGACCGCCGACAAGTCCCGCGCGAAGAAGATCCGCACGGCCTCGTCACAGCCCCCCGGCGTCGGGTAGACATCGGCCAGTACGTGCCACTCCTCCGCCTTGACGTGCGCCTCTTCGTACAGCTCCCGCTGAGCCGCGCTCAGCGGATTCTCACCGGGTACGTCGAGCAGGCCGGCCGGGATCTCCCACAGCTTCTGGCGCACGGGGTGCCGGTACTGGCGGATGACCAGGACACGGTCGTTCTCGTCGAGGGCCAGGACCGCCACCGAACCAGGGTGCACCTGGTAGTCCCGACGCACCACGCTGCCATTGGGCATGACCACGTCGTCCGTACGGACACTCGTCTTGTTACCCGTGAAGGGAACCGCGGTCGCGGTGACCTGCCATTCCTCGGGCGCGTCCTTGATGGTCATGAAAGCCGTCCTCCCTCGTACAAAGAAAAACCGGGGCACGTGCCCTGATCAGGCCCGTACCCCGGTCAACCGTATCGCGTACCGCTAGCGCGTCACTTGCCCGTCTTGCGCTGCACAGCCGCCTTCACCAGGCCGGCGAAGAGCGGGTGCGGCCGGGTCGGACGCGACCTCAGCTCCGGGTGCGCCTGGGTGGCGACCAGGTAGGGGTGCACCTCGCGCGGGTACTCGACGTACTCGACGAGCTTGTTGTCCGGGGACGTGCCGGAGAAGACCAGACCGGCCTTCTTCTCCAGCTCCGCGCGGTAGGCGTTGTTCACCTCGTAGCGGTGGCGGTGGCGCTCGTCGACGTACGGCTGGTCGTCGTAGACCTCACGGACGATCGAGCCCTCGGCGAGCTTCGCCGGGTACAGGCCCAGGCGCATGGTGCCGCCCAGGTCGCCCGCTCCTTCGACGTACGCCAGCTGCTCCTCCATCGTGGAGATCACCGGGTGGGCGGTCGCCGCGTCGAACTCGGTGGAGTTGGCGTCCTCGATGCCGGCGAGGTTGCGCGCGGCCTCGACGACGATGCACTGCAGGCCGAGGCACAGGCCCAGCAGCGGGATCTTGTTCTCGCGGGCGTACTGGATGGCGCCGACCTTGCCGTTGACGCCGCGCTCGCCGAAGCCGCCCGGGATGACGATCGCGTCGACGTCACCGAGCTGCTTCTGGGCGCCCGCCTGCGTCTTGCAGTCGTCGGAGGTGACCCACTTGACCTTCACGCGGGCCTTGTTGGCAAAGCCGCCGGCGCGCATCGCCTCGGTCACCGAGAGGTACGCGTCGGGCAGGTCGATGTACTTGCCGACGAGCGCGACCGTGACCTCGTGGTCGGGGTTGTGGACCCGGTCCAGCAGGTCCTCCCACTGGGTCCAGTTCACATCGCGGAACGGCAGGTCCAGCTTGCGGACGACGTACGCGTCCAGACCCTCGGTGTGCAGCACCTTCGGGATGTCGTAGATCGACTTGGCGTCGATCGCGGCGACCACCGCGCCCTCGTCGACGTCGCACATCAGCGAGATCTTGCGCTTGATGGACAGCGGCACCTCACGGTCGGCGCGCAGCACGATGGCGTCCGGCTGGATACCGATGCTGCGCAGCGCCGAGACCGAGTGCTGGGTCGGCTTGGTCTTCAGCTCACCGGACGGGCCGATGTAGGGCAGCAGCGAGATGTGCACGACGAAGACGTTGTCGCGGCCGACCTCGTGGCGGACCTGGCGGACGGTCTCGAGGAACGGCAGCGACTCGATGTCGCCGACCGTGCCACCGACCTCCGTGATCACCACGTCCACGTCGTCCGTCGCCATGCGCCGGATGCGGTGCTTGATCTCGTTGGTGATGTGGGGGATGACCTGCACGGTGTCGCCGAGGTACTCGCCACGCCGCTCCTTGGCGATGACCGTGGAGTAGACCTGACCAGTGGTGACGTTGGCCGAGCCGTCGAGGTCGACGTCGAGGAAGCGCTCGTAGTGGCCGATGTCCAGGTCGGTCTCGGCGCCGTCGTTGGTGACGAAGACCTCGCCGTGCTGGAAGGGGTTCATCGTGCCGGGGTCGACGTTCAGGTACGGGTCGAGCTTCTGCATCGTGACCCGCAGGCCCCGCGCCTTGAGCAGCGCACCCAGACTGGAGGCCGTCAGGCCCTTACCGAGGGAGGAGGCGACACCCCCGGTGACGAAGATGTGCTTGGTCGTCATGGATTTGGGCGGCATCGCCAAGAGGGGGCTCCCGTGGTCGCGTAGTGAGGTGCGTACCGGCTGCCGGCCCGGAATCCGGGTCGTGCCGTCGCTGCGGTTTCGGGGCGCCTGATCGTCACAGACTGGCCACCGGTCCACGGGGTACCAGGGTATCAGCGACGGGGCGGGGCTGCTTCCGGCCGCGCGCCGCGTCTCGTGCTCGCGAGCAGCATCGTCTGCCACGTGCGCCACCTGCGGCTCACACAAAGCTCACCCACAACTCACCCCTGGCTCACCCGTTCGGCACACTCGTGTTGCCGGTACCGTCGCGCAGAGCACTTGGCTGCGACGTATCCTGCTCGGATACATCGCTGCGAGCCGGCCGGCGAAGGCACCATCACCGCCCGCTCCCGGGACCAAGAGCTCGTCGAAAATCCCCTGACCGCAAGTGCCCCATTGGGGCGGACGTGGCCGTTCGACTGGAGATTGCAACGTGGCCGGGCGCATCGAGGACTACGCACTTATCGGAGACATGCAGACCGCGGCACTGGTCTGCAGGGACGGCACGGTCGACTGGCTGTGCCTTCCCCGCTTCGACTCTCACGCCGTTTTTGCCGGACTGCTCGGCACCGAGGAACACGGGTTCTGGCGGATCGGCCCCGCGCACGCGGCCGACGCCGGACCACCGGCGGCTGCCCGCCGCCGTTACCGCGGGGACTCTCTGATCCTCGAATCGGAGTGGGACACCCCGCGCGGCACTGTCAGGGTGACCGATTTCATGCCGCCGCGCGACGGGGCGCCTCAGCTGATCCGGATCGTCGAAGGGGTCAGCGGCCGCGTGCGCATGCGCTCCGCGCTGCGCATGCGTTTCAGTTACGGGCGTGTGGTGCCCTGGGTCCACAAGGTCGACACGCGCACGGTCGCGGTCGCCGGGCCCGACTCGGTCTGGCTCGACACCGAGGTCGAGACGCACGGCAAGGACCTCACGACGTACTCCGACTTCACCGTCGCGCCCGGGGAGCGGATCGCCTTCACCATCAGCTGGCAGCCCTCGCACAAGGCGGCGCCGCCGCTGCCGGAGCCCGAGGCCGCGCTGGAGGCGACCGCCGAGTTCTGGAGCGACTGGGTCGAGCAGTGCACGTACCACGGGCCCTACCGCGAGGCCGTGATCCGCTCGCTGATCACCCTCAAGGCGCTGACGTACGCCCCGACCGGCGGCATCGTCGCCGCGCCGACGACGTCACTGCCGGAGGAGATCGGCGGCGTACGCAACTGGGACTACCGCTACACCTGGCTGCGCGACGCGGCGATCACGCTGTCGTCGCTGCTGCGCACCGGCTACCGCGAAGAGGCACGTGCGTGGCGCGAGTGGCTGCTGCGCGCGGTCGCGGGCGACCCGGAGAACCTGCAGATCATGTACGGGATCGCGGGCGAGCGTGAGCTGGGCGAGGCGGAGCTGGACTGGCTGCCCGGCTACGAGAATTCGACTCCGGTACGGGTCGGCAACGGCGCGGCGCACCAGCTGCAGCTGGACGTCTACGGCGAGGTCACCGAGGCACTGCACCTGGCCCACATGACAGGTCTGACGCGCAACGACTACGCCTCGCTCCTCCAGCTGAAGCTGATCCGCTACCTGGAAGACCACTGGAACGAGAAGGACGAGGGCATCTGGGAGGTGCGCGGCCCGCGCCGCCACTTCGTGCACTCGAAGGTGATGGCCTGGGTCGCCGTCGACCGGACCATCAAGCTGATCGAGATGGGAGACGCGGACGGCCCGGTCGAGAAGTGGCGCGAGCTGCGCGACGAGATCCACCGCGATGTGTGCGAGAAGGGTTACGACCCGGAGCGCAACACCTTCACGCAGTCGTACGGCTCGCAAGAACTGGACGCCTCCCTGCTGCTCATTCCGCAGATGGGTTTCCTGCCGCCCGACGACAAGCGGGTCATCGGCACGATCGAGGCGATCCAGCGCGAGCTGTCCACGGAGGACGGTTTCGTACTGCGCTACCCGACCGCTGGTGACGACGAGGGCCTGGACGGCCTGGCGGGCGACGAGGGCGCGTTCCTGGCGTGCTCGTTCTGGCTGGCCGACGACCTGGCGATGATTGGGCGGGTCGACGAGGCGCGAAAGCTCTTCGAGAAGCTGCTGGGACTGCGGAACGACCTGGGGCTGCTCGCCGAGGAGTGGGACTCCAGGCTGCAGCGCCAGGTCGGCAACTTCCCGCAGGCCTTCAGCCACGTGCCGCTGATCGACACGGCACTGCGGCTGACGGCGAGTGGTGCGTACGGCGGCTGACTCGGCCGGCTCGCCCTTCTAGGCCAGCTTGCCGATCACCTGACGGGCGGCGCGTTCCCCTTCGGTCGCGCCGCCCTCCATGAAGCCCTGGAAGTCGTAACTGCAGTGCTCGCCGCCGATGTGAACGTTCCCCTGTGCGGTGCCTTCGTAGCCGGCGTACCGGTGCAGATAGCCGATGGGCCAGTAGGAGTACGCACCCAGGGCGTACGGATTGCGGTGCCAGGCTGACAGCTGGGCCTTCCCGGTCCACGTTTTCGACGTTCCCGGGAAGAACGCGTCCACTTCACGGGAACGGCGCGCCGCGAGGTCCCGTACGTACGGATCCGATTCGGTGGCGAAGGGCGTGCCCGGGGTGAGCGCCTTGGCGAGTCGCCCGCTGCCGTACTGGATGAGGATGCCGCCGGTCCCGGGCTGGAGCTTGGTGGTGTCCCAGGTCTGCTGTACGTCGATGTCGGTGAAGCAGTCGCCCGCCGACACCCCGGGCCAGGCGCCTTCGCCGCGCCACGGACGCGACGAGAACTGCATGTTGAGCTTGGTGCAGTTGCCCATGCGGGCATCGCGCACCAGGTTCGTCATGAGCGGGTCGAAGCCGGCGCCCGACAGATCGAGGCGCTGGAGGACGGGCAGCGGTACGCACAGGACGGTGTGGTCCGCGGTGACGGTGGTGGTCGTTCCCGCGTCGGTGAAGGTAAGGGTCTGGGTGCCATTGGCGTTGGCCCTTACCGCCGTGAGCTGTTTGCCCATCTGGATCGTGCCCGCCGGCAGCGATTGCGCGATGGCGCGCGGGAGCTGATCGTTGCCGCCGGTGATGTGGTAGCGCTCGTTGGACAGGCCCCAGACGTTGAAGTGTCCCGGGTTCGGCTGGTAGCCCATCAGCAGGACAAGGGCGAGGGCCGACTGCTCGCTCGTCTCGACGCCGTACTCGACGTTGTAAGCGACGTCGATGAAGCGTCCGAGCTGCGAGGAGTGCCCGCCCGGCACGCGTGAGTCGATCCACTCATGGATCGACATGTTGTCGAGAGCCGTGCCGGCCGGGGTGGTCTGGTTCCACTTCACCTCGCCCGCTTCCTGGAGGTCGCGGTGGAGAGCCTGGAAGACGTCCTTGAAGTCGTCGTCGGCGTGCTCGCGCGGGTAGTACACCCCGTTGAACCAGAGCACCTCCTCGGCGCCGATCGGCCCCCCGCCCAGAAAGTCCTCCGTCGGCAGGTTGAAACGGCGGCACAGTTCGAGGATCTTCTTGTGGCTGGTGTCGATCAGCTCCCCGCCGATCTCGGAGGTCTGCCCGTACGCCCAGTGGCCCCGCTGGGTCCACATGCGGCCGCCGACCCGGTCAGGGTTGGCCTCGTACAGCGTGCAGCCGAGGCCCGCGTCCTTGAGGGTCAGGGCCGCGGTGAGGCCGGCTATGCCCGCGCCGACCACGGCGATTCTGGGCGCCCCGGCGCCCCCTGCGGCTACCGGGGCCGGCGCGGCCTGGGCGGCGGTCACTGCCGGCCCGGCCAGGACCGTACCGAGCCCCAGGGCGGCGGCGCGGCCGAGCAGTTCACGGCGGCTGGAGCCGCGGACCTCGGCGGCGGGCATGCGAAGCCTGCGGGCGGCGGCGTGCTCAGCGGCGAGTTGGCGAAGTGCGTGCATGACGTGCGTACGGGACATGGGAGAGCTCCTCAGACGGTCGCGGCTGGCTGACTGGTTTCGCTGTCGTCGGTGCGCTCGGCCGCGTCCTCGAGGACGATCCGGCCGATGATCGCGTAGCGGTCGGGCTGCTTGGCCTTGAGATAGAGACCGAGTCCGAGGCCGCCGAAGAAGACCAGGCCGACGATCCACGGGATCAGCTTGAAGAAGAGGGAGTCGGCGGCGAGTCCGGCCGCGGTCTCCATGTTGATCACGAGCAGTACGACGACGGCGATCATGCCGATGCCGCCGAGCAGCGGGGCGGTGAAGGTCTTGAACCAGTGCCGGTCCTCCGGGTGGTTCTTGCGGAAGTAGCCGATCACCGCGAACGAACAGAGCGTCTGGACGATGAGGATCGCCATCGTGCCGAGGATCGCCAGCAGCGTGTACAGGTGGATGTACGGGTCCTCACCGGCGAGCCAGAAGGCGGCGACCAGCAGGGTGGCTATGCCGGACTGGACGTACGACGCGATGTAGGGCGACCCGTGCGAACGGTGCGTACGCCCAAGAGCCGGGTGCAGGAAGCCTTCGCGGCCGATCGCGTACAGGTAACGCGACGCGCACTGGTGGAACGCCATGCCGCAGGCGAACGAACCCGTGAGCAGCAGCCACTGGAAGGCGTCGACGGCCCACGCCCCGATGAAGGCCTCCGTCGGGTCGAAGAAGAGATCGAGCGGGGAGGCGGAGGACGAGACCTTGACCGAGCCGTCGAGCCCGTTGCCGGCGATCGTCATCCAGGAGACGTAGATGTAGAAGAGCCCCACGCCGACCACCGAGATCAGGGTCGCGCGAGGGATGACCCGCTTCGGGTCGCGGGACTCCTCGCCGTACATCGCCGTCGATTCGAAGCCGACCCACGACCAGAAGGCGAAGAAGAGACCGAGCCCGGCCGACGTGCCGGTGAAGGCGTTCACGGGATTGATGGGTTCCACGGGAATGCCGTCCGGACCGCCGCCGGCAAGCAGAACAGCCGTAGCAACGGCGAAAAGCACAGCGATCTCGGCGACGAGCATGATGCCGAGGGCCTTGGCGGTGATGTTGATGTCGAAGTACGCGAGAACGCCGGTCACGGCGAGCATCCCGGCGGCGTACACGATCCACGGAATGTCGACACCGAGCTGGTCGGCGACGGTCGTCTGGCCGAAGTAGGCGAAGATGCCGACGATCGAGGCCTCGAAGACGATGTACGCGAGAACGGCGAGCATCCCGGACGCCATGCCCGCGATGCGGCCCAGGCCGTGCGAGATGTAGCCGTAGAAGGCTCCGGCGGCGGTGATGCGCTTCGCCATGGCGACGTATCCGACCGAGAAGACGGTCAGGACGATCGTGGCGAAGAGATAACCGGCGGGAGCCCCCGTCCCATTGCCGAAGCCCACGGCGATAGGGAGATTTCCGGTCATCGCGGTGATCGGCGCCGCGGTGGCGACCGCCATGAAGACCACACCGACCAGTCCGACGGAATTCGCCTTGAGCCGCTGGACTTCACGTGCGGGTTTGTCAGACATGCCGCGCCCTCTCTCTATGTACGGGGGCGACAGTCTTGGCGCGAGTGACGCACACCACAATCGACACGGGGTCACTCAAAAGCTGCGCAGGGGCGACGACTTGTCGGCCCACGGGACCACGCGATGTGTCTCGTAACCGCAGGGTGATGTTCCTGGAACAGCCACGCGGGTAGCGTCCACCGAATGCGGTGCCTTCCTGGGGCACGGCAGGAACAACGTCACGAGGTACATCGCAGTGGAAACGCAAGGCGGCATCACCGTGCGGCGGGCGCTGGAGCTGCCGGGGCTCCGCAGCGGACTTCCCGAGGTCGTCGCCTGCGCCGACCGGCTGAACCGTACGGTGCGCTGGGTGCACGCGGGCGAGGTGCCGAACATCGCCTCGCTGCTCAAGGGCGGCGAACTGCTCCTGACGACGGGCCTCGGCCTCGGTACGCGCCCCGCCGAACAGCGCGCTTTCGTACGCCGCCTCGCGGACCGGGGGATCGCCGCCCTGGTCGTCGAACTCGGCCCGCGCTTCAGCCGCCTCCCTTCGACGATCGTGGAGACCGCGCGGGCCGCCGGGCTCCCGCTCGTACAGCTGCACCGCGAGGTGCCGTTCGTATCGGTGACCGAAGAGGTCCACACCGAGATCGTCAACGGCCACTACACACTCCTGCGGCGCGCCGAGGAGGTCCACCGGCGCTGCACGGAGGCGCTGCTCGGCGGCGGCGGGATTCCCCAGGTACTCGGCATCCTCGCGGACTTCACCTCCAACCCGGTCTTCCTGGAGACGGCGGACGGACAGCTCCTTTACGCGGCCGCACCCGAGTCGGGTGAAGCCTGCGCCGACCCCCTCCAGGTGTGGGAGGGCCTGCGCGGACAGCGCGAGGCGCGCGAGGAGGGCCCGCCCGCGAACGGCGTGATCGTGGACGTACCGGGCGGCGGCCACGGCACAGGCGCCGTACGGGCCAGAATCGCGCTCCTCGCGGTCTCCTCCCCCCTCCTCCCCGTCCACCGGATCGCGGCCGAGCGGGCGGCCGGAATCCTCGCGGTGGTCCTGATGCAGGCCCGCCAAGAGGAAGAACTGGCCGCGCGCGGCCGTGGCGACTTCCTCACCGACCTCGCGGAGGGCCGCATCGCGGCCGAGGACGCCCCCGCGCAGGCCAGAGTCCTCGGCTTCAAGCCGGGCGAGGGCCCGCTGCTCCCCGTCGTGATGCGGCTGGCGGCCGAGCTGGCCCCGGCGGGCAACTGGGCCGTCCTGGCGCGAGCCGTCCTGGAGGAGCTCTCCGCAGTCGGCGTACCGGTCCTCCTGGGCGTACGCCCGGTAGAAGGCCGCGTACCTCTTCTCCTCGGCCTGCGCTCCGAATCAGAACGTACGGCGGTCGCCGACCGCGTGGCAGCGGCCCTGCGCGCCGGGGTGGAACGAGCCGGCCTGGAACGCGCGGGCGCGCATCCTCCCGTGGTGGTCGTAGGCGTAGCCGGCAGCTGGACAGCGGCATCGGCGGGCCTGCGCCACGCGGCGGAGACAGCCACAGCGGCTCAGGGACTCTCCGACCGCCCCTGGTACGACGCCAGGCGCCTCGACATCGACCTGCTCCTGTGGCGCCTGCGCGAGCACCCGGACCTGGCGGCCTTCGTCGACCGGGCGATCGGCCCCCTCCGCGACCACGACCGCACGTCCCGCCCGCCCCTCCTCCCGACCCTCCAGACCTACCTCGCCCACGCGGGCCGCAAGGCGGAAACGGCTCGCGAGCTGCACCTGAACCGCCAGACCCTCTACAACCGCCTGGCGCGCATCTCCGAACTGCTCGGCACGGACCTCGACGACCCCCAGACGGTCCTGGCCCTGAGCCTCGCCCTGCGAGCCCGCCGCCACACCACCTAAGAGGCGGTCAACTCGTCGTACACGCTGAGCACCTGCGCCACCGTCTCGTCCTCGGTGGGCCAGGTAGCGGCCTGCGCCTTGCCCGCCTCGGCCAGCCACAGCCTCCGCGCCGGGTCCCCCAGCAACCGGACGACGGCACCCGCGAGCGCCTCACTGTCCCCGTACGGAACAAGCTCAGCCGCATCCCCCACCAGCTCCGGCACCCCGCCGACCGCCGTGGCCACCAGCGGAATCCCACCCCGCAGCGCCTCCTGCGCCAGCACGGACCGCCCCTCCCACCGACTGGCCAGCACCGCGACATCGGCGGCACCAAGCAGCTCCCCAACATCCTCACGCCGGCCAATAAGCCTGACAGGCAGCGACTCGGCCTCGATACGCCGCTGAAGGGCGCCCCGCTCACGCCCTTCGCCGGCGACCACCAGCAGCGGCGTGGGAACCAGCTCGCGCCAGGTCCGGGCCGCGTCCAGGAGGGCCCCGTATCCCCGGCTCCGTACAAGACTCCCGACCGCCATGATCAACGGCCGGTCCACCGCACCGAGATCGGCACGCGCCTTGCTCTCGGGAAAGTTCACCGGCGGACGCGGCGCGGGAACGGTCACCGGCGCGAGCCGCGCGTCACGCGCACCCCTGGTACGCGCCCGGTCGACCAGATCGGACGACGTCCCCAGCACCACGGCGGCCGCCCTGGCCGCCCTGCGCTCCAGCAGCCGCACGAGATGCCCTCGCGGGCCCTCGGTGTCCGCCCGGGTGTGCCAGGTGACCACAAGCGGAATCCGCCGCCCCCTGAGCGCCAGCGCGCTCCGCACGGCGGCGTGCAGCCCATGGGCGTGCACGAGATCCGCGTCCGCACAAGCCGCCCGCAACGCCGCCACGGCCGCAGGATCACTGCGCCGGGGTACGGAAAAGAACCGTGCCCCGGAACCACCGAAGTCGTACGCCGCCTCAAGCCCCGCAGGGGCACAGACGCTGACCCGAAGCCCCCGCGCGACAAGCCCCGCGGCCAGCGACCTGACGTGCGCGCTGCTGCCCGCGCTCCCGCCGCCGAGGACTTGGACGACACTCAGCGGCGGCTGGCCGTACGGCGGGACCGGGGTGCTGCTCACGTGGGTCGGAGCTCCTGAGTCGGCGTCGAACGGCGGACGTGGTGCGTCGCCCAGAATGCCAGCCCGCACGCGCGTTCCGGCACCACGAAAGGGTCGACCCCCTGGTCGTACCTCACAGCCATCACCCACAAGGGTGATCAGCGGCCCCGTACACGGCAACCGCACCGAAACCAATAAGCCTCACCCTACGAACAGCGGCGGAAGCGACCACTCGCGGGAGGGTGCGGGACGCGCAGGGGGTGGTGTTCGGAACGTAAAGCGTGATTTGTGGGCAGGACGCCGGTCACTTCAACAGACCCCGCAGCGCGCCTAAATCATGCAGTTCCGAACGCCGCCCCCGGAGCGGCACGCACCCGCACGAGCCCGCCAACCGCAACCACGCGAACACGCACACGCCCTACGCATCGCTCCGCGCCGCAGCCAACAACTCCTCCGCATGCGCCCGAGCAGTCTCCGAGTCCTCCTGCCCCGCCAGCATCCGCGAAAGCTCCCGCACCCGGTCCTCGCCCTCCAGCACCGTGACCCCGCTCCTGGTCACCGCACCGTCCACCGTCTTCTCCACCAGCAACTGCCGATCGGCGAACGCCGCGACCTGCGGCAAGTGCGTCACCACGACAACCTGTGCCGACTTCGCCAGCTTCGCAAGCCGCCGCCCGACCTCGACCGCAGCCTTGCCGCCCACACCCGCGTCGACCTCGTCGAACAAATACGTCGGTACGGGATCGGACCCGGCGAAGACGACCTCCACCGCCAGCATCACCCGCGAGAGCTCACCCCCCGAAGCACTCTTGGCGATCGGCCGCGCCTGAGCACCAGGATGCGGCGCGAGCAGCAGCTCGACCTCATCAACCCCGGACGCCCCATAGGCCACCAGCCGCCCACCGACCTCAACCCCATCAGGGTCCTCGGTCTGCCGCACATCAATCGTGACCCGAGCATGCGGCATGGCCAGCGACGCCAGTTCACCAGTAACGGCGTCGGCGAACCTTTCCGCCGCCTCCGTACGCGCATCGGTCAACGCCTGCGCCAGCCCCGCCAGTTCGTCCCGCAACGCGTCCCGCTCAGCGGTCAGCTCACCGATCCGGTCGTCGTCACCCTCCAGCTCGGTCAGCCGCGCAACCCCCTCCTCGGCCCACGCGAGCACAGCCCCGACATCCTCGCCGTACTTGCGTGTGAGCTGGGTGAGCGCCGCCCGCCGCTCCTCCACCGCGGCCAGCCGCAGCGGATCCGCGTCAAGATTGTCGGCGTACCCCGCCAGCTCGCCCGCCACATCTCCCAGCAGGATCCCGATCTCACCGATCCGCTCAGCAAGCACAGCAAGCGCCGGATCATGAGCCCGCACCGCGTCCAGCGCCCGATGAGCCCCGGCCACCAAGGTGCTCGCATCGAGAGACTCCGGATCCTCCGGATTCCCCGCAAGGGCCGCATGCGCGACAGACGCGGCCGACGCCAGCGCCTCCGCATGCCCCAGCCGCTCCGCCTCCGCCGCAAGCTCGACGTCCTCACCGGCCCGCGGTTCGACCGCCGCGATCTCGTCGAGCCCGAAGCGCAGCAGATCCGCCTCCTGCGCACGCTCACGTGCCCGCGTGGTCAGCTCGTCCAGCTCCACCGCCACCTTCCGCAGCCGCCGGTACGCGGCCGCGTACTTCGCATGGGGTACGGCGACGGCGTCTCCGGCGTACCGGTCGAGCGCCTGCCGCTGCCGGGCCGGCCGCAGCAGGCCCTGCTGATCGGTCTGCCCGTGTACGGCGACGAGGTCGTCGGCCAGCTCCGCGAGGAGCCCCACGGGTACCGAGCGCCCGCCCACATGGGCTCGCGAACGCCCCTCGGCCGAGATGGTCCTGCTGACCAGCAGCGCTCCGTCGTCGAGTTCCGCCCCCGCCTCCTGGGCCCGTACGGCGGCCGGCGCGTCGGCGGGCATGGTGATCCGCCCCTCGACGACCGCGGCCTTGGCCCCGATCCGCACGAGGGCAGGGTCGGCGCGCCCGCCGAGCAACAGCCCGAGGCTGGTGACGACCATGGTCTTGCCCGCGCCGGTCTCACCCGTCACCGCGGTGAACCCGGGTGACAGCTCGACGACGGCGTCATCAATGACGCCCAGCGACCGTATCCGCATCTCCTCCAACACGGACACGACCTTACGAGGTTCCGGCCCCCCATTTCGACGGCCCCCGCCCCTCAGCACGAATTCACAAGCTCAGGGTGGGCAAGATCGGCCCTGTACGGCCGGCCACCGGCCGACGCCTGGACTCAGTGCGGCGCCCCGCGCCACCCCGACACCGGAAGGGCGAACTTCGCGACGAGCCGGTCGGTGAACGACGCATGGTGCAACCGCGCCAGCCGCACCGGCACGGCACCCCGCCGCACCTCCACCCGCGCACCGGCGGGCAGTTCGACCGTCCTGCGGCCGTCGCACCACAGCACGCCGTGCGGCGTGTGCTGCTGCACCTCCACCGCGAGCACCGAATTCGGCGACGTCACCAGCGGCTTGGCGAACAGCGCGTGCGCGCTGATCGGCACCATCAGCAGCGCTTCCACCTCCGGCCAGACCACGGGCCCGCCGGCCGAGAAGGCGTACGCCGTGGAGCCGGTCGGGGTGGCGCAGACGATGCCGTCGCAGCCGAACCCGGTCACCGGTCGCCCGTCGATCTCCAGGACCACCTCAAGCATCCGCTCGGGCGAAACCTTCTGCACGGCGGCCTCGTTGAGCGCCCAGTCCGCGTACATGACATCACCGTTGTTACGCACGAGGACGTCGAGGGTCATACGCTCCTCGACTTCGTACGCACGCGTGACGACCCGGTCGACGACCTTGTCCAGGTCGTCCCGCTCGGCCTCCGCGAGGAAGCCGACGCGGCCGAGGTTGACGCCGAGCATCGGCACTCCGGAGGCGCGCGCGAACTCGGCGCCGCGCAGTAGCGTCCCGTCCCCCCCGAGGACGATCAGCAGCTCACAGCCGTCGAGTACGGCCGGCGAGGCTTCCGTCACCGTCTCGACGGACGGCGGCAGCGGCAGATCGGCCGCCTCCGCGGCCAGCACGCGCACCCCGATGCCGTTGCGCAGCAGCCCCTGTACGACCAGTTCGGCGCTGCGGATCGCCGCGGGGCGTCCGGTGTGCGCGAGCAGGAATACGGTGCGTGCTCCCCCAGGAGGCTCAGCAGATCTGTCTGTCGTCGTCTCGGTCGTCGCTGTCGTCGTTGTCAACTCGGCCCCTCCGCCACTGCACGGTCAACATCCGCCGGGTCGAGCTCGGGAGCTCCGGCCCGGAGCCACAGAAAGTACTCGACATTCCCCGAAGGCCCGGGCAGCGGACTGGCGGTGACGCCCCGTACGCCCAGCCCGAGCCCCCACGCCTGGCGCGCCACAGACCGGACCGTTTCGGCCCTGAGCTCGGGGCTGCGCACGACGCCCCCACTCCCCAGCCGGTCCTTGCCGACCTCAAACTGCGGCTTCACCATCATCACGAGATCGGCGTCCGGCGCGGCACACCGCACCAGCGCCGGCAGCACCAGCCCCAGCGGAATGAAAGACAGGTCACCGACGATCAAGTCGACCGCCTCCCCGTCAATCGTCTCGAGTGTCATTTCCCGCACGTTGGTACGGTCTTTGACGGTCACCCGTTCATCGGACTGCAGCGACCACGCGAGCTGGCCGTACCCCACATCAACGGCGACGACTTCCCGGGCCCCCGCCCGCAGCAGCACATCGGTGAATCCACCGGTCGAAGCCCCGGCGTCCAGCGCCCGCCGCCCCTCGACCTTCAGCCCCTGCGGTACGAACGCCTCCAGCGCACCGGCCAGCTTGTGCCCGCCCCGCGAGACGTAGTCGGGGTCGTTGTCGTCCTTGAGCACCACGACGGCGGCGCTGGTCTCGACCTGGGTGGCGGCCTTGGTCGCGACGGCGCCGCCCACCTTCACCCGCCCTGCGGCGATCAGCTGGCTCGCGTGCTCCCGTGAGCGTGCGAGTTTCCGGCGGACCAGCTCGGCGTCGAGGCGGCGGCGCGCGACTCCTGCCACGTTCGGTTCAGCTCCTGATGTCGTACGAGGAAGGGGGCACCGGGGGTCCCGGTCGTGCGTCCAGCGCGGTCAGCGCCTCACGCAGCCCCCCGTGTACATCCTCGTACACCTCGATGTGCCCGTCCGCCGCGAGGTGGTCCGCGTCGCCCAGGCGTTCGAGCAGCATGTCGACGTCGGCGTGCCCGGTGGGGGTGCGCTCGACCCCGAGAGGCGCCGGTGCGGCCGGGTCGTACACCGTGGCGGCAGCGGTGGCTGCCGCCGCCTCACCCTTGTCCTCGACCTCGTGGTTCATGCCCCGACGCTACCCCGAAGCGCTGGGGTACCGTCGATCCCGATGGCAACGACGGAGGAGTGCCGCAGCGCACTCGACAAACTTTCGGACAATCTGGCTCAGGCCGATGACGGCGTACGCAGCGCAGCGGCGCTCGACCGTTCCCTGAGCTGTCACATCACGGATCTGGACATCACGTTCACCGGCCGCCTCGCGGGCGGCCGGATCGACGTACGGGACACCTTCGACGGTCCCCCGCGTGAGCGCGCCGAGATCCGCCTGGCCATGACCGGTGACGACCTGGTCGCCATGGTCGGGGGCGAGCTGAACTTCGCGAGGGCCTGGGCTTCGGGCCGGGTGAGGCTCGAAGCCGGTTTCCGCGACCTGATCCGCCTCAGGAAGCTGCTGTAGCCGCTGTAGCCCCCGCCGCCCCGACGGCCACAGCGGCCCGGCCGCCGCGCGCCTGGCGCCCCGCAGGCACCACCAGCGGCGTCCCGGTCTGCGGGTCGTCGATGACCTGGCAGCGCAGCCCGAAGACCCGCTCCACCAGCTCCGCCGTAACCACCTCGGCCGGCGGCCCCTGCGCGACGATCTCGCCGTCCCGCATGGCGATCAGGTGCGTGGCGTAACGCGCGGCATGGTTCAGGTCGTGCAGTACGGCGACGAGGGTGCGCCCCTGCGTCTCGTGCAGCTCCGCGCACAGATCCAGCACGTCGATCTGGTGCTGGATGTCGAGGAAGGTCGTCGGCTCGTCGAGCAGCAGCAGCGGCGTCTGCTGGGCCAGCGCCATCGCGATCCAGACGCGCTGCCGCTGCCCGCCGGACAGTTCGTCGACGTACCGGTCGGCCAGCTCGCCGACGCCCGTCGCGTCCATCGACTCCTCGACGATCCGCTCGTCCTCCGGCGACCACTGCCGCAGCAGGCCCTGGTGCGGGTAGCGCCCGCGCGCCACGAGATCCGCGACCGTGATCCCGTCCGGTGCGATGGACGACTGCGGCAGCAGCCCCAGCGTCCTGGCGACCTTCTTCGCGGGCATGGACCCAATGGCGTTCCCGTCCAGCAGCACCCGCCCCCGCGTGGGCTTGAGCATCCGTGACAGTGCGCGCAGGAGCGTCGACTTGCCGCACGCGTTGGGCCCGACAATGACCGTAAAGGAATGGTCGGGTATCTCGACGGAGAGGTCCTCTGCGATGACCCGCTGGTCGTAGGCGAGGGTCACCGATTCCGCACTGAGGCGCTGACGCTGCACTGGAATGCTCCTGAGGTTCTTCTCGATCGTCATATACGTCCCGCCTTACGCTCGGTCACCAGCAGCCACAGCAGATAACAGCCGCCGAGCACCCCGGTCACCACACCCACCGGCAGTTGCGTGTCGCCGAAGCCCTGCTGGGCCGCCCAGTCGGCGACGACGAGCAGCGTGGCGCCCATGGAGACCGAGGCCCCGAGGTTGGGCCCCGGCGAGCGCGTCAGCCGGCGGGCGAGCTGTGGCGCACTCAGCGCCACGAAGGCGATGGGCCCGGCGGCGGCCGTGGCCACCGCGATGAGAAGTACGGCGGACAGCATCAGCACCAGCCGTCCTCGCTCCACGCTCACTCCGAGGGCGTACGCCGCGTCGTCGCCCATCTCCGTCATGCGCAGCGACCGCCCGTGCCCCAGCACCAGCGGAACGAAAACGGCGCAGACACCCAACAGTGGCCACGCTTGCTCCCACCCACGCCCGTCGAGCGAGCCGGTCATCCACACGGTGGCGCGGGTCGCGTCGACGATGCTGGCCTTGGTGATCAGGTAGTGGTTGAGCGCCGTGAGCATGGCGGCCGCCCCGATCCCGACAAGCACCAGCCGGAAGCCGTGCACACCACGCTTCCAGGCGAGGAAGTAGACCGCGGCTCCCGTCAGCAGACAGCCGACGAGCGCGCCTCCCGTCACCGCGAGGGCGTTGCCCTTGAACAGCACCATCACGACCAGCGCGCCGGCCGTAGCGCCCTGCCCGAATCCGATGACATCCGGACTGCCCAGCGGATTGCGTGAGATGGACTGGAAGACGGCCCCCGACAGCCCGAGCGCCGCACCGACGAGCAGCGCGACGACGACCCGCGGCATCCGCAGCTCGGTGACGATGAATTCCTGCGAGGAGGTGCCGTTTCCAAGGAGCGTACGTACGACGTCAGCGGGAGACATCGGGAAGTCGCCACTGCCGATGAGCACGACCCCCACGGCCGGCGCGGCGGCGGTGAGCAGCAGCGTGGCGAGGAGTGCCCTGGGCTCGACCCGGAAGGAGAACCCGCCGCGGGTGCGTATCGCGCGGGATGCCCGCGTCCGCGAAGTGGGGCTGACGGTCACAGTCACAGTTGAGCCATCTTCCGGCGGCGTACGAGATGGATGAAGACGGGCCCGCCGACCAGCGCGGTCACGATGCCGACCTGGAGTTCGGAGGGCCGGGCGACGACCCGCCCGATGACGTCCGAGCCCAGCAGCAGCACCGGCGAGAGCACCGCGGCGTACGGCAGGATCCAGCGCATGTCGGGCCCGGTGATGGCCCGGACGAGGTGCGGCACCATCAGCCCGATGAAGACGATCGGCCCGCAAGCGGCGGTAGCGGCACCACACAGCAGCGTCACGGCGACCATCGCGAGTACGCGCGTACGGGCCAGATGCGCACCCAGCGCCCTCGCGGTGTCCTCGCCCATCTCCATGGCATTGAGCGGCCGCGAGATCAGCAGCGCCAGCACCACACCAACGGCGATGAACGGCCAGACCTTGCCGATGATCTCCATGTCGGCGGAGGCCAGCGAGCCGACGGTCCAGAAGCGAATCTGCTCCAGCGCGGCCGAGTCCATCAGCTGTACGGCGTTGACGTAGCCGTACAGGGCGGCGGTCATGGCCGTGCCGGCGAGCGCGAGCCGTACCGGTGTGGCGCCGCGGCTGCCACCCAGGACGTACACCAGCACGGAGACAACTCCCGCGCCGATGAACGAGAACCAGACATATCCGGTCAGGGAGGTGACCCCGAAGAAGCTGATGGCGGACACAACGGCGGCCGCGGCCCCCGCGTTCACCCCGAGGATTCCCGGTTCGGCGAGCGGGTTACGGGTGAGCCCCTGCATGACCGCACCCGACAGCCCGAGCGCCGCACCGACGAGCACACCGAGGATGGTGCGGGGCACCCGCACGTCCTGGATGATCACGTCGTTGCCGGTGCCTGAGGCATGGAACAGTCCGTGCCACACCTCGCCCGGCGCAAGCGGTTTGGCGCCAATCGCGATACTCGCACCGACGACCAACAGCAGCACACCGACGGAGACAACCAACCCCCCGGCACGTACGGCATTGCGTTTGGGTGACGCGGGGATCTGCACCGCGCTCTGCTTCGGAGGACTCTCAACCAACACGAAGTTAGGTTAGCCTACCCTCGCATGGAGCTCTGTTGGAGCCCCTCCGGCGTATGAGGAGCGGGGCCTGGGGCAGCGCCCCAGGTCGGGAAGAGGCGGGTAGGGAAAAGCTCCGCAGGGCGGGCCCTTAAAGCCCCACCCTGTCCAGCACCTTGCTCCCGTCCAGCCCGCACACCCCGTCCCCCGCATACGTCCAAGCCGCCGCACACAACGCCCGCAGCCCATCCATCGCCGCCCCCTCCCCCTCAACCACCAGCTCGGCGCCCCGCACAGAAGCGGTCCACCCACCACACGCGAACCCGCCACCCGCCTCGGCCACTTCGGGCTGCCCAGTAAGCAACCCCCGCAGATCCGCATCCACATAAGTCGGCCGATACTTCGGCGCAGCCGCCAACAACTGCGCCCCGTCCGTAACGCCGGTCAGCACGAGCAGCGAATCCACGCCCCCCACATTCGCGCCCTCGATGTCCGTATCCAGCCGGTCCCCGACCACCAGCGGCCGCTCCGCCCCGGTCCGCAGAATCGTCTCCCGATGCATCGGCGGCAACGGCTTGCCCGCCACCTGCGGCGGCTCCGCGCCCGTGGCGATCCGTACGACCTCCACGGCCGCACCGTTACCCGGCGCGATCCCCCGCGCACTGGGAATCGTCAGATCCGTGTTAGACGCGAACCACGGCACACCCCGCGCCACCGCATACGACGCCTCCGCGAACCGCCCCCACGCCAGATCGGGCCCGCCGTACCCCTGCACCACGGCAACCGGGTCATCGTCGGCCGACTCCACCGGCACCAGCCCCCGCTCACGCAGCGCGACCCGCAGCCCCTCACCGCCCACGACCAAAACCCGCCCCCCACCAGGAACCTGATCCGCGATCAGCCGAGCCACAGCCTGCGCCGACGTAATGACATCGGAAGCCTCCGCAGGCACCCCGAGCTCCGTGAGGTGCTCCGCCACCACCTCAGGCGTCCGAAAAGCATTGTTGGTCACATACGCGAGATGCATCCCGCCGTCCCGGGCGACCGCGAGCGCGTCCACCGCGTGCGCGATGGCCTCACCGCCCGCGTAAACGACACCGTCCAGGTCCAGCAGAGCCGTGTCGTACGCCTCCCTCAGCGCACGCGCGCACGCGTCGGGCCGGGTCCTGGTCTGCTGGCTCATTCCGTACCACTCCTAGCTCGGTGCCTGTCCCCCGATCATCGCCCATAGGACGACCCCACTTACGATGCACCAATGAGTACACCTGGTCGGTCCGACGAGGACCACGGCCTGCGCCTGGCCCCCTTCCGTGGACTGCGCTACGTCCCCGAGCGAGTGAGCAGCCTGGCCGCCGTCACGTCCCCGCCGTACGACGTGGTGGTACGCCCCGACGGCCTGCATCACCTCGAATCGGCCGACCCGTACAACATCGTCCGGCTGATCCTCCCGCAGGCCGCCACGCCCGCCACCCGCAACCAGCAGGCCGCGGACACCCTGCACCGCTGGCTGTCCGAAGGTGTACTCGCCCCGGACCCCGTACCGTCCCTCTACGTGTACGAGCAGCGCAGCGGTGACCTGCTCCAGCGCGGCGTCATCGGCGCGCTCACCCTCACGCCGCCGGCGGAGGGCATCGTCCTCCCCCACGAGGACGTCATGCCGCACGTCGTCGCCGACCGCGCGGCCCTGATGCGCGCGACGGCCGCCAACCTCGAACCGCTCCTGCTGACCTACCGCAGCGGCGGCAACGCCACCGGCGCGACCGCCGTCATCGAACGCACCATCCTGCGCTCCCCGCTCCTGTCCACCACCACAGAGGACGGTTTCAGCCACCGCCTGTGGTCCATCACGGACCCCGCCGAACTGGCCGAAGTATCGGCGGACCTGTCCCACCACCAAGCCCTGATCGCGGACGGCCACCACCGCTGGGCGACGTACCTCCGCCTCCAGGCGGAACACCCGGCTGCCGGCGCCTGGGGCTCCGGCCTGGTCCTCCTCATCGACACGGCCCGCTACCCGCTCCAGGTCCGCGCCATCCACCGCGTGCTGCACCGCCTCCCCGTCGCGGACGCCCTCGCCGCGGTCGCCGACACCTTCCGCATCCGCGAGGTCCCAGGCCCGCTCCCCCTCGCGCTGGACGCCCTCGCCGAGGCGGCGACCGCCGGCAACGCGTTCCTCCTGGCGGGAGACGGCGCGTACCACCTGATCGACCGCCCGGACGAAACCCTCCTGTCCCGTACGATCCCGGCCGACCGCCCCGCGGCCTGGCGGACCCTGGACGCGACGGTCCTGCACGCCACTCTGCTCGACCACCTGTGGTCGATTCCCGACGCCCCCGAGCACATCGCGTACATCCACGGCACGGAGGCGGCCGTCACCCAGGCGGAACGCCACGGCGGCACGGCCGTCCTGATGCATCCGGTACGCGAGGAAATCGTCCGGGACCTGGCCCGCCAGGGCGTCACGATGCCCCGCAAATCCACGTCGTTCGGCCCGAAGCCGGCGACGGGCCTGGTCCTGCGCAGCCTCGACGTGAGCTGAACCCCCGGAAACGCGAAAGGGCGGCACCCCACCGGGGGTGCCGCCCTTTACTCACGCGGACTCAATCAGTCCTTGTCGCCCTCAACAGGCTCCACGCCACTCGCGTCATCGTCCTCAACGTCGACGTCGACGTCGTCCTTCACGACAGTCTCAGCCTTAGCCTCGGCCGCCGACTCACCGGACTCCTCGCGCTCCTCATCGAGGGCGTCGACGAAGTCGACACCGTCGAGCTGAGCGAGTCGGTCCGAAGCGTCCGTCAGACCATCCTTGTCCGCCTCGATCGCCTTGGCGAACCACTCACGCGCCTCGGCTTCACGCCCGGCGGTCAGCAGCGCATCGGCGTACGCGTACCGCAGTCGCGCGGTCCACGGCTGCACCGAATTCGACGCCAGCTCGGGCCCCTGGAGGGTCACGATGGCCGCATCGATCTGCCCCATGTCCCGCCGCGCACCGGCCGCGACCATACGCATCTCGACCTGGCCGGCCTTGTCGAGCTTCAGCACTTCCGGCTCACCGGCCATCGCCATTGCCCGCTCCGGCCGCCCGAGCCCGCGCTCGCAGTCCGCCATCACGGGCCACAGCTCCACGCTGCCGGTCATACGGCGGGCCGCGCGGAACTCCGCAAGCGCCTCGGTGTACCGCTGAGTCGCGTACGCCGCGAAGCCGGCGGCCTCACGCACCGCAGCCACTCGCGAGGCGAGCCTCAGGGCGATACGCGAGTACGCGTACGCCTCCTCGGGCTCGTCGTCGATGAGGTTCGCGACCATGACGAGGTTCTTGGCGACATCCTCAGCGAGGGTCTTCGGCAGGCTCTGGAGCTCCTGCCGAACGTCCTTGTCGATCTCGTGACCCGTGACGTCCTCGGGAATGGGAAGCCTCTTGATGGGCTCCCGCTCCCGGTCGTCACGCTGCCCGCGGTACCCCTCGCGGTCACCGCCGCGGTCGTCACGACGGGGCGCACGGTCGTCGCGGCCGCCGCGGTAGCCACCGCGGTCGTCGTCCCGACGCGGCCCACTGCTCGGCCGGTCGTCGCGGCGCTCATAGCCGCCACCACCGCTGGGACGCCCGCCCCGGCTGTCGTCGCGACGCTGGTAGCCACCGCCACCACCGCTCGGACGGTCGTCCCGGCGCTGGAACCCGCCGCCACCACTGCTGGGACGGTCATCACGGCGCGGCGCACGGTCATCACGCCCGCCACGGAACCCGCCACCACGCTCGTCATCACGACGCGGCGCACTGCTCGGCCGATCGTCCCGACGCTGGAACCCGCCACCACCACTGGGCCGCTCGTCCCGACGCTGGTAACCACCGCCACCACCACTGGGACGGTCATCGCGACGCTGGAACCCGCCGCCACCACCACTGGGACGGTCATCGCGACGCTGGAACCCGCCGCCACCACCGCTCGGACGGTCGTCGCGACGCTGGAACCCGCCACCACTGGGACGCTCGTCCCGACGCTGGTAACCGCCACCACCACTGGGGCGCTCGTCACGACCCTGGGAGCCGCCACCGCTCGGACGGTCGTCACGGCGCTGGAACCCGCCACCACCACTGCTGGGACGGTCGTCCCGGCGCGGCGCACGGTCATCACGGCCGCCACGGAACCCGCCACCGCCGCCACTGGGGCGGTCGTCGCGACGCTGGAAACCGCCGCCACCACTGGGACGGTCATCCCGGCGCTGGTAACCGCCACCACCACTGGGGCGCTCGTCACGACCCTGGGAGCCACCGCCACCACCGCTCGGACGGTCATCGCGACGCTGGAACCCGCCACCACCGCTCGGACGGTCATCGCGACCCTGGTAGCCACCGCCACCACCACTGGGACGGTCATCGCGACGCTGGTAACCACCGCCACCACCACTGGGCCGGTCGTCACGACGCTGGAACCCGCCACCACCACTACTCGGACGGTCGTCACGACGCTGGAACCCGCCGCCACCACCGCTCGGACGGTCGTCGCGACGCTGGAACCCGCCGCCACCACCACTGGGACGGTCATCCCGGCGCGGCGCACGGTCATCACGACCGCCACGGAACCCACCGCCACGCTCGTCATCACGACGCGGCCCACTGCTCGGCCGGTCGTCACGACGCTGGTAACCACCGCCACCGCCGCCGGCCGGACGGCCGCCTCGGCTGTCGTCACGGCGAGGGCCGCTGCCTGACCGGTCGTCACGACGCTGGAAGCCACCGCCACCACCGCTCGGACGCCCGCCCCTGTCGTCATCACGGCGCGGACCACTCGGGCGGTCGTCACGACCACCACGGGGCGCTCCGCCGGTGGGGCGGTCGTCACGACGGAACCCACCGCGATCGTTGTCCTGGCGCGGCGCACGGTCGTCACGACCGCCGCGGTATCCGCCCCTGTCATCGCCGTCTCGCCGGCGCGGCTCGCGCTCCGGGCGATCGTCGGAAGAGTTGGTGGACATCGGTTGGCTCCTGTCTTGGGGTAACGCAGTCATTCTCGCGCAGTCGGCCATCCGACGCGCTTCGGAAAAACAAAAAAGACCCTTGATCCAGCATGAACGCTGGACCAAGGGTCCTGAAAGATTGTTCGGCGGTGTCCTACTCTCCCACAGGGTCCCCCCTGCAGTACCATCGGCGCTGAAAGGCTTAGCTTCCGGGTTCGGAATGTAACCGGGCGTTTCCCTAACGCTATGACCACCGAAACCCTATCGGGCTTAGCGAACAAGCACACTCTTCAATTAAGTAAGTGGATCTGTTCAACCGGTGCGATAACTGTTCGCAACCCGGGAACAACACAGTGGACGCGAGCAACTGAGGACAAGCCCTCGGCCTATTAGTACCAGTCAGCTCCACCCGTTACCGGGCTTCCACATCTGGCCTATCAAC